>JAOUIA010000113.1 GCA_029884335.1 Betaproteobacteria bacterium
GGACAAGGCCGCCGTGCCCAGCGGCACGAGGACCGGCCCCGGAACGCCCCCGTTGGGCCCCGTCTGGCCGCGATCGTCGGATCCCCAGCAATGGACGTCGCCGCCGGCCGTCAGCGCGCAGGTGTGCTCGTAGCCGGCCGCAACTTGAACGACCGCGCCCGGGAGTCCCGGCACGTTGACCGGCGCGAGACGCTCGAGGAACGTCCCCTCGCCGAGCTGCCCGCCGTGGTTTGCGCCCCAGCAGAGGACGCCGCCCGTCGCGGTGACCGCGCACGTGTGGTCGCGGCCGGCGGCGATGTCCACGATGCCTGCGGCGAGTCCCAGCACGTCGACCGGGGCGAAGCGGTCGAGGAGCGTGCCGTCGCCGATCTGCCCCCATTCGTTCCTTCCCCAGCACTTCACGCCGCCGCCGGTACGCAGCGCGCACGCGTGTCCGTCGCCCACCGCGACTCGCGCCACGCCGGCCACGAGCCCCGCAACCTGCACGGGAACGGCGCTGCTTGCGGCGCCGCCGCCGTCACCGAGACTGCCGCGGCTGTCGTCGCCCCAGCACTTCACCGCGCCCGCGCCGTCCACCGCACAACTGAATGAACCTCCGGCGGCGATGCCCGCGACGCCGCCGGCCAGCCCGACGACCGGCGAAGGCACGTACGATGGTGTCTGCTGGCCGCTGCCCAGCTTGCCGCCCGATCCGTCCCCCCAGCAGTAGGCAGCGCCCGCCTGCGTGCGTGCGCAGGTGTGCGAGTAGCCCGCGCTGACATCCGCCACGCCCGACGACAGCGCCGGGACGATCACAGGCCACGGCGCGACACCCAGGACCCCGGTGCCGAGCTGGCCGCTGCTGCCCGTGCCGAAGCACACGGCTGCCCCGCCGCCCGCCGTTCCGCAGGTATGGGTGCCGCCGGCCGACAACGACGCGATGCCGCCCGCGACCGCGCCGACCTCGACGGGCAGGACGCGCTCGTCCAAGGCGCCGATGCCGAGCACCTGCCCGCCGAAGCACTGGACCGCGCCGTTGGCCAGCAGTGCACAGGTTCCGTTGTTCGACACCGCCACGCCCAGGGCTGCCGCCGCGAGACCTGCCACTGGACCAGCGGCGTAGCGCGTATCCGTCGTGCCGTCGCCGAGCTGGCCCCACATGTTGTCGCCCCAGCAGAGCACTACGCCGTCGTTGCGCAGCGCGCAGGTGTGCGTGCTGCCTGCGGCGACTGCCACCATGCCCGCCGTGGCGCCGATCGAGTTCACCGGTGTCGACCGGGTAACGGTCGTCCCGTCGCCCAGCTGCCCGCTCCAGTTGGCGCCCCAGCACTTCACCGCGCCCGACTGGATCGCGCACGCGTGGTTCCTGCCGGCCGCAAGCGACGTGACGTTGGCGGAGAGCCCTGCGACCGCGGCGGGAAGAACCTGCTGCTGCATCGTTCCGTCGCCGAGTTGCCCGAGGCCGTTCGCTCCCCAGCACCACGCTCCGCCCGCAACGGCTGCGCAGCTGAAGCCGCTGCCCGCGGCGACGCCGAGCGCGCCGACGCCAAGGCCGGCTACCGGAACGGGTCCCGGGCGCTGCGTCGTGGTGCCGTCGCCGATCTGGCCGTAGTAGTTCTCGCCCCAGCAGTACGCCGCTCCGCCGGCAACCGCGCAGCTGTGGGCAGAACCGGCGGAGACGTGCGTCACGCCGGCGAGCGCATTGACGAGCGAGGGTCCGCGCGTGCTGGAACTCCATCCAATGCCGAGCTGCCCGGACCAGTTGTCGCCCCAGCACCACAGCCGCCCGTCGCTGCCCGTTGCGCAGGCGTGCTGGCCGCCGACCGCTATCGACGCGAGGGCATCGTCGAGGTCGCCCACCGGACCTGCCGCACGGCCGGAAGTGGGCCTTCCCAGAGCTGCGCTGTCGTCGCCGCCCCAGCACGCCGCGCCGCCGGCAGCCAGCGCGGCGCAGACGACCGTTTCGCCGGCGGACAGGTGAGTCGCGCCTTGCAGCGGCGGCAGTGCCGAGAGCGGCGCGACGGCCAGCGCAGCCGCCACCACTGCGATGGCGCGGGCGATTCGTTGTGCGGACATGCAGGGGCCGCCCGATTCCGCCCCGGCGGCCCGCCTGGCGTCACGGCGGCGCCCGGAGCTCCGACAGATCCCACCGCGGCCGCACGCCGAACGAACTTCCGGCCGCGCCCTCCGCGTCCATCCGCAAGGCACCGGCCAACGCGATCATCGCCCCGTTGTCGGTGCAGAACGCGATGGAAGGAAAGTAGACCCGCGCGCGCGCCGCCGATGTCGATTCGATCAAACGTACGCGAAGTTGCCGATTCGCCCCCACGCCCCCGGCCACGACGAGCGACTTCAGTCCCGTGACGTGCAACGCGGCGAGCGCCTTCGCAACGAGAACTTCGACGACCGCGGACTCGAATTCGCGCGCGATGTCGGCGCGCGCCTGCGCGTCGAGCGCGGAACCGACGCGCCGCACCAGCGTCGCGACCGCCGTCTTGAGGCCGGAGAAGCTCATGTCGAGGTCGCCCGAATCGAGCATCGGGCGCGGCAGCGAGTACGCGCCGGCGCGTCCGCTCTCGGCGAGTTCGGCGAGCGCCGGCCCGCCCGGGTACGGCAATCCGAGCAGCTTCGCGGTCTTGTCGAACGCCTCGCCTGCCGCGTCGTCGAGCGTGTCGCCCAGCAGGCGGTAGCGCCCGACTCCCGCCACCTCGAAGAGCTGGCTGTGGCCGCCGGAGACGAGCAGCGCGACGAACGGGAACGAGGGCTTGGGCTCGCCGAGCAGCGGCGAGAGCAGGTGGCCCTCGAGGTGGTGGACGCCGACCACCGGCACGCGGAGCGCGCGCGCCAGTGCGGTGGCTACGCTGGCGCCCACGAGCAGCGCCCCGGCGAGGCCCGGCCCCGCGGTGTAGGCGATGCCGTCGAGGTCGGCCAGCCCGAGACCCGCCTCGCCGACGACCCGGCGGATCAGCGGCACCAGGTGGCGGACGTGGTCGCGGGAGGCGAGTTCCGGGACCACGCCTCCGTAGGCCCCGTGGAGCGCCACCTGCGAGTGGAGCGCGTGCGCCAGGAGGCCCTGCCCGGTGTCGTAGACCGCGACCCCGGTCTCGTCGCAGGAGGTTTCGATGCCCAGGACGCGCATCGACCGGATTATAGGAGCTGGAGCGCGCTCCCCCCGGGGACGGGGCCGGCCCGGTTGCCCGGACGGGCGGCGCCGTGCTATCCTTTTATGCTTTCCACCGCCCGAATACCCGCCGAATCCACATGCCGAGCGTCCGCGTCCGCGAAAACGAGCCCTTCGAGGCAGCACTGCGCCGCTTCAAGCGCACCATCGAGAAGACCGGCCTGCTGACCGAGCTGCGGGCGCGCGAGTTCTACGAGAAGCCCACCGCCGAGCGCAAGCGCAAGAAGGCCGCCGCGGTGAAGCGCCACTACAAGCGCCTGCGCGGGCAGCAGCTGCCGCCGAAGCTGTACTGATCGCGCGGGAGTGGCGGTACGAGAGGGGCGACAGGGTCGCCCCTTTTTGCTTTGCGGGGTGGGCAGCGAGGCTTGAGCCTGCCCTCACCCGCGCCGCTGTCGACACGTGTTTCGTACCGGGCAAGCCCGCCTCTCCTCCCCCAACCCCCGCCATCCATCCCATGACCCTCAAGTCCCGCATCACCGAAGACATGAAGTCCGCGATGCGCGCGAAGGAGACCGCGCGCCTGTCGGCGATCCGCATGCTGCTCGCCGCGATCAAGCAGCGCGAGGTCGACGAGCGCCGCGAGCTCTCCGACGCCGACGTGGTCGCCGTCGTCGACAAGATGATCAAGCAGCGCCGCGACTCGGTGGCGCAGTTCGAGGCCGGCCACCGCGCCGACCTCGCCGCCGCGGAGCGCGCCGAGATCGAGGTGCTGTCCGCCTACATGCCGCAGGCGATGTCGGAGGCCGAGATCGACGCCGCGATTCGCGACGCGATCGCCGCGACCGGGGTCGCCGGGCCCGCCGGCATGGGCAAGGTGATGGCGCAGCTCAAGCCCCAGCTCGCCGGCCGCGCCGACTTCTCCGCCGTCTCCGCCAAGGTCAAGGCGAAGCTGGCCGGCCAGCAGTAAGTAGGGTCAGACTCGACTTTCCGGCCGGTGACGGACGGGGCAGTGGCGCCTGACCAGGAAAGTCGAGTCTGACCCTACTTCTGCCTATAATCCCCGGGCACCCTGCCGTGTGGCGCACCGCGCGGCCGGCCAGATTTGCCCGAAGGCCGGCCGTGCGCGGTGCTGCGGCGCACGCGCGCGCATGATCCCGAACGACTTCATCCAGACGCTGCTCGCGCGCGTCGACATCGTCGAGGTCGTCGACCGGCTGGTGCCGCTCAAGAAGGCCGGCGCCAACTACGTCGCCTGCTGCCCGTTCCACAGCGAGAAGTCGCCGTCGTTCACGGTGAGCCCGACCAAGCAGTTCTACCACTGCTTCGGCTGCGGCGCGCACGGCACGGCGATCGGCTTCCTGATGGAGTACGCGGGCAAGCCGTTCCCCGACGCGGTCGAGGAGCTCGCGCGCGACGCCGGGCTCGCCGTGCCGCGCGTCGAGCGGCCCGGAGAGCGCGAGCGGCGCGAGGAAGCAGCCGACCTCACCGACCACCTGCTCGCCGCGGCGAAGTTCTATCGCGCGAAGCTGCGCGATTCGCCGCGCGCGATCGACTACCTGAAGGGGCGCGGACTCACGGGAGCGATCGCCGCGAAGTTCGGCATCGGCTACGCGCCCGACGAGTGGCAGGGGCTGGCGCAGGCGTTTAGCAACTACGATGACCCGGCGCTCGAGGCGGCGGGGCTGGTGGTCAAGGGCGAGGGCGGCAAGCGCTACGACCGCTTCCGCGACCGCATCATGTTCCCGATCCACGACTCGCGCGGGCGAGTCGTCGGGTTCGGCGGCCGCGTGCTCGACCGCGGCGAGCCCAAGTACCTGAACTCGCCGGAGACGCCGGTGTTCAGCAAGGGCCGCGAGCTCTACGGGCTGTTCCAGGCGCGCGGCGGCATCCGCGACGCCGGGCACGTCGTCGTCGTCGAGGGCTACATGGACGTCGTCGCGCTCGCGCAGCACGGCGTGGACTGCGCGGTGGCCACGCTGGGCACGTCGACCACGCCCGTGCACGCGCAGAAGCTCTTCCGCCAGGCGGACACGGTGGTGTTCTGCTTCGACGGCGACGCCGCGGGGCGCAAGGCCGCGTGGCGGGCGCTGGAGAACACGCTGCCGGTGCTCGCCGACGGCAAGAACGCGCGCTTCCTGTTCCTGCCCGACGGCGAGGACCCCGACGACTTCGTGCGCAAGCGCGGCAAGGCCGCGTTCGAGGCGGCGCTCGGCGCGGCAATCCCGCTCTCCGAGTTTCTGCTCCGCGAGCTCGCGGGACAGCACCCGCCCGCGGACGCCGAGGGCCGCGCGGCGCTCGTCGCCGCTGCGCGCCCTCACCTCGCCGCGATCGAGGCGCCGGTACTGCGGGCGCTGATCACGCGCCGCCTGGCCGAACTCTCGGGGCTGCCCGAGGGCGAGCTGCGCGCCCTGCTGGGAGCGTCGCGTCCCGCGCGCGAGGCGCCGGCCGCCGCGCAGGATCGCGACGCCGGCAGCCCCCCGGCGCGGCGTTCCGGCCGCGGCTTCGCGCGCCGCGGCCCGTCGCTCGCCCGCGAGCTGATCCAGGGGCTGCTGCTGCAGCCGTCGCTGGCGCGCGAGGCCGACCTGCCGCGCCCCGACGACGGGACTCCGGAAGGCGCTGCGCTGGCAGCACTGCTCGCGCATTGCCGGACGCTGGAGGGCGAGCCGACGACGGCGGCGCTGGTGCAGCACTTCGTCGACTCGCCGCACGACACGGTGCTGGCCACGGCCCTGGCTTTGGCGCACGACCAGGCGCTGGCCCCCGAGCAGGTCGCGGACGCGTTCCGGGCGGGCGCAGCGCGCTGGCGCCTCGCGGTGCTGCGCTCGGGCGGGCCGGAAGCGGGTGCCGGGGACGTGGCGCCGGAGGAGGCGGAACGCGTCCGCCAGCTGAACCTCGTCAAGCAGGCCGTGTCCACGAACAGAGGCGACGCGCCCGACGGCTGACCCCGGCCCGCCCGGCGCCCTCGGGCGCCAAGAGGCTGAAACCGTAGTAGAATTTGCGGTTTTCCCGCGCCGCCCCCATCTGGGGCGTGAAGCGGCAAGACCGAGTGGCGGACCCCGGGCGCGACGAGGCCCGCCGGCGACGCCGCCCCCGACCCCAAGGACCTCCATGGCCAAGCAACCTGCCCGCCCCAGCCGCAAGTCCAAGCCCAAGGCCAAGAGCACGGCGCGGGGGGCGGCGAAGAAGCCCGCGCGGCCGGCCGTGCGCAAGGTCGCGCGGAAGGCGAAGCCCGCGCCGCGGACGAAAGCGAAGCCGGCCGCCAAGCCGAAGGCCCGGCCCGCTCCGAAGGCGAAGGGCGCGTCGGCGAAGTCGCGGCCGTCCGCCAAGGGAAAGGCCGTCCCGGCGCGGGGCAAGGCCAGGCCCGTCGCCAAGAAGGTTGCCAAGCCTGTCGTTAAGCCGGCGGTCAAGCCCGTCGCGGCCAAGCCGTCCGTCAAGGCGGCGCCGCTCGCCAAGCGGCCGCTCAAGCTCGTCAAGACGGAGCCTCCGAAGCCGGTTGCCGCCGGGAAGATCCCTGCCGGAGCGAAGGCGCCGG
>JAOUIA010000114.1 GCA_029884335.1 Betaproteobacteria bacterium
CTCGAGTCCTTGTAGGCCTTGAGCAGCGGCAGCGGGTCGAGGACGAACGCGAAATCCATTTCAGGGAACAGGGAACAGGGAACAGAGAACGAACGACGGCGGCGATAGCGTAGCACCCGGCCGCTCCCGCCGCTCTTGCCTGTCATCTGTTACCTGTTACCTGTTACCTGTCTCCTGTCGAGGCACGAGGATCGCCGCGCGGGGGTCGAAGGCGATGCCCACGGCCTCGTCGCGGGCGCGGCGGCCGCGCACGTCGCCGTCGAACGCGAGCAGCTCGCCCCACGGCGTCGCGACGACGTACTCGACGCGGCTTCCCAGGTACGCCGCGCGTCTGCACACCCCCTCGAGCACGCCCTCGCCCGCGGCGACCACACGCAGCTCGTGCGGCCGCAACGCGAGCGTGGCCGGCCCGGACTTGGCCCCGTGCGCGCGCACCGGCGCGGCCACGCCGCCCGCCGCGAAGCTCGCGCCGGCAGCGGTGACCGTGAGCTCGCCGTCGATGAGGTTCGCGTCGCCGATGAAGTCGGCGAGGAAGCGCGAGTTCGGCGCCTCGTAGAGCTCCTGCGGCGTGCCCTGCTGCGCGATGCGCCCGGCGTCCATCACGATCACCGTGTCGGAGACCGCGAGCGCCTCCTCCTGATCGTGCGTCACGTAGAGCACCGTGAGCTGCAGCTGCTGCTGGAGCTCGCGGATCTCCTCGCGCACGCGCCGCCGCAGCTTGGCGTCGAGGTTCGAGAGCGGCTCGTCGAACAGCAGCACGGCGGGCTCGAGAACCAGCGAGCGCGCCACGGCGACGCGCTGCTGCTGGCCGCCGGAGAGCTCGGAGGGCAGCCGCTTCTCGAAGCCGGTCAGGCCGAGCATCGCGAGCTTCGCGGCGGCGAGCTCGCGCGCCGCGTCCTTGCTCGCGCGCATCGAGACCGGCCCGTAGCACACGTTCTCCAGCACGGTCATGTGCGGGAACAAGGCGTAGGACTGGAACACCATGCTGACGTTGCGCTCGTTGGCGGCGCGCAGCGTGACGTCCTCGCCGCCGATCAGCACGCGCCCCTGCGAGACGGCCTCGAGCCCCGCGACCATGCGCAGCGTGGTCGTCTTGCCGCAGCCCGAGGGGCCGAGCAGCGTGACGAGCTCGCCGTCGGCCACGCGGAAGCTCACGTCGTCGACGGCGCGCACGTCGCCGTAGCGCTTGGTCACGCCCTCGAACACCACCTCGCCGGAAACCTTCCTGGTCATGAGTGCCCCACGGTCAGCGCGGCCGCGCTGCGGCGGCCGAGTCGCGCCTCGCCGACCGCCGCCTGCACGGCGAGCAGCACGGCGAGCATGAACACGATCAGCACCGACGAGTAGGCGATGGCGAGCGGGTATTCGCCCGCCTCGACGCGGCCGATGATGTAGACGGTGGCGAGGTTGTACTTCGCCGTGGCGAGGAAGATCACCGCCGAGACCGCGGTCATCGCGTGCGTGAAGCTGAACACGAGCGTGGCGACGATCGCCGGCTTGAGCAGCGGCAGGATCACGCGGGTCAGCGTGCGCACCGTGGACGCGCGCAGCGTCGAGGAGGCCTCGTCGAGCGTCTTGTCGATCTGCGCGAGCGCGGCCACGCCCGCGCGCACGCCCACCGGCATGTTGCGGAACACGAAGCACAGGACGAGGATCGCCATCCCGCCGGTCAGCTCGAGCGGCGCGACGTTGAACGCGACGATGTACGCGACCCCGATCACCGTCCCGGGGATCGCGAAGCTCACCATCGTGAGGAACTCGAACGCGCGCCGCCCGGCGAAGTCGTGGCGCGTGATCACGTACGCGGACAGGAGGCCGACCGCCGCGGTGAGCGGCGCCGCGACGGCGGCGACCTCGATCGTCGTGAACAGGCTGTTCCACGCCGAGCCGGTGAAGCGCGGCGCCCCGCCGGAGAAGTCGATGCCGAACCCGGAGGCGAAGTGGCCGAGGTGCAGCGCCATGTCGCCGCGGCCGATGTCCTTGACGAAGCCGCCGGCGAGGATGATCCCGTAGCACGCCAGCGTGAACACGATCCACGCGGCGGCGAAACCGAAGCAGCCCAGCCACACGGCCCGCGGCAGCGGCGCGGGGATGCCGCCGTCGCCCTTGCCGCTCACGGTCACGTACGAACGCCGGCCGATCCAGCGCTGCTGCAGCCAGAACGCGACCAGCGTGAGCCCGAGCAGCACCGTGGCGAGCGCCGCGGCTCGCCCGGGGTCGTGCTGCGCGCCGGCGACGGCGAAGAAGATCTTCGTCGACAGCACCTCGTAGTTGCCGGCGAGCACGATCGGATTGCCGAAGTCGGCGAGGCTCTCGACGAAGCCGAGCAGGAACGCGTTGGCAAGCGCCGGTCGCAGCAGCGGCCAGGTGACCGTGCGGAAGACGCGCCAGCGCGAGGCGCGCAGCGTCTGCGCCGCCTCCTCGAGCGCCGGGCTGATCGCCTGCAGCGCGCCCAGCAGCAGCATGAACGCGATCGGGGAGAACGTGAGCAGCTGGGCAATCGTCACGCCGGGCAGGCCGTAGAGCCAGCGGGAGCGAGGAATGCCGAACCAGTCGGACAGCCAGCCGGTGACGACCCCGGTGCGCCCGAACAGCACGACCAGCGCCAGCGCCAGCACGAAGGGCGGCGTGATGATCGGCAGGATCGACATGAGCCGCGTCACGCCGGAGTAGCGCGAGCCGCCGCGCTGCACGACCAGCGCGAGCACCAGCCCGATCGCGGTCGAGCCCAGCCCCACGATCGTCGCCAGCAGCGCCGAGTTGACCGCCACGCCGCAGCGCGTGCCGCCGCTCAGGCACCCCAGCCCCCAGACGTCGGGCGAGAGCAGGCGCTCGGCCGCGAGTCCCGGCGCGAACCGGCCCTGGGCGTCGAAGAGCGCCGCCACCAGCGACTTCCCGACCGGGAAGAAGATGAACACCAGCAGCAGCGCCGCGATCACGACGACGATCGTCGCGACGGTGGCGTCGCCGTGGAACGCGCCGCGCCTCGCCACCGACCGGGCGAGGCCGGCGGTGAGCACGCCCAGCGTCAGCGCCGCGCCGATTCCGAACGAGGGACCGGTCTTGCCGAGCGCGAACGCGTGGACGAATGCCCACGCGAGCGCGACCGCGCAGATCGCGGCGCTGGCGCGATCGTGGCCGCGCCAGGCGGCATAAGCCAGCGCGACGGCGGCGGCGAGCAGCGGCCAGTAGGCCCCGTCGCCGCCGATAGCGCGAGCCAGCGCCGACGCTCCGCCGCCGAGCGCCCACGGCAGCGCGACCAGCGCGAGGAGCGCCACGCCCGCCAACGCGAGCGCGACGCGGTCGCGCGCGACGGGCACGAAGACCGGCGCGAGCGCTTCCGCATGGTTCGCCACGGCCTTCGCTACTTCGTGTCGTCGCCCCCGCGAAGGCGGGGGTCCAGTGTCTCTTGTGCGAAAGACGCTGGATCCCCGCGTTCGCGGGGATGACCATGCGGCAGTCGCCGCATGGTCACTTGGGGAGCGTGGAGATCTCGGCGTCCCACTTGCCGAGCAGGCGCTTGCGCTCGGCCGACGAGCCGTACTTCGCGAAGTCGTAGTTGATGAGCTTGATCTCGGAGAGCTTCGGCGCCTGCGGGGGGACGGGCGCGGACTTGTTCGACGGCACCTGGTAGGAGACCTTGAGCTGCGAGCCGACCGCCTGCGCCTCCGGGGAGAGCGCCCAGTCGTACCACTTCTTCGCGTTCTCCATGTTCTTCGCGCCCTTGATGATGCTCATGCTGCCGATCTCGTAGCCGGTGCCCTCGCACGGCGACACGATCGTGACCGGCGCGCCGCCGATCGCCTGGACGACGGCGTCGTGCTGGAACGTGATGCCGATCAGGCTCTCGCCGGTGGCCGCCGCGCGCGCCGGCGCCGCGCCCGACTTCGTGTACTGGTTGACGTTGCGGTGCATCGACTTCATGAACGCGAACGCCTTGTCCTCGCCCATCAGCTGCACGAACGTCGCGAGCATCGTGTACGAGGTGCCCGACGAGTTCGGGTTCGCGACCTGGATCTCGTCCTTGAACTCCGGCCGGGTCAGGTCGGACCAGCACTTCGGCGGCGCCAGGTTCTTCTTCTTGAGCTGGTCGTGGTTGTAGCTGTAGCCGAGCGCGCCGGCGTACACGCCGATGGTGCGGCCCTTGGCCGACTCCCACTGCCGCACGGCCCAGTCCTGCAGCTCGCCCATGCGCGGCGACTTGTAGGGCTCGGTCAGCCCTTCCTCGGCCGCCTGCAGGTGCGGATCGCCGGTGCCGCCCCACCAGATGTCGCCGCGCGGGTTCGCGGCCTCGGCCTTGATCTGCGCGTAGAACTCGCCCGAGCTCTTGCGCGTCATCAGCACCTTGATGCCGGTGGCCTTCTCGAAGGCGGCCACCATCGGCCGGCACCACTCCTCCTGCACCGTGCAGTAGACGACGACCTCGCCCTGCGCCGCCGCGGCGAAGGGCGCCGCCAGCGCGGCGGCGGCGACGATGACACGCACTCCGTTGAGCATCCGCATGGTCTCCTCCGTTCAACCTGTGATGTGACAGCCCCCACGCTCACGTCGTTCTCTGCCCCCCGGGGGGGCAGGTCAGTCCCTCGGGGCGGCCCATCGGGACTGACATGGGTATTCCGACGACGTCGGCGAGCTTAACGCAAAGCGCCGCGTTGGTCGCGATCAGCGGGTTGCCGCGGGCGAGCCCCTCCCCCGCGAAGAAGTCGTTGGTGAAGCCGCCCGCCTCGCGGACCAGCACGATGCCGGCCGCGCAATCCCAGGCGTTGATGTGGAGCTCGGCATAGCCCTCGGTGCGCCCGGCGGCGACGTCGGCCAGCCCCAGTGCCCCCGACCCGGCCCGCCGGACCGCCCCGCCGGCGGCAAGCACCCGGTCGACGAGCGCCACGTAGGCGGCGGCCGGCCGCCGCGTCGACCACCCGCACTCGACCGTGGCCGCGGCGAGGTCGGCGCAGGGGGAGACCGTCATGCGGGCGCCGTCGAGGAAGGCGCCCCGGCCGCGCTCCGCCACGTACAGCCAGTCGTGCGACGGGTCGTAGATCGCGCCCACCGTCGGTACGCCGCCCTCGAGGTAGCCGATCGACACGCAGTAGTGCGGGATGCCGCGCGCGTAGTTCGCCGTGCCGTCGATGGGGTCGATGAGCCACAGCCGCTCGCCGTCCCCGCCGCCCTCCTCCTCGCCGATGATCGCGTCGCTCGGGAACGCCTTCGCGATCGCCGCCCGGACCTGCCGCTCGACGCGGCCGTCCATCTCGGTGACCACGTCGTGGACGCCCTTTGATTTCGTGGCCGAAGCCCCGAACGCGGTGTGCGCGAGCCGGCCCGCCTCGCGGGCCAGCTCGGCGGCGAACTGGAATCGATCCATGATCGGTCTCTGTGTTCCCCGGGGTGCGCTACCGCGGCAGCGCGTGGACCTCGCGGTCCCACTTGTCCAGCAGGCGCTTGCGCTCGGCCGCGGCGCCGAAGCGGGCGAAGTCGTACCCGATCAGCTTGATGTCCGACATCCGGATCGCCCCTTCGGGCACCGGTGTCGCGCGGTTGGACATCGTCTGGAAGTTCTTCGTCGCCGCGACGATCGACTGCCCCGCCGGCGACAGCGCCCAGTCGTAGAAGCGTCGCGCGAGTTCGGGATTGCGCGCGCCCTTGACGATGCTCATCGAGCCGACCTGGAATCCCGTCCCTTCACAAGGCGCCACGAGCCTGACCGGAAAGCCGTTGGCGATGTCGACCATGCCGTCGTCGAGAAAGGTCACGCCGATCGTGGTCTCGCCGCGGCCCACGGCGCGGATCGCGCCCGCGCCTGCGCGCGGGTAGCTGTTCGTGTTGCGGTGCATGCCCTTCAGGAGATCGAACGCCTTGTCCTCGCCGAAGATCTGCACGAACGTCGCGATCGTCATGTACGCCGTTCCCGACGCGTTCGGGTTGGCGATCTGGATCTCGTCCCTGTACACGGGGTTCGCGAGGTCGGCCCAGCACTTCGGCGCAGGCAGCTTCTTCTTCGCCAGCAGCTCGCTGTTGTAGCCGAAGCCGAGAGCGCCGACGAACAACCCGACGGTCCGGTAGCCCGACTGCTCGGCCTGCTTCACCGCCCAGTCGTGCAGCTGCGGCAGCAGCGGCGAGCGGTACTCCTCGGTCAGGCCCAGCTCCGCGGCCTGCAGGTGCGGGTCGCCACTGCCGGCGTACCAAACGTCGATCTTCGGGTTCGCCTTCTCGGCCGCGATCTGCGCCATCGCCTCGCCGGCGGCCTTTTGCGAGAAGCTCACCCTGATGCCGGTGTCCTTCTGGAACTGCAGCGCCACGGCGTCGCACCAAGGCGCCGGGACGCTGCACAGTACGTTGACCTGCGCGCCGGCCGGTGTCGCCACCCCGGCCAGCGCGACGATCACCAGCATCGTCACCGTCGCCCACGTCGTTCTTCTCTCCCGATCCATCGCTCCCTCCCCTAGAGTTCAACCACCCGCCGCTCGACGAGCGACGTGCGCAGCGCGATGCCAATGCGCGTCGCCTCGGTCGCGTCGTGCAGCGTGAGCGCCGGCGC
>JAOUIA010000049.1 GCA_029884335.1 Betaproteobacteria bacterium
CGACCCTCCCGCAAGCGGGAGAGGGAGAACCTCGCTCACCCCGACCCTCCCGCAAGCGGGAGAGGGGGCCCACCACCAGCGCGTCTCCGCCCTCGCGAAACACCTCCCTCTCCCCCGGAACCGGGGGAGAGGGTCGGGGTGAGGGGGACCGAACCTACTGCCCCGGCTGCGCCACGTCGAGGTACTGCCAGTACGAGTGGATCACCGGGTGCCGCCGGTAGCCCTGCACGCGCGGCTGCACGAGCTGGTTGCGGTAGCGGCTGATCGTGAGCCGCCACGGCGCGTACGCCTCGACGATCCGCGTCATGTCCTGGTAGAGCTTGTCGCGCGCAGGCCCCGGCGGCATGCGGATCGACTGCTCGTAGAGCTTGTCGTACTCGGGGATCTTCGCGCAGGCGTTGTTGCTCTGGAACACGTTCGGCCCGTAGAGCAGCTGCATGAAGTTGTCGCCGTCCGGGTAGTCGGCGATCCAGGCCGCGGCCCGGCTCGTCAGCTTGCACTGCTTCTCGAGCTTGAGGAGCTCCGGGAACTTCTCCTTGTGGATCTCGACGCGCACGCCGATCGCGTCGTAGGCCTTCTTGACCAGCTCGTCCTGCTGGCGCGCGGCCGTGTCCGGGCGCGAGCTGTGGCGCACGGCGAGCGGCTTGCCGTCGGGCAGCGTGCGGTAGCCGTCCGGGCCCTTGCGATAGCCGAACTTGTCGAGCAGCGCGTTGGCGCCGGCCGGGTCGTACTTGATCGAGGGCTGCCAGTTCGGCTGGTGGCCCACCACGCCTTCGGGAATCGGGTAGCGCGCCTCGACGGCCTGTCCGTTGCGCAGCACCTTGATGTCCTCGTGCACCGGGTAGGACATCGCCAGCGCGCGGCGCAGCGCGACCTTCTCCTTCGCCAGTCCCCCGACGACCGGGTCCTGCAGGTTCCAGTAGATGTACGAGATCTCGGGGTCGACGATGCGCGACAGCTGCACGCCCTTCTTCGCGAACTCCGGCTTCAGCCGGTCGCCGTCGAGCACGTTCGGCGCGAGCGGCCCCTCGAGGTTCATGATGTCGAGCTCGCCGTTCTGGAACGCGAGCAGGCGCGACTGGTCCTCCTCGATGATCGCGATCTCGACGCGCCCCACCTGCGGCATGCGCTTGCCCTTCATCGCCGCGACGAGCTTCGCGTCCGCGGGATCGGAGGACGCGAAGTTCCAGGTGAAGCCGCGGTAGCTGGGATTGGCCGTCAGCACGATCTTCGAGCTGCGCACCCACTGCTCGAGCCGGTAGGGGCCGGTGCCCACGGGGTTGGCCATGACGCGGCCGTCGGGGCCGGCGTACTTCTCGACCACCTCGCGCGCGACCGCGGAGGTCGGCTCGTGCGCGAGCACGTACGGCAGGTTGTAGTCGGTGGCCTTGAGCCTCAGCCGCAGCGTGTGGCGGTCGACGGCCTGGATCCCGGCGAGCTTGCGGTCGTAGTCGAACTTCCCGCCCTTCTTGGCCTCCTCGACCATCTCGTCGAGGCCCTCGAACTTGCCCTCGACGAGGAACGCCCACGGCGAGCGGATCCTCGGGTCGGCGAGGCGCTTGAGCGCGTAGGCGTAGTCCTCGGCGGTCAGCTCGCGCTTCGCGCCGCCGAACGCGGGATCGGGCGCGAAGTGGATGCCCTTCTTCAGCCGCACCACGTAGGTGCGCCCGTTGTCGCTCACCTGCGGCATCCCGTCGGCGGCGAGCGGCACCACCTTCGCCGGCCGCGCGAGGTAGTCGTACGTGTACAGCGTCTCGAACAGCGCCTGCACCACGGTTCCCGAGTACAGGTCGTGCACCGCCTGCGGGTCGAAGCCCGTCTCGGCGACGGGAAACACGTCGCGGATGACCTTCGCCGGATCGGCGGCGGCCGCGGGCTGCGCGAGGGCGAGCGCCAGCGCTGCAGCGGCGAGGAGGCGATGCGCGCGGATCACGGCTTGCGCGGCTCCACGTCGAGGTAGATGAAGTCCGAGTGCAGGATCGGGTGCTTCTTGTAGCCCTTCACCCACGGCCAGATCAGCTGGTTGCGCTCGCGCGACACGCCGATCACCCACGCGCCGTCGACCTCGATCTGTCGCGTCATCTCCAGGAACAGGCGGTTGCGCTCGGGCGAGTCCGGCAGCTTCAGCATCTTCTCGTAGAACGCGTCGAACGCCTTGGACTCGTAGCAGCCGTTGTTGCTCTGGCCAGTGTTCGGCCCGTAGAGCAGCTGCAGGAAGTTCTCGCCGTCGGGGTAGTCGGCGAGCCACGACGAGCCCCACATCATCAGCTGGCAGACCTTCGCCGCCTTCAGGTGGTCGGCGAACTTGCCCTGCTGGAACTCGATGCGCACGCCGATCGCGTCCATCGACTTCTTCCACAGCTCGTTGCTCTCGCGGTCGAATGTCGTCGGCCCCGTCGAGTAGCGCAGCACGAGCGGCTTGCCGTCGGGCAGGCTGCGGTAGCCGTCCGGGCCCTTCCTGTAGCCGAAGCGGTCGAGCAGCTTGTTCGCGAGCGCGGGGTCGTAGTTGTTGAGCGGCTTCCAGTTCGGGTCGTGGCCGACCGCCCCCACCGGGATCGGCATGATCGCGCGCACGGCTTGCCCGCGACGGATCACGCGAATCTCCTCGTCGAGGTCGTAGGCCATGATGATCGCGCGCCGCAGGGCGATCTTCTCCTTCGCGAAGCCGCCGACCACCGGATCGCGGAAGTTGAAGAACGTGTACACGACGTCGGGCTCGATCTGGTTGAACGTCGTGACGCCCTTCTCCCGCCACTGCGGCAGCAGCTTGCGGTCGGCGTCGAACACCTGCGAACGGAACGTGCCCGGCACGTTGACGTAGTCGAGCTCGCCGTTCTGGAACGCGAGCCAGCGCGACTGCTCCTCCTCGATGACGCTGATCTCCACGCGGCCGATCTGCGGCATCTTCTTGCCCTTCATCTGGGCCACGACGCGCTCGTCCCACGCCGAGCCCGGCTCCGGCTTGAAGTCCCAGGTGAAGCCACGGTAGTCCGGATTCGCCTCGAGCACGATCTTGCTCGAGCGTTTCCATTCCTTGAGCTTGTACGGGCCGGTGCCGACCGGGTGAGCGGCGAGGTCGTCGCCATACGCCTCGACCACCTCGCGCGCCATCGCCGCGATCGGCGTGTGGGCGAGCGTGTAGAGGAAGACGTAGTTCGGCTCCTTCAGCCGGATGCGCAGAGTGTGGCGGTCGGGCGCCTGCAGGCCCGCGATCTGCGCGGAGTAGTCGAACTTGCCGCTGCGCTTCGCCGCCTCGACGTGCTCGTCGATGCCCTCGATGCGACCCTCGAACATGAACGCCCACGGCGAGCGGTTCTTCGGGTCCACGAAGCGCTTGATCGTGTAGACGTAGTCGTCGGCGGTCAGCTCGCGCGGCTTGCCCTTGAACGCGGGATCCGGCGTGAACATGATCCCCTTGCGGATGCGGAACGTGTACGTCCTGCCGCCGTCGGTCACCTCGGGCATCGACTCGGCGGTCTGCGGCACGAGCTTCGCCGGCCGCGCCAGGTAGTCGTAAGTGAGCAGCGGCTCGAAGATCGCGCCGTTGACGATGTTCGAGTAGTTGTCCGACACGCGGACCGGGTCGAAGCCGGTCTCCGCGGCGTTGAAGACGATCCGCAGGACCTTCTGCGGGTCGGCGGCGCGGGCCGAGGGAAGGCCGGCCGCGAACGCGGCCAGCGCGAGCATCGCGACGAGCAGCCGTCCGCCGTTCATCGCCGGGATTCCGGCCGGATCGGCCCGACTACGCCCCATGGGTCACATCAGCCCCGAAAAACAAAGCCGCGCAATGTACCATATCCGGCACCTTTCGCGGCACAGCAGCCCATGGCCCGCCACCTGTTCCGGCGCCTCACCCGCCGCTGGGAACCCTTCGTCGCCGACATCACCGGCCACCCGTGGGTGAAGAAGCACGCGCCGCGGCTCGCCGATCCCGACCTGTGGCACCTGAACCGCCGCTCGACCGCCCGCGCGGTGGCGATCGGCCTGTTCGCGGGCCTCGTGCCCGGGCCGTTCCAGGTGCTGGGCTCGGTGCTGCTGTCCATCGCGCTGCGCGCCAACTTCCCGCTCGCCGCCATCACGACGCTGTACACGAACCCGCTCACCATCGTGCCGCTCTACGTCGTCGCCTACGAGTACGGCGCGCTGTTCGTGGGCAACGCGGACGCCGCGCCCGTGCCGCCGCCGGACTTCTCCATGTCGTTCGCGTACCTCGGCGAGGTCGCGTCGTGGATGGGCCAGCTCGGCAAGCCCCTGGCGCTCGGCGTCCTCCTGCTCTCGTTGACGCTCGCGCTGATCGGGTGGTGCGCGGTCCGGGTGGGCTGGCGCTGCCACGTCGTGGCGGCGTGGCGCAAGCGGGCTCGCCAGCGCGCGGCGCGCGCGCAGCAGCCGACGTGAGCGGGCCCTCCTGGTGGGAACAGGCGACGAGCGAGCTCGCCCGCGCCGACCCCGTGCTCGGCGAGCTGATCGCCGCCTATCCCGGCATCAGGCTCACGCGGCGCAGCGACGCGTTCACGGCGCTCGCACGCGCGATCGTCGGCCAGCAGATCTCGGTCAAGGCGGCCGAGGCCGTGTGGCGGCGTTTCGTCGCGCGCGTCTCGCCGGATCAGGCCGAGGCCGCGTTCCCCGCGCTGGATGCGCTGCAAGTCGCCGCCGCCCGGCCGGCGTCGCTGCGCACCTGCGGGCTCTCCGAGCGCAAGGTGGAATACGTGCGCGACCTCGCCGCCCGCTTCGCGTCGGGGCGGCTCGAAGCATCGGCGTGGGGCCGGCTCGACGACGAGGCGCTGATCGCCTCGCTGTGCGAGGTCAAGGGCATCGGCCGCTGGACCGCCGAGATGTTCCTCATCTTCCACGAGCTCAGGCCCGACGTGCTGCCGCTCGACGACATCGGCCTGCAGCGCGCGGTCGCGATCCACTACCACCGCGGCAGGCGTGTGGCGGCAACGACGATCGCTCGCCGCGCGCGCGCCTGGCGGCCGTGGCGAAGCGCGGCCACCTGGTACCTCTGGCGGTCGCTCGATCCCGTGCCGGTGGAATACTAGAACCCATCTCGAATTCGACTGAGTGCACGCGCGACATTTCCATACGTCGTCGTTCCCGCGAATGCGGGAACCCAGTGTCGTTGGCCCTCAGTGACTTGAGGACTCTGGGTCCCCGCCCCCCGACTCAGGCGCTCGGGGGCAGGCTTCGCGGGGACGACGACGGTTGCGAATTGAGTGCGAATTGAGGGTCAGAGTCGCATTTGCAACCTGTGGGCTGTAAATGCGACTCTGACCCTCATTTCGCGGCGCCGCGTCAGGTCTCTGCGAGGAACTTGCGCACCTCCTCCAGCGCCTCGCGCGCCTCGGCAAGCTCGCGATGGAAGATCTGCCAGACGTGGACCATGTGGTCCCAGGTCTGCAGGCGCGCCGGCGATCCGGCAGCCGCCGCGCGGTTGACGTAGCGGCGCGCATCGTCGCGCAGCATCTCCGTCTCGCTCGCCTGCACGAGCGTGGGCGGCAGCCGCGCGAGGTCGCCGTGCGCCGGCGAGATGCGCGCGTCGCGCGGGTTGATGCGGTTCCGGATCCACATGAGCCAGCGCAGCAGCGTGTCGGGGAACTTCGCGAGCGCGCCGAAGAGCGGGCCGAGCATCGCGTCGCGAGCCAGGTTCGCCCGCAGGCTGGGGCTGCCCAGCGTGGTGTCGGTAAACGGCGAGAACGCGACGACACCGTCGGGTGCGCGCAGCCCCGCGTCGCGCACCCACGCGGCCAGCGCGAGCGCCAGATTCCCGCCCGCCGAGTCGCCGGCCACCCACACCTTGCTGGCGGGCGACGCGCCGCCGGGCCCGTGGTCGAGCAGCCGGCGGTACGCGGCGCGGCAATCCTCGATGCCGTCGACGCGCCGGTGCTCGGGCATCAGGCGATAGTCGACCGCGAACACCACGCCGCCGGTCATCTTGGCGAACTCCGAGGTGAGGCGCCGGTGGCTCAGCGGGCTGCCCGTCGTGAAGGCGCCGCCGTGGATGTAGAGCACGCGCCGCGACGGATCGGCGCCCGGGGCGCTCACCCACTCGCCGCGCACGCGCCCGGCCCCGACCGGCACGAAGCTCGCGCCGAGGTCCTCGTCGCCGAACATCCCGTCCATGAACCTGCGCAGCGCCGCGATCCGTTCGGCTTCCCCGAGGCCCTCGATCAGCGCGGGGACGCGCGAGAGCGTTGCGAGCACGGTGCGCTGCCCTTCGCTCGGCGCGGGACGGGCGAAACGCTGTCCCGCCGGCGCGTCGAACGCCGAGAGGTCCGGCCCGCGCAGCCAGAAGCGATCGACGGCCCAGAAGCCGCCGATCGCCGCCAGTGCAACGATGAGTGCTTCGATCAAGCGGCGAAGCGCCCGCTGCGCGTCGAAAGATGTGCGATGGGGCCGGGCCCGGCCTGCTACGCGGCTTTGCGCCGACGACGCGCGTCAGGCTTCGCCGCCGACTTTGCCTTTGCCTTCGCTTTCGGCCTCGCCGCCGCCTTTCCCGCTGCTGGCCGCGCCTTGCGCTTCGGGCGCGCGGCGGGCGCCTTGGGCGCGGCCTTCCGCGGCGCCTTGCGCGGGCGGTAGACCGCGTCCTCGAGCTCGGCGAGCGCGTCGGCCGAGTAGACCGCGAGCCTCTGCAGGCTCGGCACCGACGAGTGGCAGCCGGTGAAGCCGAAGTTCATCGAGCCGGCGTAGCTCTGGCAGGTGATGTTGAGCGCGAGGCCGTGCTGCACGATCGACGCCGGGTACGTGGCGAGGAGCTCGGCGCCGCGGAAGTACAGCGGCTTGTCCGGCCCCGGCACGTTGGAGATCGTGACGTTGAACATCGGCGGCACGCGGCCGCCGGTGCCGGTCAGCATCGTGACCAGCGTGGGCGCCATCAGCAGCATCGTGTACTGCTCCATCGCCTGCTTGGGCAGGCTCTGCACGTGCGCCTTGGCGTGCGCGACGGAGGCCTTGATCGCCGCCAGCCGTTCCAGCGGCTTCGGGATGTCGGTGCCGAGCTTGGCGATGATGAACGTGATCGCATTGCCGGTGCGCTCGTCGTCCTTCGGGCGCACCGACACCGGGATGCCCGCCGTGAGCGAGCGCTCCGGCAGCGCGTCGCGCTCCTGCAGGTAGCGGCGCAGCGCACCGGCGCAGATCGCCAGCACGACGTCGTTGATCGTCGCGTCGGCCGCCTTGCCCACGGCGCGCAGGCGCTCCAGCGGGAACTGCTGCGTGGCGAAGCGGCGCTTCGCGCGGATGCGGCCGTTCAGCATCGAGCGCGGCGAGTCCACGAACGGGACCGCGAGGCCTTCGGCGGGGTCGCCGATGCGCCGTGCGATCTTGCCGAACGCGGACAGCAGCTGCGGCACCGTCTTCACCTGGTTGGCGAGCGTCGCCCCGACCGCGGCCAGGACCCCGGAGAGCGTGGGCGGCGCCAGCGTCTCCCGCGCGGGACGCTCGGGCCCGCTTGCCCAGAACGGAGGCTGCCCGAGGCTCTTCTCGCGGTCGGTCGACATCACCCGCTGCAGGAGCTTCATGCCGCTGACGCCGTCGATCAGCGAGTGGTGCATCTTGATGAACAGCGCGAAGCGGTTCCCTTCGAGGCCCTCGATGATCGTGCACTCCCACGGCGGGCGCGAGAGGTCGAGCGGCATGCTCTGCAGCCGGCCGACCAGCTCGCCCAGCTCGCGCTCGCCGCCCGGCCACGGCAAGGCCGCGTGGCGCACGTGGTACTCGAGGTCGATGTCGTCGTCCTCGTCCCACACGGGCATCGGGTTGACGCTCAGCGGGAACCTGAGGCGCCGGTTCCACGGCGGGCTGAACTCGCGGTGCGCGCGGAACTCCGCCATCAGGTCGCGCAGGTACTCGCGCGACGCGCCGTCGGGCACGCGGAACTGCAGCAGGCCTCCGACGTGGTTGGGCGTGGCGCGCGCCTCCGTGAGAATCCAGGCGGCGTCCAGCGGGCCGAGGCGGGTCGGCATGGGTTCAGCCCTCGTGCCAGATGACGGACGAGCGCGACTTGCCCCACTGCTCGAAGCAGCCCTCGTAGTACCTCTCGACCGTGTTGCGCTTGAGCTTCAGCGTCGGCGTGATGAAACCGCTCTCGACGGTCCACTGCTCGGGCACGATCGCGACGAAGTCCAGCCGCTCGTGCGGGTCGAGCTCGCCGTTGAGCCTGTCGATGTGCGCGGCGAGCTCGGCGGTGAATGCCGTCCGCGCCTCCGGTTCCCGGAGCGAGTCCCAGCGACCGGGGGGCAGCATCGCCAGCGCGAACGGCTGCGGGAAGCCGAGGCCGGTCACCATGCAGGCCTCGATCTTGTTGAACGCCATCAGCTTGCCCTCGATCGGCGCGGGCGCGACGTACTTGCCCTTGCTGGTCTTGAACTGCTCCTTGGCGCGGCCGACGATGCGCAGGCGCCCGGCCTCGTCGAAGACGCCGAGGTCGCCGGTGCGCAGCCAGCCGTCCGCGGTCATCGTCTCCTTCGTCTTCTCCGGCTCCCGGAAGTAGCACTGCATGTGTGCGGGGCCGCGCGTCAGGATTTCGCCAGTCTCCGACAGCTTGACGTCGCAGCAGTCCACCGGCGTGCCGACGTAACCGACCCGCGCCTGCCCCGGCCGCGTCACGGTCGCCACGCCGAAGTGCTCGGTCATGCCGTAGGCTTCGAGCAGCTCCAGCCCGAGCTTCAGGTACCACGCGAGCACGTCGGGCGGCATGGGTGCCGCGGCCGTGCCGGCGAAGCGCACGACGTCGAGGCCGAGCTGCCGCAGGATCTTCTTCCTGACGATGCCGCCGAGGATCGGGATCGCCATCAGGCGGTCGAGCTTCTTCGGCGGCACCTTCGCGAACACGCCCTGCTGGAACTTGACCCACAGCCGCGGGACGGAGAAGAAGAACGTGGGCCGCGCGCGCTGCAGGTCGGCCTGGAACGTCTCCAGCGACTCGGCGAAGAAGACGCGCGAGCCGCAGTAGATGCTGGGGCTCTCGACCACGCAACGCTCCGCGACGTGGGCGAGCGGCAGGTAGGACAGCGCGCGGTCGTCCTTGTGCATGCCGACGATGCCCACCACGGTCTTCGCGCCGTAGGCGAACGACGCGAAGCCGTGCACCGCGCCCTTCGGCATGCCGGTGGTGCCCGAGGTGTAGATGATCGTGGCCATCGCCTCCGGCGGAAACGTCGGGCTCTCCGCCATCGGCGCCGTCTTGCCGACGACGCTCTCCCACGTGGGAAAGCCGGTCGCGTCGCACAGCGGCGTGGCGAGGCACGGCAGGCCCGCCGGGATGCCGGGCTCCATCGCCTTCCAGTCGTCGAGCTTGCCCACGATGCACAGCTTCGACCCGGAGTGCTCGAGGATCTGCCGCACCGTCTCCGCGACGAGGTTCGGGTAGATCGGCACGCTCACGTAGCCGGCCATCCAGATGGCGAGGTCCGACATGAGCCACCACCCGGAGTTCTTGCTCATGATGGCCACGCGCGAGCCGGGCTCCCAGCCCTGCGCCTTCAGCCACGCGGCCACGCGCCGCGCCTCGTCCATCGCCTGCGCCCAGGTCCAGTCCCGGACCACGCCGCCGCCCATGGGCTGCGTCAGGAACACCTCGCCGGCGCGCTCCTTCTCCCAGCGGTACGCCCGCTGCAGCGGCAGGTCCCCCGCCTCGATCGTCATCGTGACCATCCCGCGCTCCTCCCCGTCGACCAGGCTACTTCTTGTGCGTCTTGAGGTACGCGACCATGTACGCGAACTCGTCGGCGCAGCCCGACTCCACCTGGCCCTGCGCGAACCTCTCCACCACGCCGCCGATGATCGGCACGCTCGACTTGCAGGTGTGCTTGATGCGGTAGACGCAGCCCTTGCCGGCGGGGGCGAGCTCGAAGGTCGCCGTCATCTTCACAGGCTGGCCGACGGCCTCCATCGTCAGCGTGCCGGTGCGCGAGCCGTCCTCCGCCGCCGCCGACCAGGTTTCCTCGAAGACGAGGTCCGCCTCGGTGCTCAGCACCTTCGCGACGAGCGCGGGAAGGTCGCGCCTGACGCGGCGGTTCATCGCCAGGACCACGCCGCCGCCGCCCTTCTTCGCCTTGACCTTCGCCGAGATCTCGCCGAGCTCGGCGCTGCGCTCCTGCAGCCAGCGCGGGTCGGTCAGCAGCGCGAACACCTTCTCGATCGGGGCTGCGTACTTCTGCTCCATCACGGCTCTCCTGGCAGGGTGCGGGGCGCCCTCGGCGCGGTCCCGGGCGGCCGGGCAGACCCGGCCGCGCCCGCAGTGTAGCCGCGTCCTGCGCAGCCGTCAGCGGATGAGGAATGCGATCAGCCGGTCCGCCAGCTTCCCGTACGGCGGCGCCAGCAGCGCGATCGTCGAGAAGCGCGCCTGGCGGAAGACCGGCCGCAGCTTGGAGAACGTGAGGAAGCCCTCGTAGCCGTGGTAGTGCCCCATCCCGGACTCGCCGATCCCTCCGAACGGCAGGTCGTGCTGGCCGACGTGCAGCAGGGCGTCGTTGATCGACACGCCGCCCGACATCACGCGATCGAGCAGGTGGTCGAGGCGGCTCCGGTCGTGGCTGAACGGGTAGAGCGCCAGCGGCCGCGGCCCGCCGTTGATGCGGTCGATGACCTCGTCGAGCGCGTCGTAGGCGACGATGGGCAGGATCGGGCCGAAGATCTCGCGCTTCATCAGCTCGCTGTCCCACGGCGCGTCGAGCACGACGTGCGGCGAGATCTTGCGCGTCGGCGGGTCCCACGCCGGGCCGGGAAGCAGGTTGACCACCTTCGCGCCGCGCCGGCCGGCGTCCTCCAGCACGCCGGTCAGGCGATCGAACGAGCGCGCGTCGATGATGGACGTGTAGTCCGGCGTGTCGAGCCGGGGATAGCGCTTCGCGGCGACCGCGGCGGCGAGCCGCGCGAACTCGTCGACCTCCGCGCGCGGCACGAAGACGTGGTCGACGGTCGTGCAGATCTGCCCCGCGTTGAGCAGCTTCACGTACATGATGCGCTCCACCGCCGTGGCGAGCGGGAAGTCGTCGCACACGACCGCCGGCGCCTTGCCGCCGAGCTCCAGCGTGACGGGGCAGAGATTCGTCGCGGCGGCCGCCATCACGGCCCGGCCCGTCGCGCTCGACCCGGTGAACAGCAGGTGGTCGAAGGGGAGCTTCGAGAACTCGATGCCCAGGCCGCCGGTCTCGTCGAAGATGCGCAGCTTCTCCGGCGGGAAGTACGCGGGCATGCGCTCGATCAGCAATCGTGCGAGGTTGCGCGAGTTCTCGCTCATCTTGACCATCGCGCGGTTGCCGGCGGCGAAGATCGCCGCGAGCCCCACCAGCGAGAGGTTCAGCGGGAAGTTCCACGGCACGATCACGCCCACCACGCCGACCGGCTGCGGGATCACGCGGTTGCTCGCGAGCCCGAACGCCATGCGGTCCACCGAGCGGCGCTGCGGCCGCATCCACTCGGCGAGGTGCTTCAGCGTGTCGCGGACGTCGTTGACCACCGGCATCACCTCGAGAAGCAGCGTCTCGTGGCGCGAGCGGTTGCCGTAGTCGGCGCTGATGGCGTCGCAGATCGCGTCCCGGTGGTCGCGCACGAACGCGGCGATCCGCCTGAGGTCCTCCTTGCGCTCGGCGAGCGTCGGGACCGGGTGCGCGAGGTAGGCCGCGCGCTGGAGCTCGAGCGACGCGCGCAGTTCGGCGGCGACGGTTTCCGGATCGGGACGGGTCAGGGCTTGCATGGTCGAGGCTCCACTGGGGCTGCGCGCGGACCGGCGGTCACGCGGCGGCGCCAGGCGCAGGTGCGCTCGCGCGCGGCACGGTCGACATGATGTGCTCGGCGAGCGCCAGGATGGTGAGGCTCGGATTGACGCCGGGATTGGCGGGGAAGATCGAGCCGTCGCAGACGATCAGGTTGTCGTAGTTGAACAGCCGCCCGTCGCGGTCGACCACACCGTCGCCCGCGCCGCTGCCGATGGCCGCGCCGCCGAGGATGTGCGCCGTCGTGGGGATGTTCGCCAACGCCTCGGGCACCATGCTCTGCGCCAGCCCGCCGGTGTCCTCGGCGAGGAACCGCGCCGCCTCGTAGCCCTCGCGGATGAACGTCGGGTTCGGCTTCTCCGGGTCCTGCCGCGTCGACAGGCGCACGCCCCCGAACAGCCCGCGCTTCGCGGTGAACGCGATGGCGTTGTCCAGCGACTGCATGACCAGGAGCAGCACCGTGCGCCGGCCCCAGCCGAACGGCCACAGCGACTGGAGGAAGCGCAGCGGGTGAAGCAGCGCGCGGCCGAGAAGCTTGAGCGGCCGGGTGAGGCGCGTGCCGTCCGGCGTCAGCAGCGTGAACAGGTAGCGCAGCGCGTCGCCGCGGCCGCCGTAGGTGACCGACTCGATGTGGGTGTCATGCGTGACGTGGATGCTCGCGCTGATCGCCACGTCCTCGCCGGGCCTGAGCTCGTCGTCGGGCATCGTCACTGCGAGGATCGACTCGCTGTTGGTGCGCACGAGCTGGCCGAGCCGCGGGCTGACGTTGCGCAGGCCCCCGCGCAGCCGGCAGCGCGCGAGCAGCAGGTTCGTGCCGAGCGCGCCCGCCGCGATCGCCACGCCGCGCGCGCGCAGCGTGCGGCGCGCGCCGCCGAGCGCGGACGTCGAGCGGCGGGTGTGCACCTCGTAGCCGCCGGACCCGCGCGCGTCGCCGAGCGGCCGCAGGTCCGTCACCTCCGTCTCCGGGAGGATCGTCGCGCCTTCCCGCTCGGCGAACCACAGGTAGTTCTTGGTCATCGTGTTCTTGGCGCCCACGCGGCAGCCGAGCATGCACGCCCCGCAGCGCGTGCATCCTGCCCGCTCGGGGCCTGCGCCGCCGAAGTACGGGTCCGGCACCGTGACGCCCGGTTCGCCGAAGAAGACGGCGCAGGGCGTGCGCGCGAACGTGTCCCCGACGCCGAAGCGCTCCGCGATGCGGCGCAGCGTCGCCTGGCCGCCGGAATCCCACGGCACGGCGCTGATGCCCATCATGCGCTCGGCGGTGTCGTAGTGCGGAGCGAGCGTCGCGGCCCAGTCGCGCAGGCCCGACCACTGCGGGTGCGCGAAGAACGACGGCTTGGCGCGGTAGAGCGTGTTGGCGTAGATGAGGCTGCCCCCGCCCACGCCGGATCCCGACGCCACGAACACGTCCCCGAACACGGTCAGGCGCATCGGGCCGGTCAGGCCGAGCGCCGGCCTCCAGTGGAGGTTGCGCACGTCCCACGCCGACTCGACGAAGTCCTCGTCCCGCCAGCGCCTGCCGGCTTCGAGCACCGCCACGCGGTAGCCCTTCTCGGCGAGCCGCAGCGCGGCCACGCTGCCGCCGAAGCCGGAGCCGACGACGATCCAGTCGTAGTCGCAGGTCGGTGCGGGATTCGCCATCGTGGGGCCGCGCAGGCGACCGCGACCGCCGGCTGCGGCGGATCGCGGCAATGGCTCAGTGTACTTCGTCGCGCGGCCGGGTTGCCCGCGAAACCGGCGAGCAATGCACGCGTTCGCATGCCAAATGTCGTTTCGCATCATGCTGCTAGACTCGCGCATGGACTTCGAGCTCAGCCTGCGCGGGCGCGACTTCGTCGCCCGCACCCGCGCGTTCATCGCCGAGGAGATCGAGCCGGTCGAGGACGCCTACTGGACGGAAGTCGCGCGCACCGGGTCGACGGGCGACTGGCGCCGGTGGCGCGTGCCGCCGCTGCTCGACGAGCTGAAGGCGAAGGCGCGCGCGCAGGGGCTGTGGAACATGTTTCTGCCCGACGCGAAGCTCGGCGCCGGCCTCACCGTCGCCGAGTACGCGCACGTCGCCGAGCAGACCGGCCGCAGCCTGCTCGCGCCGCACGTCTTCAACTGCAACGCGCCCGACACCGGCAACATGGAGGTGCTGTGGCGCTACGGCAGCGACGAGCAGAAGGCGCGCTGGCTCGCGCCGCTGCTCGACGGCGCCGTGCGCAGCGTGTTCTGCATGACCGAGCCCGACGTCGCCTCGTCCGACGCGACGAACATGCGCGCGACCGCGGTCGTCGACGGCGACGCGATCGTGCTCAACGGCCGCAAGTGGTGGTCGAGCGGCATCGGCGACCCGCTCGCGCGGGTCGCGATCTTCATGGCGCTCACGCCCGACCCGTCGAAGGGGCGCCGCGAGCAGCACTCGATGGTGCTGGTGCCGCTCGACACGCCGGGGATCACCATCGAGCGCATGCTGCCGGTGATGAACGGCTTCGACGCGCCTCACGGCCACGGCGAGGTGAGCTTCGCGAACGTCCGCGTGCCGCTCTCCGCGTTCATCGGCGGCCCCGGCATGGGCTACGCGATCGCGCAGGGGCGCCTCGGCCCCGGGCGCATCCATCACTGCATGCGCTGCATCGGCGCGGCCGAGAAGGCGCTCGAGCTCGCGATCGACCGCGGCGCCTCGCGCACCGCGTTCGGCGACAGCCTCATCCGGCTGGGCGGCAATCCCGAGCGCGTGGCCGAGGCGCGCATCGCGATCGACCAGGCGCGGCTGCTCACGCTCTACGCGGCGTGGAAGATGGACAAGCTCGGCGCCGAGCGCGCGATGGCCGAGATCTCGGCGATCAAGGTCGTCGCGCCGAACGTGCTGCAGCAGGTGGTCGACTTCGCGATCCAGGTCCACGGCGGCGCCGGCGTCTCCGCCGACACGCCGCTGGCGAGCTTCTTCGCGCAGGCGCGCAGCCTGCGGCTCGCCGACGGCCCGGACGAGGTCCACAAGCGGGTCATCGCCGGCATCGAGTTCCTGCGGCGGGGCCTGACCAAGTCGGGCAAGCCGCAGCCTGCCGCGGCCGCGCCGCGCTGAGCCGCCCGGGGAGACGCGCATGGGGGTGAGGCAACTGTTCGACCTGACCGGCAAGGTCGCGCTGGTCACCGGCGGCTCGCGCGGACTGGGCCTGCAGATGGCCCGCGCGCTGGGCGGGATGGGCGCCCGCGTGGCGGTGTCGGCGCGCAAGGCCGACGAGCTGGAGCACGCGAAGACCGCGCTCGACGCGCAGGGGATCGAGACGCTGACCGTCGTCAACGACCTCGCGGCGCCGGGTGCGGTGGCCGCGCTCGTCGACGCCGTCGTCGGGCGCTTCGGCACGATCGACGTCCTGGTGAACAATGCCGGCACGACGTGGGGCGCGCCCGCCGAGGACTATCCCGCCGAGGCCTGGCGCAAGGTCATGAGCCTCAACCTCGACGCGCTTTTCTTCCTCTCGCAGCGCGTGGCGAAGCAGGTGATGATCCCGAAGGGCTCGGGGAAGATCGTCAACATCGCCTCGGTCTCGGGGCTCGCCGGGAATCCTCCCGGCATGGCCACGATCGCGTACAACGCGAGCAAGGCCGGCGTCGTCAACCTCACCCGCGCGCTCGCTTCCGAATGGGGCCGTCACAACATCAACGTCAACGCGATCTGCCCCGGCTTCTTCCCCTCGAAGATGTCCGCGGGGCTGCTCGAGAAGATCGGCGCGCAGGTGATCGCGCGCACACCGCTCGGCCGGCTGGGCGGCGACGACGACCTGATGGGCACGGTCGTCTACCTCAGTTCGGAGGCCTCGCGCCACGTCACGGGGCAGGCGATCGCGGTGGACGGAGGTGCGATCATCTGCTGACCTGATCGGCGACGAAGGCTTCCCGTCGGGCGTGCCTTTGCGGCGCCCCCTCACCCCCCGCCCCTCTCCCCGCTGTCGCGGGGCGAGGGGAATAGAGCCCGGTGCCTTGGCGACCTCCCTCCCCTCTCCCGCCGTCAGGTGGGAGAGGGGTCGGGGGTGAGGGCAGCGAATTCGCCGCACGACGCCCCTCCCAGCTTTGCTGCCAGTCGCGTGGGTCGAGAACGCTCGCCGGCGGTGCATCCGGCGAAAGCGCGCGAGATGCGGATCATCCCGTGCTGCATTGCAGCTTGACCCTGCGGGCTGCAGCAGGGAAAGTGTCGAGTTGCTCCCGACCGCCACGATGTCCCTCCCCTCCGCGCAGCGCCGCCCCGACGTGACCGAGACCCCGGCAGAGGCGCCGGCCGGCATCGCAGCGAGGCCGGCGTGAGCGGGCCGGCCGCGAACCCCCGCTACGACGGCCCGCTGGCGCTCGCGCAGGCGCTCTCGCAGCTCGCGCTCGCCGGCGGGAGCGCCGTACAGTTCTCGCGCGAGGGCCTGCGCGCCGACGTCGAGTACCGCGACCTCGGGCTGGCGAAGTCCACGGGCGGGCGCATCGGCGCGAAGCACATCCGCGCGATCGCGCCGCTGCCCGCGCCCACCGGCTGGCACTGGCACGACATGACCGCGCACTTCGTCTACGTGCTGCGCGGCTCGCTCACGTTCCGCTTCGCCGGCGTGCCGGGCGACGTCGTCGTGACGGCGGGCTCGGGGCTGGCGCAGCCGGCGGGCGTGCCGCACAACGTCGTCGCGCGCTCCGACGACCTCGAGGTGCTCGAGATCAACGTGCCCGCCGAGTACGGCACGTGGGACCTCGCCGCGCCGCCGGCGCCGTGGGAGGGGACGTGAGCGGTGCGGCGACCCTGCCCCGCCCGCGTGGTCCGTCGCGCGCGGCGGCGCTGCTGGGCTGGCTGCGCAAGCGCGCCGGCGCGATGCTGGTGTTCGCCGCGCTGATCGTGCTGTGGGAAGTGGCGGTGCGCGCCTTCGGCGTCAAGGAGTACCTGCTGCCGCCGCCGTCGAAGGTGTGGGTCGAGTTCTGGAAGCGCCACGAGATCGTGATGGGCGGGGCGTGGGTGACCACCCAGGAGATCCTCGCCGGCTACGCGCTCGCGGTGGTGGTGAGCATCCCGCTCGCGCTGACCATCGCGTATTCGCGCTTCATGGAGCAGAGCGTCTACCCGGTGATCGTGTTCCTGCAGATCATCCCCAAGATCGCCATCGCGCCGCTGTTCATCATCTGGTTCGGCTTCGGCTTCACCCCGAAGCTGCTGCTCGTGTTCCTGCTGTCGTTCTTCCCCATCGTCGTCGCGTCCATCGCCGGCTTCAAGAGCGCCGACCGCGACGTGATGGACTTCGCGCGCACGACGGGCGCCTCGAGCCTCAGGATGTTCCTGAAGATCAGCCTGCCGCAGGCGCTGCCGCAGATCTTCACCGGGTTGAAGGTGGGCGCCGCGCTCGCCGCCACCGCCGCCGTGGTGGCCGAGTTCGTCGCCTCCGACAAGGGGCTGGGCTACCTGCTCCTGCAGTACAACGGCCAGCTCGACACGCCGATGGTGTTCGCCATCATCGTGCTGCTGTCGCTGATCGGGCTGGCCGTCTACTATGCGGTCGAGGTGATCGAGCGCATCGCGATCCCCTGGCACGTGTCGCAGCAGGGCGGCGCGCAAGACGTCGCCCTGTAGTTCCCACCGAGGAGGAGGCAACCATGTCGAACCTGATTTCCCGCAGCATCGCCGCGCTCGCGACCGCCGTCACGCTCGCGATTCCAGCCACCGCCGCCGCGCAGGACAAGGTGTCGCTGCGGCTCAACTGGTACCTGGGCGGCCTGCACGTGCCGTTCTACTACGGCAAGGAGCGCGGCTTCTTCGCCGCCGAGGGCATCGACCTCACGATCAACGAGGGCCGCGGCTCGGCGAACACCGTGCAGGTCGTCGCCGCGGGGTCGGACACCTTCGGCATGGCCGACTCCTCGTCGGTGATCGTCACCGCGGCCAAGGGCGCGGAGGTCAAGTCGGTGATGTCGCTGCTCAACTCCACGGGCTTCTCGGTGGTGTCGCTCGTCGAGAACGGCATCAAGACGCCGAAGGACCTCGAGGGCAAGCGCGTCGCCGTCTCGCCCGGCGACCCGCTGGGATCGCTGCTGCAGGCCGTGTGCAAGGCGAACAACGTCGACTGCGGCAAGATCTCGATGGTGCAGGTCGACCCGGCGGCGAAGGTCGTCACCGTGCTCGAGAAGAAGGCCGACGCGCTGCTCGGCGGCGCCGACGACCAGTACTTCCTGATCAAGCAGCGCGGCGGCAACCCGGCGGCGATGCGCTACGCCGACTGGGGCGCGAACATCGTCGGCATGACGATCGTCGCGAAGAACGAGACGCTCGCCAAGAACCCGGACCTGGTGCGCCGGTTCCTGCGCGCGTCGGTGAAGTCGTGGGAGGAGGCGAAGAAGAACCCGGGCGCTGCGGTCGACGCGGCGCTCAAGGCGAAGCCCGACCTCAACAGGCAGTCCACGCTGGACCAGATGCTCGTCGACTTCGACCTGCTCGACAGCAAGAACAGCAAGGGCCGCATCGGCTGGGGCGCGCAGGCCGACTGGGACCAGACGCTCGCGATCCTCAAGAACTACCGCGACCTGCAGACGAGCCAGCCCTGGACGGCGTTCCACACGAACGACTTCCTGCCCAAGTGATGGCGCGGTGCGGCGTCATTCCCGCGCAGGCGATGCCGCTACACATCGTCGTTCCCACAAGGATGACGGCCTCTTGCGTCGTCGTCCCCGCGAAGGCGGGGACCCAGTGTCTCACCCGCGAAAGACGCTGGATCCCCGCCTTCGCGGGGATGACGACACCTTGGATCCCCGCCTTCGCGGGGAGGACGGCATTCGCGTGATGCTGAGCGTCGCGCCCTTGGTCGCGCGTGCGGATGCGGGAGCGGCCGCAGTCCGCCCCGTGTATGTCGACCTCAAGGGGGTGGCGAAGACCTTCCGCCGCGGGCACGGTGCAGCGGCGCGGGAGACGCACGCGCTGGAGGCGATCGACCTCGCCATCCGCGAGGGCGAGTTCCTCGCCATCGTCGGCCCCTCGGGCTGCGGCAAGAGCACGCTGCTGCGCATCATCGCCGGGCTGCATCCGGCGAGCGCGGGCGAGGTCGCGGTCGGCGGCGCGCGCGTGGCCGGGCCGCAGACCAACCTCGGCATCGTGTTCCAGTCGCCCGTGCTGCTCGAGTGGCGCAACGTGCTCGACAACGTGCTGGTGCAGCTCGAGCTGCGCGGCATCGACCCGCGCGCCTACCGCGAGCGGGCGATGCAGCTGCTGGCGCAGGTGGGACTCGCCGAGTTCGCCGACCGCCACCCGCACGAGCTGTCCGGCGGCATGCGCCAGCGCGTGGCGATCGTGCGCGCGCTGATACACGACGCGCCGCTGCTGCTGATGGACGAGCCTTTCGGCGCGCTGGACGCGCTCACGCGCGAGCAGATGCGCCTCGACCTCGAGGCGCTGTGGATGGCGTCGAAGAAGACCGTGCTGTTCATCACCCACTCGATCGACGAGGCGGTGCTGCTCGCCGACCGCGTCGTGGTGATGAGCCCCCGGCCGGGGCGCATCGAGCGCGAGTTCGAAGTCGACATCCCGCGGCCGCGCGGCCTCGAGGCGCGGCGCCATCCGGCGTTCGTGCGGATCGCCGAGGAGATCACCAACATCTTCCTCGCCCGCGGCGTGCTGCACGGCGCGGGCCGGGCGGCACCAAGCGAAGGAGACGACACATGAAGCTGGTCGCGAAGGGAATCGTCGCTGCACCGTTCCTGCCGATGCTGCCCGACCAGTCGATCGACTGGGCGACGCTGCCCGGCTACATGAAGTGGATCGCCGCGCAGAAGCCCACGGCGATCGCGATGAACATGGACGCGAGCGAAGGGCCCGCGCTCGACCGCGACGAGCAGCTGCAGGTGCTGCGCGTGGCGAAGGAGGCCATCGGCGGCGCGTGCCCGCTGGTGTCCGGGATCATCGCCGGATCGACGCGCGACGCCGTGCGCTGGGGCCGCGAGCTGGCCGCGGCGGGCGCGCAGGCGTTCGCGATCTTCCCGCCCTTCCCCACGTTCCTCGGCAACCCCTGCCCTGCCGAGATGATCTACCGCTATCACAAGGCGATCGCCGACGGCCTCGGCCTGCCGATGTTCGCGTTCCAGTTCCCGAAGGCGTTCGGCCCCGACTTCCCGCCGGAGACGCTGGCGCGGCTGTGCGCGATCCCGCAGATCATCGGGCTCAAGGAAGCGTCGTTCGACACGCCGAAGACCGTCGAGACGATCGACGCCGCGAAGGTGCTGCCGCGCAAGCTCGGCATCCTCACCGGCAGCGACACGTTCATCTGGGAGGCGATGGTGATGGGCTGCGACGGCGCGCTCATCGGCTTCGCCGGCACCGCCACCGCCGAACTCGTCGAGATGCAGCGTTGCGCGGCCGCGCGCGAGTACGAAGCGGGCGCCGCGATCTGGGCGCGGCTGGGGCCGCTCGCGCGCTACTGCTGGCGCGCGCCGATCCGCGATTATCGCCCGCGCATGAAGGAAGTGCTGAAGCTGCAGGGCCTGTTCCCGCACGCGACCGTGCGCGAGCCGCAGCTGGGCGTCGACGACGCCGAGCGCGCGGAGATCGCGCGGTTGGCGCGGCAGGCGGGGCTGCTCGACGCGCCGCCGTTGCGGGCGGTGGGGGATTAGCCGATTCGTCGTCCCCGCGAAGCCTGCCCCCGAGGACTACAGTCGGGGGGCGGGAACCCAGTGTCGTGCTTGCCATATCATTCGATAGACGAAACAGACGCTGGGTCCCCGCCTTCGCGGGGACGACGAAACATTGTGCGCGTGCCAGCATGTTGCGTCGCCTGCAAGTCGCCGTACTATGGATCACGGACTACCACTAGCGAGAGACCCATGGTTGTTCGACGCGACGAACTCGGGAAAACCGACTTTTCGGATGTTTCGACGGGCAGGCGGCTCGCTCCGGTGCATCCCGGGAGCGTGTTGCTCAACGACTTCATCGAGCCGATGGGGATTTCACGCTACCGCGTGGCCAAGAACATCCAGGTGCCGCAGCGTCGAATCGACCTGATCTGTCGAGGCGAGGCGGCCGTGTCAGCGGACATGGCATTGCGCCTTGGGCGCCTGTTCGGCACGACGCCGGAATTCTGGGTCAACCTGCAGGCGCAATACGATCTGGAAGTGGCTGCGCGCGCCGTGGGGAAGGCGATCGCCAGGGTCGTGGTGCCACTGGCAGCCTGATCGCGCCCGGGGCGACCCGGGGCATCGTCACCCGGAAAGCGATGGTGATGGGCGGCGTTGTCGCGAAGTTCGGCTTCGCCGGCGCCACCACCATCGGACAGACCGCGATACAGCGCTGCGCGACCGCGCGCAACTGCGCACGGGGCGTGGCGATCCGGGCGCGCCGTCGGTCGCCGGACGCGCCGCCGTTGCGGGCGGTGGGGGACTGACGCCCCGGCTTCCGGACCATCCCGTCACCCTGCCTTATCCCTCGAAGGGGCGCGACGATCACGAGGCCCGGGGCGAGGGAATGCTCTGCCCCGACTTTCCGCAGCGGGTTTCTGACCGCCAAGCCCGCAACACGACGCTCCGTTCGTCGGCACCCGGGCCCGGCGACGGTTGCGTTACCGAGCGGTCGCCGCTATGCTGGCATTATGCCATTGGCATAGACTGGGCCGCCGGCTCCTGCGGTCCAGGGCTATGCCAACGCAGCTGGGCGCAGGCCACGTGCCAACGCTCGCGAAGCAGCGACCGGGCGGCTGTCGACGACAACTTCCCGATTGCGACGACGAGGGGCTGCGCACTCCGGATGGGTTGCTCCCCCGCCGGAAGCGCGGCGCGCAGCAGCAGGAACGGCCGCTCGCGCGGCCACGCGAAGCCCGGCGCAAGCCGGGCTTTGCGTTGCGCCCGCACGGCGCGCTGCGCTGGCGCCATGACGCAAGACGACATCTGGACCCAAACGCGTGAACGGCGATGCTTTGCTTCTCGTCGTTGCCGGGGCAAACGCCCGACGGGCCGCCCCGACGGCGCTCCCGAGGTCCAAGGCTAGATGCAAAGGGTGCTACATCCACGTCGCGGCATCCACAGCGCTGCCGAACGCCTTTTGCATCGATCTGCTAGCGCTGCCCCGCGTTGAGATGACGGAAGGCGTACACAGCCAGTTCGAGTCGATCCGCGACGCCGAGCTTCGCGAAGATGGCAGTGAGGTGGTGCCGCACTGTGTGGTCGGTGATGCCGAGCTCGCCGGCGATCGCCTTGTTGTGCATGCCCTGCGCGATGAGCGCCACGACGTCGCGCTCGCGCTCGGTGAGCCGCTCGAGTCCCTCGGAGGTGGTGAGGTGCTTCGGCACCGGGTGGTCGGCGGCGACCATCTCGTCGATGAGCCGGCTCATGCAGCTTCGCCCGAGCCAGATCTCACCGTCGCGCACACGGTGGATTGCGCTGGCGAGCTGTTCAGCCTCCTTCGCGCGCGTCACCACGCCTCGCGCGCCCGCGCGCACGAGGCGCCGGTTGCGCGCGCGCTCCTCGCAGTCGGTTACCACCAGCACCGGCGCAGGCCGCCAACGCGCCGCGATCCTGGCCACGGCGTCGGCGGCGTCGGCGCGGCGCGCGTCGGTTTCAACCAACACCAACTGCGGATGCAGTGCCGCACCGTTCACCGCCTGCGCGGTTTCGCGGCCCTGCTCGATGGCCCGGACCGTGACGTCGGAAGCGAGCAGCGTTCGCGTCGTCTCCGCGACGGGCTGGCCCATCCCGATCACGAGGACGACGAGCGGCGCGGCGCTTGTCGGCGTTGAATCGGGCCCGGTGGCAACGGTTTCGGGAGCTGTCGACTTCTGTTGCCGAGACATTCGCACTGCAGGCGCAGACGTGAGGACTGGCGGCATTGTAGGTAGATTTCCGTGTTGCGATAGCGGAATATCGAGCGAGTTTCGACGCGCCTGCCGATTCCTCGCTACAGGCAAATAGTTGCATCGAGCGCCGGACTTTGCCTGTACGCAACAGCGCGGCGCCAGGACGGGCGCTAACGCAAGACGCCGTCGACGAGGTGCAGCGTGCGGTCGGTGCGCGCCGCGAGTTCCGGATCGTGCGTCACGATCACCAGCGCGGTCCCGACCTGCAGGTTGAGCTCGAGCATCAGGTCGAACACCTGACCCGCCGTGCGCCGGTCGAGGTTGCCTGTCGGCTCGTCGGCCAGCACGCAGCGCGGCCGGGTCACCAGCGCGCGCGCGAGCGCGACGCGCTGGCGCTCGCCCCCCGACAGTTCACCAGGCAGGTGGCGCAGGCGGTGAGCCAGCCCCACCTTCTCCAGCATCGCCGAGGCTTCGGCCTGCGCCTGCGCCGGAGTGCACCGGCGGATCGCCAACGGCATGGCGACATTCTCCACGGCGGTGAATTCCGGCAAGAGGTGGTGGAACTGGTAGATGAAGCCCAGCGCGCGGTTGCGCACCCGGCCCCGCTCGGCCTCGGAGAGCTCGACGAACGGCCGGCCCTCGATCGACACCGCGCCCGCCGTCGGCGCGTCGAGCCCACCGAGGAGGTGCAGCAGCGTGCTCTTGCCCGAGCCCGATGCACCGACGATCGCGATGCGCTCGCCGGAGCGCACGTCGAGGTCCACCCCGAGCAGCACGGGCACGTCCTGCGGGCCGCCGGTGTAGGTCTTCGCGAGACCCCTGCACGACAGCACCGGCGCCGCGTCGCCCGCGCGCTCACTCATAGCGCAGCGCCGCGGCGGGATTGACGCGCGCGGCCTTCCACGCGGGGTAGAGGGTGGCGACCAGCGCCAGCGCCAGCGCGATGCCGGCAATCGTGATCACGTCGCCGCGCTGCAGCTGCGAAGGAAGGTCGCTGATGTAGTAGACAGACTTGTCGAGAAACTGGATCGACAGCGCGCGCTCGATCGCCGGCACCACGACGTCGATGTTGGCGGCGAGCGCGATGCCGCCCACCACACCGATCAGCGTGCCGATGACGCCGATCAGCGCGCCCTGGATCACGAAGATCGCGAGGATCGACGCGGGGGACGCGCCGAGCGTGCGCAGGATCGCGATGTCGGCCTGCTTGTCGGTGACCACCATCACCTGTGCGGAGACGATGTTGAACGCCGCCACCGCGACGATCAGCGTCAGGATGATGAACATCACGCGCTTCTCGATGGCCACCGCGCGGAAGAAGTTGGCGTGGCTCTGCGTCCAGTCGCGCACCTCGCCCGCGACCGGCAGCGCGCGCGCGAGGCCCCTGGCCACCACCGGCGCGGCGAACATGTCGTCGAGCTTGAGGCGCACGCCCGACACGCCCTCGACGCGGTAGAGCCGCCGCGCGTCGTCGATGTGCGTCAGCGCGAGCCCGCTGTCGAACTCGTACATGCCGATCTCGAACACGCCCACGACCCGGAAGCTGCGCACGCGCGGCAGCGTTCCCGCCGGCGTCACCGTGCCCTGCGGCGTGATCAGCACGACCGACTCGCCGACGCGCAGGCCGAGCGCGCGGGCGAGCTCGGCGCCGAGGACGATGCCGAACTCGCCGGGCTTGAGGTCAGCAAGCGAGCCCTGCCGCATCGCCTTGCCGATGTCGGCGACGGTGTCCTCGAGCGCAGGGTCGATGCCGCGCACGATCACGCCCCGGTTGACATCGAACGCCGAGAGCATTCCCTGGCCCATGACGAACGGCGCCGCGGCGATCACGCGCGGCTGCTCCCGCGCGGACTTCGCCACCGCCTGCCAGTCGGCCAGGCCGGGCAGGCCCCGGATCTCGATGTGCGAAGCCACCGACAGGATGCGCGTGCGCAGCTCCTGCTGGAAGCCGTTCATCACCGAGAGCACGACGATCAGCGCGGCGACGCCGAGCGCGATGCCGGCCATCGAGATCAGCGCGATGAACGAGATGAACGCGTTGCGCCCCGATCCCTTGCGTGAGCGCGTGTAGCGCAGGCCGACGGCCAGTTCGTACGGGGACACTGTTGGCGTTCTCTACGGCGTGCCGGGGGCGCGGGATTATCGCACGGTGCGATCGGCAGGCTCGTGCCTTTGCCCTTGCCCCGCGCCTTCGCAGTCGCGTCCGCGAAGCCTGTCCCCGAGGGCTGCAGTCGGAGGGTGGGGAGCCAGCGCTTTTGTCTATCGTCGTCCCCGCGAAGGCTGCCCCGAGGGCTGCAGTCGGGGGGCGGGGACCCAGCGCTATTTTCTATCGTCGTCCCCGCGAAGGCTGCCCCGAGGGCTGCAGTCGGGGGGTGGGGAGCCAGCGCTTTCTTCTATCGTCGTCCCCGCGAAGCCTGTCCCCGAGGGTTGCAGTCGGGCGGTGGGGACCCAGCGCTATTGTCTATCGTCGTCCCCGCGAAGGCGGGGACCCAGCGTCTCAAACATCTGCCCGAGTGAACGTCACCCCCGAAGACACTGGGTCCCCGCCTTCGCGGGGACGACGACGGAGGAGAGCGCGGGGACGACGACGGAGGAGAGCGCGGGGACGACGACGGAGGAGAGTGCGGGGACGACGACGGAGGAGAGCGCGGGGACGACGACGGAGGAGAGCGCGGGGACGACGACGGAGGAGAGCGCGGGGACGACGACGGAGGAGAGCGCGGGGATGACGCCGGAAACCCGACGTCGTCCGGTTGGCCGATGGACACGCACGTGCCAGTCCCGTTCCCATGCGCGTGATGGACGAGCGCTCGTACTGGGTCTACATCATGGCGAGCAAGCGCAACGGCACACTCTATGTGGGCGTAACCTCCGACCTTGCCAAGCGCGCCTGGGAGCACAGGGAGGACTTCGTGAAGGGCTTCACGAGCTCGTACCGCGTGCATCGCCTCGTCTGGTTCGAGCAGCACGCCACCGCCGAGGCCGCGATCACCCGCGAGAAGCAGATCAAGCGGTGGAACAGGGCGTGGAAGGTGCGGGCCATCGAAGCACTCAATCCGTACTGGAACGACCTGTACGAGTCCCTGTCGGAGTGATGCTGCTTCGTCGTCGCGGTGACGCTGCTTCATCGTTCCTGCAAGGCCTGCCCCCGAGGGCTCTGGTCGATGGGTCGGGATCCAGCACTTTGGCGAATCGCCTGTTTCCGCGCTCGCCTCCATCGTCGTCCCCGCGCCTTCCGCCATCGTCGTCCCCG
>JAOUIA010000115.1 GCA_029884335.1 Betaproteobacteria bacterium
ATGCTTCCGAGCATCACCTTCAGCGTGGCCCCGTTGGTCTACGGTGTGGTGGCAACCGTTCTCGTCTGCGTTCTCGTACTCGCGGCTTTCATCGCCATCGACGCACGCAAGCAACAGCGGCGCGAAATGGCGAGGCTTCCGATGCAGTCCCGAAGGTGATCCCCGCCGCCATGGTCGTCGGCGAGCGCGGGAGGCAAGCGCGCGCGGCGGCCGCGCGCTAAGAGCGGGCCAGTGCTTGCGCGCCGTTGGCCGGCGGTGAGTTGTCGCTCGCCCCGCCGGGCCGGCCGCGTGGGATGCGCAGGGAGCCGGCCGCCGCGGTTGGCCGATGCAGCGCCGACGACCCGTACGGGACGCTACAGCTCCTGGTAGCGCAGCACCGCTCCGTTCCCCTGCTCGCCGAGCACCACGCGCTCGACGATGCGCCGCGCCGTCGCTTCCGGCGACTGCAGGCTGCCGCTGGCGTGGAAGTCGCGGAACAGCGCGACCTCCGGCAGCGCTTCGGGAGAGCGCGTGCGCACGAACTCCTGCATCGGCGTGTCGATGATCCCGGGCCGCAGCACGACGAACTCGATGCCGGGCGGCGCGCCGGCGGCCGCGGCCGCGTTCCACATCTCGAGCCCCGCCTTCGCCGCGCAGTACGCCGCGGTCCCGGCCATCGCCCGGGCCGCCGAGCCCGACGTGACGTCGACGATGCGCAAGGGCGCGCGCCCGGAGAGCGAGCGCACGAACGCGTTGGCGAGGATCGCGGGCGCGGCGAGGTTCGCCGCGAAGGCCGCAGCGATCTCGTCGCCCGCAAGCGAGCCGACCGCTCCCACGGGCGCGGCCGTGGCCGCGTTGTTGATCAGCACGGCCGACGCCGGCCCGCGCGCGGCCATGGCGTCGAACGCCTCCGTCGCGAGCGCGTCGAGCGACACGAGGCGGGAGAGGTCCGCGGCGACGAAGCGGAAGCGCGGATGAGCGAGCGAGGCGTGCGCCGAGCGCCCGATGCCGGTCACCTCGAAGCCGCGCGCGAGCAGCTCGGCGGCGAGCGCGACGCCCAGGCCCCGCGACACGCCGGTGACGCAGGCCGCGCGCAACGCGGCGTCAGCCATGCGCGCGCGCACGCAGCGCGCGCAGGTGGATGAGGTAGCCGGCGAGCCATGCGGCGCCGATCAGCGCCAGCTGCGCCAGCGGCTTCCACAGGTAGATGCCCGCGTGCCCCGTTCCGCCTGGCAGCGCGAACACGAGCCAGTACGCGACCGCCTCGAGCGCCAGCGCGAGCACCGCGCCGGCGAGCACGGCAGAGGACACCGGAATGAGCGGCCCGATGCCGAGCAGCGCGAGCCACGCGACGGCCTCGTAGACGAACCAGCCGAACGGATCCGACGCGCCGCTCGACGTGAGCGCGACCTCGACGTACGCCGTCAGCGCGAGTCCCGCGACCGCAATGGCGAGCGCCAGCGCGCGTGTCCGCCTCGTCCCCGTTGCCATGCTCCTCTCCGATGCAATTCCGGGCGCGGGCAGCGTAGCACAGGAGCCGCCGGGACTCCGCTCAGCGCCCCTGCAGCGACAGCAGCACGACGAAGGCGACGATCGCGGCGAGCGCGAGCAGCGTCACCTTGATCCAGCTCTTGGGATAGGTGCCGGCGACGGCCCCGGTCGCGCCGTTGATCGCGCACTGGTAGCCGCGCCGGCCGTAGTCGTAGGTCAGCAGCCAGACGGGGACGAGGACGTGCTTGAACGTCTGCGCGGACCACTGCGCGCGCACCTGCAGGTTCCGGTAGGTGTCGCCGGGCACCTGCGCGGCGCACAGCGCGGCGAGCTTCGCGTTCATCGCCTCGCGAGCGCGCCGCGCGCCGTCGGCGAGGTCCACCTGGTAGCGCTCGACCACCCAGCCGGCCACGAAGCCGGGGTCGTAGGGCACGAGCTTGCCCGTGGGGAACGGCTCGATCGCCTGCAGCAACCCGCGGTTCACGCCCACGGACGCGCACACTAGGGCATCGTCGAACGCGTGCTCGAGCTCGCCGGCGGCGGGCACCCAGCGCACGTGGCGCACCTGCCGCGTCCCCGTGCGGTCGCCGTCGCGATAGGCCTCGGTCGTGTAGTAGTAGTGCCCCGCCTCCGCGGTCCAGGACGCGCGCGCGTGCGCGTCGAACGTCCAGTACGGCAGGTACACGCCGTGCACGGTGTCGGTCAGCGCGCGCCGCTTGAGCGCGTTGGGGGCGAGCCAGCGCTTGCCGTACCAGCCGCGGATCGCGTCGCGCGCCTGCGTGCGGGTCACGGTGAACGGCAGCACGCTCTCGGGCCGGAACGCATCTTCGGCCTCGTCGTAGGCCACCAGCTGCGCGGAGCCGCAGAACTCGCAGTTCTGCGCCTGCCGCGCGGGGTCGAGCACCGAGATCGCGCGGCAGCTCGCGCAGCGCACGCTGCGCTTCGCGGCCTGCCAGCCGCGCGGCTGCGCGGCGAGCCGCGTGAGCGCCGCCGCGAGGTCGTGCTCGACGACGGCGCCCTCCGCGACGGGCTGCCCGTCCGACTCGGTGCCGCAGAACGGGCACACGAGCTTGCGCTGTCCCGGGTCCCAGTTCGCCTCGCCGCCGCAGGCGGGACAGGCGAAGCGCGCGAGCGCGCCCTTCGCTTCGGTCATCTGGGCGTTGACAACTACTTGATGAAGTACCCGATCACGCGCCAGGCGCCGTCGGCCTCGCGCTCCAGCGTGAGCGACTCGCCGGCGTCCGACTGCTTGGCGAACGAGGTGCGGAACTGCAGCAGGGCGAAGTCGCCGTCCACACCGGGGGCGAGGCTCCTCTGGAACACCGTCTGCGCGAGCGCGCGCTGCACCACGGCACCTCGCGGCGTGCGCTCGCGTGCGAGCGCGACCTGCCAGTCGGGCACCGTCATCGCCGCGCGGAAGCGCGCGCCGGCGCGCTTGTGGCTCTCCGCGGCGTCGCCGTGATCGGTCATCAGCAGCCAGTCGCGCGCCGCGGCGACGGCCGCGCTGGCGCGCGGGTCCTGCCCGAACGCGGCAGGCGCCGCGAACGCCGCCGCCGCGAGCACGGCCGCGCCCAGGACGAGTCGCCGCGTCGTCACGATTGCAGGAACGCGTCGAGCGCGGCGCGCGTGACGCGCCACTGCGTGCCGATGCGCTTCCCCTTGAGGTCGCCGGCCTCGAGGCTCGCGATCACGTCGGTCTCGGCGACCCCGAGCCGCTTCGCGACGTCGGCCGGCGAGTAGAGCTCGGGGGCCGCCGCCGGCGCCGCGCCTATGCCCGGCGTGGCCTGCGCCGCGATACCGCCGGGCTGGTTCATCATCTGCTGGGCCATCGCCATGCCGACGGCCAGCTCGGCGCCGGCGCCGGCGAGCCCGCTGCCGCCCGTCGCGAGCCCCTGAGCCATCTGGTACTTGACGTAGTCGTTGAGATTGCCCACCGCCGCCATCGACGAGCGCTTGTCGATCGCCTGCTCGACCTCGGGCGGCACGGACACGTTCTCGACGATGAACGACGTCATCTCGAGGCCGTACTTCGACTTCAGCACCGGGTTGATCAGCGGCAGCAGCGCCTCGCCGAGCTCGCCGTAGCGCGACGCCACGTCGAGCGCGGGGATCTTCGCGCCCGCCAGCGCGTCGGAGAACACGCTCACGATGCGCGAGCGCATGGCGTCCGCGAACTCGTCGAGCCGGAAGTGGTGGTCGGTGCCCGCGACCTCCTTCAGGAAGCGCGGCACGTCGACGATGCGGAAGTCGTAGGTGCCGTAGGCGCGCAGCCGCACCACGCCGAAGTCGGCGTCGCGCATCATCACCGGGTTCGCCGTGCCCCACTTGTTGCCGGTGAAGACGCGCGTGACGACGTAGTAGACGTCGGCCTTGAACGGGCTCTCCAGCGCGTACTTCCAGCTCCTGAGGTTGGTCAGGACCGGGATGTTGTCGGTGGTCAGCGTGTGCTTGCCGGGGCCGAACGCGTCGCCGAACTCGCCGAGGTAGACGAACTGCGCGACCTGGCTCTCGCGCACGATCAGCTGCGCGCCGCGCTTGATCTCCCGGTCCTCGTCGGGGAAGCGCCACGAGAGCGTGTCGCGCGAGTCGTCCAGCCACTCGATGACGTCGATGAACTGCTTCTTGATGAAGTCGATGAGCGCCATGCGCCTCCCTCCTCGTCGCGGCGACCTCGCCGCCTACTTCGCCGCCGTCTTCTTCGCCTCGGCCTCGGCGCGGGTGAACTCGGCCTCGAGGTTCTGCGCGGGCAGCGCTCCGGGCACGACCGTGCCGTCGGCGAAGACGAGCGTGGGGGTCGCCGTCACCTTGAGCTTGCGGCCGAGCTCGGCGGTCGCCGCGACCGGGTTCGCGCAGTCGCCGGTGTTCTCGGGCAGCGCGCCGTTCGCGAAGAACGCGTCCCACGCCTTCACCTTGTCCGGCGAGCACCAGATGAGCCGCGACTTGCGCGCGGCGTCCGGGTGCAGCTGGTCGATCGGGTAGAGGAACGTGTAGATCGTGACGTCGTTGACTTCCTTCAACGTTTGCTCGAGGCGGGCGCAGAACGGGCAGTCGGCGTCCGAGAACACGGCCAGCCTGCGCGCGCCGGTGCCCTTCACCTTCTTGATCGCAAGGTCGAGCGGCAGGTCGGACCACGCGACGCGGTTGAGCTCGCGCGTGCGCCGCTCGGTCAGGTTGACCCTGCTCTTCGCGTCGAAGATCGAGCCGACGAAGAAGTACTCGGCCTTCGCGTCGACGTAGAGCATCTGGTCGTCGAACATCACCTCGTAGAGCCCGAAGTACGGCGTCTTCGCCACGTGGCTGATGGTCGCGTCGGGGAAGCGGTCGAGCATGGCCTTGCGCACCGCCTGCGCATCCGCCGGGAGCGGCGCGGCGGCCTTCGCGGCCGGCCGGGCGGCGGGCTTGGGCGTGGCGGGTGGGGCCTGCGCGGGCAGCACGGGCGAGAAGGCGAGCGCGGCGGCTGCCAGCAGGGCGGCGAATCGGGTCATCTTGGAGGGGCTCCGGGTCGATGAAGTTCGTTGGACAGCGTCAGCGCAGCGCGGGTTGCGCGAGCGCCCGCTTGAAGGGGGCGAGGCGGTCGACGGCGGACATGCCGGCGTTGCGCAGGCGTCCGAGCCAGCGCCCGTCGGCGCCGAACAGCTTGGCGAGCCCGTCGGTGACCGACTGCATCGCGAGCACCGGCTCGGCGCGCAGCCGCGCGTGGCGTTCGAGGAGGATTGGCGCGCCGGGGTCGGCCACGGGCCCGCGCTGCGCCATCACGCGCGCAAGCGCTTCGGCGTCGCCGAAGCCCAGGTTCACGCCCTGGCCGGCGAGCGGGTGCACGCCGTGCGCCGCGTCGCCGACCAGCGCGAGCCGGTGCGCGACCACGGCGGGCAGTCGCAGGAAGTTGAGCGGGAAGGCCGCCGGCGGCGTGATGAGGTCGAAGGGACCGAGCGCGTGCTCGCCGGCCGCGGCGACGCGCGCGGCGAGTTCCGCCGGGGCGAGTGCCATCAGCTCGGCCGCCAGGGCCTCCGGCGCCGACCAGACGATCGACACGCGCCTGCCGGGCAGCGGCAGCCACGCGAGGATGCCGTCGCGACCGAGGAACCACTGCCGCGCGATGCCGCGGTGCGCGTCGGCGCACGCGAAGTTCGCGACGACCGCGGTCTGGCCATACGGCTGCGGCGTTGCGGCGATGCCGGCGGCATCGCGCACCCACGAGCGCAGGCCGTCGGCGCCGACGACGAGCCGCGCCTCGACCACGCCGCCGTCGGCGAGCTCGAGTCGCGCCGCGTCCGCGTCGAAGTCGAGGCGCGCGAACGCAACGGGCGCGACCACGCGCACGCCGGCCTCCGCCAACCGGGGCAGCAGCGCTTCGCGCAGCGCGCGCTCCTCGACGATCCACGCCAGCGCGCGCTCGCCGAGGTCGTACGCGGAAAACGCCAGCGTGCCGCCTGCGTCGCCGGCCACGCGCATCGCCTCCACCGCCTCGAGCCGTTGCGGCGGCCAGCCGCCCACCGATGCGAGGAAGCGCGCGCTGCCCGGCGAGATCGCGTAGACGCGCACATCAAAAGTAGGGTCAGACTCGACTTTTCCGAAAGTAGGGTCAGACTCGACTTTTCCGACGCCAACGCTCGAGGACGCAGCGACGGGAGCCGGAAAAGTCGAGTCTGACCCTACTTTCGCTACTTGCGGAAAAGTCGAGTCTGACCCTGCTTTCGCGGCCGGGTACGCCAAGGGCCTGCGGTCGACGATCGCGACCGACAGCCCGCTCGCAGCGAGCGCCGGCGCGAGCGCCAGGCCGACCAGCCCGCCGCCGGCGATCAGCACGTCGCA
>JAOUIA010000050.1 GCA_029884335.1 Betaproteobacteria bacterium
TGGCGAGCCTGCCGCTAGACGCCAACGTGCAGTTCATGACGATCATGGCGCGCGACATGCCGTTCGTGGGCCGCGGTTAGACGGGCCCGTCCCGTGAGCGGAGATCCCGGCACCGCTGCGATTGCGGCGAACTACGACGCGATCGCCTACGACGCGCTGCCGTATCCGCTGTCGCACCCGGACAACGTCGCCGCGGTGGCGACGATGTTCGGGGGGAAGCCGCCGCCCATCGAGACCGCGCGCGTGCTGGAGGTCGGCTGCAGCGACGGGTCGAACCTGCTGCCGATGGCCGCGGCGCTGCCGCGCGCCACGTTCGTGGGCTGCGACATCGCTCCGACCGCGATCCGCGCCGCGAACGCCGCTGTCGCGACGCTCGGGCTGGCCAACGCGCGCTTCGTCGAGGCCGACCTCGCCACCCTCGCCGACGGGCCGTGGGACTACGTCATCGCGCACGGCGTCTACTCGTGGGTCCCAGCGAGCGTACGCGACGCGCTGCTCGCGCTGATCGCGCGCACGCTCTCGCCGCACGGACTCGCGTTCGTCAGCTACAACACTTATCCCGGCGGCTACGTGCGCCGCGCCGCGTGGGAGGCGCTGCGCTGGCACGTGCGCGAGCTGCCCGCGCGCGCGGACCAGCTGCGCGAGGCGCGCTCACTCGCGGCGCTGCTCGCCGAAGCCGGGCCGACGCACGAGGCGGCAGACGCGAGCGTGCGCAGCGAGTTCGCGCGCATCGCCGCCGAGGCCGACAGCGCGCTCTACCACGACACGCTCGCCGAGCCGAACGAGCCCGTCTGGTTCCACCAGTTCGCCGGCCACGCGGATCGGCACGGCCTCGCCTACGTCGCCGAAGCGCTGCCGTCGATGATGGCCGGCGGCGGCCTGTCTCCGCGCGCACGCCAGTTCCTCGCCGCGCAGCCGCGCCTCGCGCGCGAGCAGTACCTCGACATCGCGCGCGTGCGCCGCTTCCGGCAGTCGATCCTCGCCCGCGCCGACGCCGCGGGCGACGGCCAGCTCGAGCCCGCGCGCATGGCGTCGCTGCGCGTCTCCGCCTCGATGCCGCTGACGCGCGCCGCCGCGGAGTCGCGGCTGCCGGCGGCGACCGCTCCGGACGGGCCGGTGCTGCGCGCGTTGCTCGAGGCGCTCGTGCGTTCGGCGCCTGCCGCCGTCGCCGTGCCGAAGTTGCTGGCCGGCGCCCCGACGGCACCCGGCGGCCGGCCCGTGGCGGCCGTCCTGCTCGACGCGTGGGTCTCGGGCCTGGCGCAGCTTCACGCGCGCGGACCCGAGGCGGCTGTGACGGCGGGAGCCGCGCCGCGCGCCTCCCGCGTGGCGCGCTGGCAGGCCCCGCAGCGCGAGGCCGTCACCAACCTGCGGCACGAGACGATCCGCCTCGTCGACCCGTTCACGCGCAAGCTCCTGCAACACTGCGACGGGCGGCGCGATCGCTCCGCGCTGGCAGCGGCGATGGCGTCCGGCGGCGAACCGCGCGACGCCGGGCTCGCGCAGCGCATCGACGAGACGCTGGCGACGCTCGCGCAGTACGCGCTCCTGGAGAAGGACCAGCAAAGCGATTGAAGAGGCGTTCGGGAGCGCGGTGGTTGCCGCGCCGTCGACCTAGCGCCTCTTGCATCGAGCCATGGATCTCGCGAGCGCCCTCGGCGCGGCCCGTCGGGCGCTCGCCGGCAACGGCGCGAAGCAACGCGCGCCGTGCGCGCGTTTGCGCTCCAAACGGCGCTTTCCAGTTCCCGTTCACGCGCCACGGCGATCGAGCTCGCGCGCCATCGACCACGCCACCTCGGCGACGAGCCGCGCACGCGCTCCGGTCTCGAGCGCGTCCGCGCTCGCCGCGTTGCCCGCCAGCGCCCGCGAGTGCACGCCGTGCAGGATCGCGGCGATGCGGAACATGTTGAAGATCAGGTAGAACTCCCACTGCCCCACGTTTTCGCGCCCGGTGCGGCTGCAGTACGCCGCCACGTACTCCCGCTCGCCCGGGATGCCCAGCGCCGCGAGGTCGACGCCCGCCAGCCCGCGGAACTGGCCCGGCGTCAGCCGCCACGCCATCGCGTGGTAGGCGAAGTCGGACAGCGGGTCGCCGAGGGTGGCGAGCTCCCAGTCGAGCACGGCCAGCACCCGCGGCTCGCGCGCGTGGAAGATCACGTTGTCGAGGCGGAAGTCGCCGTGCACGATGCGGGTCGCCTCGTCGGGGGGGACGCGCGGCGGCAGCCACGCGATCAGGCGGTCCATCGCCTCGATGCGGTCCGCGCTCCCGGCCTCGTACTGCTTCGTCCACCGCGCGACCTGCCGCGCGACGTAGCCGCCGCTGCGCCCGAAGTCCGCCAGCCCGACCCTCGCCGGATCGACGCAGTGCAGCGCGGCGATCACGCGGTTCAGCTCGTCGTAATGCGCGCGCCGCTCCGCCGGGGTCATGCCGGGCAGCGTCGGGTCCCACAGCACGCGTCCCTCGACGTAGTCCATGAGGTAGAACGCGGTGCCGATCACCGCCGGGTCCTCGCAGAGCGCGCGCATGCGCGGCACCGGGACGCCGGAGCCGGCGAGCGCGGACATCACGCGGTGCTCGCGCTCGATGGCGTGCGCCGACGGCAGCAGCGCTCCAGGCGGCTTGCGTCGCAGCACGTAACGCTCGCCGCCGGCGACCACCCGGTAGGTCGGGTTCGACTGGCCGCCCTGGAACTGCTCGACGGCAAGCGCGCCGTCGAAAGGCGCGACGTTTGCGCGGATGAACCCGGCGAGCGCGTCCGCGTCGAACGCGTGCATCGGCGCGACCAGCGTCGCACCGGGGTTGGCCGCTTCGCCCGCGTTGCCCTGCCCGCCCGCCACCTGCAACGGCCCGCGCGACGTCCGCCGATCCGGCGCGCCGGTCAGGCGATGGCGGGCGTCAGCACGGGCGCGCCCTCCAGGATCGCGTCGGCGAGCAGGCGCGCGGTGTTCACCGACTGCGTGAGGCCGAGGTGGCCGTGGCCGGTCGCGACCCACAGGCCCTGCCGCGACGCGACGGGCCCGATGAGCGCCAGCGACTCCGGCGTGCACGGCCGGTGGCCCATCCAGTGCGACTCCTCCGCCGCGGCCACGCCGGGAAAGGCCTCGCGCGCGAACCTGGCGAGCAGCGCCGAGCGGCGCGGGTTGGCCGGCCGGTTGAGGCCGCCGAACTCGACGGTGCCCGCGATCCGGAAGCCGTGCTCCATCGGCGTGACGAAGACGTTGCGGTCGGCCAGCACGACGCCGCGCGACACCGGCGCCGCGACCCCGCGGAACGTGACGTGGTAGCCGCGCTGGCTTTCGAGCGGCAGGCGGATGCCGAGCGGCTCGAGCAGCGTGCCGGAGTGCGCGCCCGCCGCGACGACGACGTGGTCGACGTTCTGTCGCCCCTCGCCGGTGACGACGGTCCATCCGCGCGGCAGGTCGGGCTCGATCGTGCGCACGCTGTCGCGCACCAGCCGGCCGCCGCGCACGACGAAGGCGCGCACGATCTGCTGGACGTAGCGGAACGGGTTGAGCACGATCGCCTGGTCCGGCAGCCACACGGCGGCCGTGTAGCGGGGCGCGATGCCCGGCTCCAGCGCTTCGATGCCCGCGCGATCCAACCGCTCGAAGTGCACGCCGTGGCGCGCGCGCAGCGTCCAGGCGTAGGCGTCCTTCGCCAGCGCCGCCGCGTCGGGATAGACGTGCAGGTGGCCGGTGCGGCGGATGAGGTCGGCGGCGCCGATCTCGCGCGCGAGGTCCACGTGGTGCTCGACGGCGTCGGCGTTGAGCGCCGCCAGCCGCTGCGCGATCGCCTCCACGCGCTCGGGCGCCGACGCGGCGAGGAACCGCGCCAGCCACGGCAGCGCGCGCGGGAGATGCGCCGGCGGCAGGTACACGGGACCTTCGGGATCGAGCAGCAGGCGCGGCAGCGACTTGAGCAGCCCGGGGAGCGCAAGCGGCGCAACCGAACCCGGCGACAGGGCGCCGGCGTTGCCGTAGCTGCAGCCGCGTCCGGGCTCGGCGCGATCGATCAGCGTCACGTGCGCGCCGCGACGGCACAACGTCAAGGCGATGGCCGCGCCGACGACTCCGGCCCCGACGACGGCGATCGCGGGGGCACTGCGCGGCGGCACGTTGCGGCTCATGCGTTGGTCTCGGCGGGAAGGCCGGTGTGCGAATACTGCCCGATATGGTAGACCGGCGGCGCGCGATGCGCGAATCCGCGTGCGTCCGGCGGCGACGTACGGCCGCCGCGCCTGCCCGGCGGCGCAAGCCCGCCCGTCCGTCCCGACCCGCCGGCCGCGCGGCGCCGGGCAGGCCCCCGGACGCCGGAAGCATCTACAATACAGGCTGTTCCACGCGATTCCTCCATGAATTCGTCGACCGACCTCGCCTCCCCGCCCGACCTGCCCGCGGGCGCGCAGGCGAGGTCCTTGCTCGACGAGTGCCACCGCATTTTCCACGACAAGCTCGTGGACATCGCGCGGGCGTCGGTCGAGATGAGCGGCGACCTGTTCGAGGGCAACGCGTACGTCCAGGAGAAGGACGTCGACGAGTTCAAGATGCAGCGCGGCGCGTGGGTCGAGCGCTTCGACCGCACGCTCGTGGAACTCTACGAGCGCCGCATGGGCGGCGCGCGCCGCAAGGGCCGGCGCCCGGACTTCGACGCCTCCGCGGCCTCGCTCAAGGTGCTCACGGCGTTCGACCAGGAAAAGCAGGCCGCGCTGGTGGCGGCGACGGCGTTCCTGCAGCGCATCACCCGCCGCGAGCTCGATGCGCTCGACCTGCGCGTCGAGGCGCTGCTGCGCGAGGAGGCGCGGCGCGACGTGGACAATCCGTTCGGCCCGTCCTACATCCTGGACGCGATCGGCGTGTCGGCGCGCGCGGTCTACCCGAACCCGCGCATCTGGCGCGCGTTCATGGAGCGCGTCGTCGCCGACCTGACGCCGGCGGCCAACAAGGTCTACATCACGCTCAACCGCTACCTCGCCGACAACGGCGTGCTGCCCGAGATCAAGGCGGCGCTGCGGGCACGAAGCGATCTCCGGCCCGACGACGACAAGGACCTGATCCCGACGTTCTCCCAGATGCTGCACGAGGGCGGGCCCGGGCTGCCGGCCGACGTCGAGGTGCCCGACCTCGGCTCCGGTTCGGTGAAGTCGGTGTTCGACTTCGAGGGCGCCGTCGCGAACGCCGAGGTGCTCGGCGCGATCGTGCCCTCGTCGATGCTGCCCAACGCGGCCCCCGGGGAGAGCGTGCAGGCGCTGCCCGCGGACCTGCTGGCCAAGGGGCTGACCGAACTGGGCGGCCAGGCGCCCCCGACCCGGCTCCAGGAGGGCGGCGACGACGCGTTCGGCGCCATCGACCCGCTGATGGCGCTGGGCACGTCCACCCCGCTGTTCAACACGCTCGGCCACTGGCAGCGCATCGACCTGCCCGCCGAGCTCGCGAAGTCGTCGGCGATGCCGGCGGGCACGGCGATGGCGGCCGTGCCGCTCAACCTGATCCCGCACATCCGCGCGGCGGTGGCGGGCCAGATCGCGAACCCGACGGACCGCATCACGATGGACGTGATCGCGCTCCTGTTCGACTACATCTTCCGCGACCCGTCGATCCCCGACGCGATGCGGCGCATCTTCAGCCGGCTGCAGGTTCCCGTGCTCAAGGCCGCGCTGCTCGACCGCACGTTCTTCTCCGACCGCTCGCACGCGGCGCGGCGCCTGCTCGACCACCTGGCCGACGCGGCGATCGGCGCCACGCAGAACCCCGACTACGAGCTCGCGTTCGAGCAACACGCGACGGCGGTCGTCGAGCGCGTCTGCCGCGACTTCGAGATCGACATCGGGGTGTTCGCGACCGCGGACCTCGAGCTCGCCGTGTTCATCGACGAGGAGCGCAAGGCGACCGAGGTCGCGGTGAAGCCGGACGTCGCGCAGGCGCTCGCGACGGAGGCGAGCGAGGCCGACCGCGCCGAGGTGCTCACGCTCACGCGCGACAGGCTGGCCGGCCTCGACCTCCCGTTCGAGATCCGCGGCTTCGTCGAGACGGTCTGGACCGACTACCTCACGAAGCTGCGCCGCGACCACGGGCCGGAGTCGCCCGAGATGGCCGCCGCCGTGAAGACGCTCGACGACCTCCTGTGGAGCATCGTCGCCAAGGAGCGCACCGGCCAGAAGGCCCGTCTGTCGAAGATGATCCCGGGTCTCGTCACGGGCTTGCGCAAGGGCTGCACGGCCGTCAGCGCGCCCGCGGAGAAATCGAAGGCGTTCTTCGACGCGCTCTACCCCCTGCACGTCGCCGCGATCAAGCCGCCGCCGCCGCCTGCGCCGGCAGCGACGGCGGAGCCCGCAACGGCGGCCGCGGAGCTCGCGACCCGCGACACAGAGACGCCCAAGGGCATCGACCGCGGCCGGCCGGTCGTCACGGCGCGCAACGCGCACGACTTCGTGAGCGAGATGGCGGTGGGAACCTGGCTCGTGTTCCGCCACCCGGACGCCGAGCCGATCAACGCCCGCCTCACCTGGGTGAGCCCGCGGCGCACGCGCTACATCTTCACCAGCCGTTCCCGCAAGCAGGCGCTGATGTTCTCCCCCGAGGAGCTCGCCTGGGAGCTCGCCGCCCAGCGCGCCACGCTGCTGCTCGAGCCGGTGCCGCTGTTCGACCGCGCGGTCAGCGCGGCGCTCGACACGCTCGCCGCGCAGAAGCCCGCCGGGGAACCGCAGCCCGACACGCGCGCGGCCTGACGCCCCGCGGCTACTTCTTCGCCTTGCGCAGGGCGCGCGCCGCCTGCTGCGCGTCCTTCACGGTGTCCTGCGCGATCACCTGCTCCAGCGGCTTCGCGTCGCGACCGCGCAGGAAGCGGGCGGCCTTCGACGGGTAGAGCTCGAACCACACCGACGCCGCGCCATACACGACGATCAGCAGCGCGCCGCCGAAGCGCGGCCCCAGCAGCAGCGCGACGCCGGTGAACGCGGCGATGGCGACCACGACCCAGCGCGCGATCACGAAGACGAACTCGCGGGCGAGGATGCGCTGGTCGTCGTAGCGCCGCTCGAGCGTGCGGTGCATCCGGAAAAACGCGACCACCGACGCCAGCACCTGCGCCGCGATCCCGATCCGGAACCCGGGATCGGCGAGCGCGGCGGCGCGCCACAGCCCGTCCGCCATCCAGAACACAGGGAAGCCAACCAGCATCCCGAACAGCAAGAGCATGATCGGCAGCGCCAGCAGCACCCGGCCCCATCGCACCGGACCGGTGCGCAGCCCGGGGGGGCCGTCGTCGAGCCCGGTGATGTGGATCATCACGAGCAGCCCCAGCCCGGTGGCCGTGAGCAGCGTGTCGAGCGCGAGCAGCACCATGATGTTCCCGGCCGGCCAGCCGAGGAACAGCACGCCGGCGAGCGGCACGACGTGGCGCGTGACCAGGTCGGCGAGCGCTCCCGGATTGCGCAGTTCGTCCATGGCATGCGAATCCTACGCGAAAGGCCGGTGCCGGCGCAGGCCCGACTTGGGCGAGAATGGCGGCTGTCCCCGCCCGCAGGAGCAACGGCATGACCATCGACAAGCCCCGCATCGAAGCGCTCGTCCGCGAGATTCTGGTCGCGATCGGAGAGGACCCCGAGCGCGAGGGCCTCCAGCGCACGCCCAGGCGCGTGGCCGAGGCGTGGGAGTTCCTGTCGTCGGGCTACCGCACGGACCGGAAGAAGCTCCTCAACGACGCGATCTTCACGCAGGAGACCAACAGCATGGTCATCGTGAAGAACATCGAGGTCTACAGCCTCTGCGAGCACCACCTGCTGCCGTTCTACGGCCGCTGCCACATCGGCTACATCCCCACCGGCAAGGTGTTCGGCGTGTCCAAGATCGCGCGGCTCGCCGACATGTACTCGCGCCGGCTGCAGCTGCAGGAGCGCCTCACCGAGCAGATCTCGCAGGCGATCATGGAGCTGATCGGCGCGCGCGGCGTGGGCGTGATGATCGAGGCGCGCCACCTGTGCATGATGATGCGCGGCGTGGAGAAGCAGAACTCGGTGATGGTCACCTCGTCGGTGCTCGGCACGTTCCGCGAGTCGCAGGCCACGCGCGAGGAATTCCTCGCGCTCGTCGGCCACTCGGCGGCGTAGCCGCGCGGTGTCCGGCGCCGCGCACCTCGTCGCGCTCACCGCGCCGCTGTTCGTGCTGATCGGCGCCGGCTACGCGCTGGCGCGCTTCGGGGGCTGGACCGGGCCGGTCGCCGACGCGCTGTCCCGCTTCGTGTTCTCGGTGGCCGTGCCGGCGCTGCTGTTCCGCCTGATGAGCGGCTTCGAGTCGGCGCCCGCAGTCGACGCGCGGGCGCTGCTCGCCTACTTCGGCGCGACGTTCGTCGTCTACGCGCTCGCCATCGCCGCGGGACGCGCGTTGTTCTCGCTCGACGGCGCGAGCGCATCGGTGTTCGGCATGGGCGGGGTGTTCGCGAATACCGTGCTTCTCGGCGTGCCGCTGGTGCGCGTGACGCTCGGCGAGCCCGCGATGCCGGCAATCTCGCTCGTCATCGTGTTCAACGCGCTGATCCTGTGGACGCTCGTCACGGTGTCGGTCGAGTGGGCGCGACATCGCCGCGCCTCGCTCGCCGGCTTCGCCGCCACGGCGCGCGGCGTGATCGCCAACCCGATCGTCGGCAGCCTGCTCGCCGGGACGCTGTTCGGCTACGCCGGCCTCGCGCTGCCGTCGTGGATCGACTCGGCGCTGAGGATGCTCGCCGACGCCGCCATCCCCCTGTCCCTGGTCGCGCTCGGCATGAGCCTGTGCGAGTACGGCGTGCGTGGAGGCTGGCGGGCGAGCCTCGCGATGACGCTCGTCAAGCTGGCCGTGCTGCCCGCCGCGGTGTACGCGGCCGCGCGAGCGCTCGGCCTGCCGGCGCTGGAGACGCAGGCGATCACCGTGCTCGCCGCGATGCCGGTCGGCGCGAACGTCTACCTGATGGCGAAGGCCTTCGGCACGCTCGGCGCGCCGGTCTCCTCGTCGATCGTGCTGTCGACGGCGCTGTGCGCGGTCAGCGCGCCTCTCGTGATCGTGCTGACGGGCCGCGCGGGCTGACGCCTGGCCGGCCGGCGGGCGCGGCGTTCGGCGTGAGGCCGAGCACGCGGTCGGCCAGCGCGGGCAGCCGCGCGCGCACGTCGGCGATGCGCGCGGGATCGACGTCGCCGACGACCACGCCGGCGCCGTCGGCGTGGCGCGCGACGACCTCGCCCCAGGGGTCGACGAGCATCGAGTTGCCGTAGGTGCGCCGCCCGTTCGGGTGCACGCCGCCCTGCGCGGCGGCCAGCAGGTAGCACTGGTTCTCGACCGCGCGCGTGCGCAGCAGCAGCTCCCAGTGGGCGAGGCCGGTCGGATAGGTGAACGCGGCCGGCACGAGGATGAGCGCAACCTCCCCGATGGCCCGGTAGAGCTCGGGGAAGCGCACGTCGTAGCAGATCGACAGCGCGACGCGCCCGCAGTCGGCGTCGAACCACGCGGGCGAGGCGCCCGCCTCGATCGTGCGCGACTCGTCGTAGCTCTCCCCGCCTGCGCCGCGGTAGCGGAACAGGTGCATCTTGTCGTAGCGCGCGATGCGCTCGCCGTCGGGCCCGTGGACGAGGCAGGCGCTGCGCACGCGGGCGGGATCGCCACAGCGCAGCGGCACGCAGCCGCCCACCAGCGTGATCGCGTGCTCGCGCGCGGCGCGGGCGAGGAACGCCTGCTGCGGTCCGTCGCCGTCGGCCTCCTGCACGGCGAGCTTGTCGGCGGAGCGGCCGCCGAGGATCCCGAAGTACTCGGGCAGGAGCACGAGCCGCGCGCCGGCGCGCGCAGCCTGCGCGACCAGCGGCCAGGCCCGGGCCAGGTTCTCGGCGACGTCGCCGCCGGACACCATCTGCACCGCCGCGACGCGAAGCGCCCCGCTCATCGCGGCGCGCCCTCGGCGGCGGTCGCCGGCGACAGGGGCCGCGCCGCGACGCGCTCGACGACGGGCTCCGACCACGAGCCGCGCACCGAATACTCGTAGCTGAACATCTGGTCGATCGGGTCCTGCATCAGCTTCTGGGCGAGCAGCGTTCCCGCGCCCACGGCGGCGCCGACGAGCGGGTTCGCCGCCATCAGCACGACGGCGGCCGCGCCGGCCCCGGTCGACACCACCGACGACAGCGACGGCTGCACGCGCACCGTCAGGGCCTGCGTCTCGCGCGCGAGGTCGACGTCGCCGGCGAGCTGCACCTTCGCCGCGGGGCCGGCCAGCGCGAGGTTGTCGGTGTGCAGCACGCCGCCCGCGATGCGCACGCTGCCGGCGATGCTGTCGAACGCGAAGCCCTCGCTGAACACGTCGCGGAAGTCGAGCGTGATCCGGCGCGGCAGCGCCTGCAGCGACAGCACGCCGAGCAGCCGCCCCACGCCGGGATCCATCTTCGTGAACTGGCCGGCGCCGGACTGGACGCGGAACGTTCCCGACAGCGTGGAGTAGCCGAAGTCGGTCGGCGCGCCGGGCCAGGCGAGCTGGCCGTCGATCTTCGTCGGCGCGCCCTTGACGTCGCTGGGCAGGCCGATGCGCGCGAGGAACGCGCTCGCGTCGACGACGTTCACCGCGACGTCGAACTTCGACTGCTGCTGCCGGCCGAGCAGTCGCCACGAGCCGTCCGCCTCGATGCGGCCGGCGTCGTTCACGATGGCGAAGCGCGTCACGCGCCAGTCGGTTCCCTCCGGACGGCCGGCGAGTTCCATGCGGCCCAGCACGCCGGCGCGGCCGTGGAAGCGCTCGGCGACGACGTCGACCTCCGGCCAGGGGTTCGCCGAGCCCTCGGCGCGGGCCGTCTCCTGCCCAGCGTGCTCGACCTCGTGCGCGCCGAACAGGTCGAGCCGGTCGAGCCTCGCGGTGAAGCGCCCGTTGTGCGCACGCTCGGCCGGAGCGTCCCAGCGCGCGGTCCCGGCGACCTGCCGCGCGTCCAGCGTGAGCCGCCAGCCGTCCTGCCCGCGGCGCGCGGCGAACGACATGTCGTCGTATTGCCGCCCGAAGGCCACGAACTGCGCCGCGGTCACGTCGACCGAATTGAGCGCGACCTGGTCCGGACCGCCGCGCGCCGTGTCGCGCGCCGCCGTTTCCTGCATCGCCGCCAGCCAGCGGTCCGCGTCGAGCAACGGCACGTCGCCGCGGATCGCGACTCCCGGCTCGCCCGGATCGCCGCCCTTCGCCACCGCCTTGCCGAACGTCAAGAGGGCTCTGTCGACCTTCGCTTCCTGCGCGCCCAGCGAGCGAAACGCGACCACGCGGGCCACGCCGCCGTAGTCGGCCACGAGGGCGTCGCGCCTGCCGTCGCTGCCGAGCATGCGGCGCTCCAGCCGGAACGCCGCGGCCTCCCCCGCCCCCTTGCCCAGCGGCGGCGGCAGGTCGATCGCCGCGCCCCTGAGGTTCGACTCGACGACGAAGGTGGCGTGAGTCGGCCGTGCAACGAGCTGGAGCTGCCAGTCGGTCGCGCCGCTGACGCGCTCCATCCACGGCGAGGCGAACTCGTTGCGCAGCGCCGCGAAGTTCACGCTGCCGCCGCCGCTCACCCGCACGGCGCCGTCGCGCGTGGCGACGTCGATGCGCGTGGCGCCGCCGAATGCCTCGAGCGCGATGTCGCGCCCGCTCATCTCGCGCTCGGTGAACGCGATGCGCCCGTTGACCTTCGACAGCGTAGGCAGGCCCGGCAGCCGCAGCTGGTTGTCGGCGAACCGGAAGCCGCCGCGCACCTGCGCGGCCTCGCTGCCGCCGAGGGCCATCGTGATGCCGAGGTCGAGGTGCCCCGCGCCTGCTGCCTGGGCGCCGTCGGTGAAGCGCCCGATCCACGCCGCGACCGGGCTCGCCTCGACGAACGCGAGGAACTCCGCGGTCGGACCGCTCGCCTCGCCTTCCAGGATCAGCTTCGGGTGGTCGGGCACGAGGTCGGGGATCGTGGCCGTCGTGCGCGCCAACGCCGCGCCGAGCACGTGGCCGCGCGTGGCGGTGATCTTCATGCCCTGGTTCTCGAAGCGCACGTCGGCGTCCAGTCCGGTGATGGGCGGCCAGCCGTTGGCGTAGTCGAGCGTCGCTTCGCGGGCCTTCGCCGTGACGAGGAACGTGCCGTCGCGGCCGTCCGGAAACGGGAAGCGCGCGAGGTTGCCCTTGAGCACGAGCCGCGCGTCGTCGGCCGAACCCTTCGTCAGCGAGTCGCGCACCCAGACGCGCGTGGCCTCCGAGATCGAGCGCGGGAGGTAGCGGTGCACTGCGCGGGCGTCGGCGCGCGTGAGCCGCGCGGCGAGGTCGATCTCCCCCGGCCCTTTCGCTGCCGAGCGCCAAGCGCCCTGCGCGGTGCCGGCGGCGTCGGCGTTCGCGAACTCGAGCTCCTCGAGGCGAACGGACAGCTGGCCGTCCTTGCGCTCCCACCGCAGCTTCCCGCTGGCGCTGTCGAATTGCAGCGGCTCGGCGAACACGCGCGGCAGTTCGACGCGCAGCTTGCGGCTGCCCAGTCGCAGCGCGCCGCCGCTCTGCGTCGCCTCGAACTCGCCGGAGAGGTTCTCGAGTCCCGGCAGGATTTCCTGGGCGCGCACGCCGAGGTCCAGGAAGGTCCCTACCGCGCGAAAGGCCGTCGGCGCGGCGAGCGGCCCGTCCCAGGACACCTCCGTCGCGCGCAGGGCGCCGCGCGGCGCGTGGCGGGCCACGTCCTCCCGCCAGGTTCCCGGCAGCGGCAGGTGCCCGGCGAGCGCGGCGAGTGCGGCGAAGTCGAGCTGGTTGACCGTGACGCGGCCCGCGCCGATGGCGCCGTCCGCGCCCTGCTCGTAGCGCAGCACGAGGTCGGTGGGCGCGATCGCCGCGCCCACGCCGGCCAGCTCGAGCGCACGCGTGGACAGCGTGCGTTGCGCGCCGTCCTGCAGCCAGCCGAAGCGCCCGGCGAGGCGCGCGAGGTCCATCGGGGGCACGCCGGCGCCGAGACGTGCGCGCACGTCGGCCAGTTCCACGTCGGCGATCAGCTCGCGCAGCACGCCCTGGTCGAAGTCGAACCAGGCCTGCAGGCCCCCGTGGCCGCGCGAGACCTCGACCGGCAACGGCAGCCAGTCGGCCCACGCCGCCACGTCGGCGTAGTCGAGCCGAAGGTACAGGCGGCCGCGCGCCTTGCTCCAATCTGCCAGCGACGGCGAGGCGAGGTCGCCGCGCAGGTCGATCGGCGCTGCCAGCTCGCGCGGCGGCGTGCCGGTGAGCCCGAAGCGCAGGTGCCCGAAGCGGTTCTCGAAGCGCAAGTGGACGTCGTCGAGGATCAGCTGCGGCGCATTGCGCAGGTCGTCGTGCCACGCGAGCAGCGCGCCGTTCACCACGATCATGCGCTGGCGCAGCACCCAGTCGGCGAACGCGGTGCCCTGCGCCGCGGCCTGCGGATCGATCTCGAGTCCGGCCACGTGCAGCCGCCCCGCGGTGTCGCGGCGGATGGCGAGCCGCGGCCGTTCGATGACCAGCTCCTTGAGCCGCAGGTCGGCGAACAGCAGCGACGTCCACGAGATCACGCCGGTCACCGACGGCAGCTCGATCAGCGGCGCGGCCATCGCGCGGTTCGGGTCGCGCACGCGCAGGCCCTGCACCGCGATCTCGGGACTCCACCCGTCCCAGCCGGTGAGGATCGTGTCGATCTCGACGGGGTGGCCGAGCTCGCGGGCGATCCACGCCGCGATGGCGTCGCGGTGCGACTCGACGTTCGGCAGGACGACGAAGCGGACGGCCAGCAGCAGCGCGCAGAAGATTGCCAGCGCGGCGGCCACGACGTAGTAGACGGAGCGGACGATGCGCCTCATCGCGGTGCGGTCGGGCGAGGCCGCCCTCCTCCCCCGAGGCATAATGGAGAGCCCACGAAACATTGTAGCGGAACGCCCCCGCCCCAAGGCGCTGCGGCGGCCCGTGTCCAACCGGCCTGCCATGGACCTGGAAGGCGCCCTCGCGTTCAGTCGATACGCCCAGCGCGCGCTCGCCGCGGACGCGGCGCTGCGGCCCTGGCTCGAGGAATGCCTCGAGGCGCCGTTCGACTGGGCCCGGGACGACGCCGCGATCGCGTCGGCAACCGCCGGCAGCGATGCCGATGGGCTCGGCGCGGCGCTGCGCCGCTGCCGGCGCCGCGTCATGCTGCACACGCTTGCCCGCGACCTGACGGGGCGCGCGCCGCTTGCCGAAGTCTGCGGGGCGGTGACCCGGCTCGCGGAGTCGGCGATCGTCGCGGCGACCGACTTCCACCACCGCGCGCTCGCCTCGGACACCGGCGAGCCCATCGGCGCCGAGTCGGGAGCTCCGCAGCGGCTGTGCGTCGTCGGGATGGGCAAGCTCGGCGGCGGCGAGCTCAACGTGTCCTCCGACGTCGACCTCGTGTTCCTCTACCCGGAGGAAGGCGAGACGGCCGGCCCGAAGCGGATCTCCAATCGCGAGTTCTTCGAGCGCCTCGGCCGCCGCGTCATCGCCGCGCTGCACGAGGTCACTGCGCACGGCTTCGTGTTCCGCGTCGACATGCGCCTGCGGCCCTACGGCGACAGCGGCCCGCTCGCGGTGCCGTTCGGGGCGCTCGAGCAGTACCTGCTGACACAGGGCCGCGCGTGGGAGCGCTACGCGTGGCTCAAGGCGCGCGCGCTGACCGGCGGGGACGGCGAGGCGCTCGCCGCGGTCGTCGAGCCGTTCGTGTTCCGCAAGTACCTCGACTACGACGCCTACGCGGGACTGCGCGGGGTCCACCGGCAGATCCGCGCGGAGGGCGCGCGCCGCGACTACGCGCGCAACGTCAAGCTGGGCGAAGGCGGCATCCGCGAGATCGAGTTCGTCGTGCAGGCGATCCAGATCGTGCGCGGAGGGCGCGAGGGCGCGCTGCGGCTGCGCGGCACGCTTCCCGCGCTCGCCGCGATCCAAGCGCGCGCGCTGCTGCCCGGCCCGGTGTGCGAGCGCCTGCGCGATGCCTACGGGTGGCTGCGCGGCGTCGAGCACCGGCTGCAGTACCGCGACGACCAGCAGACGCAGGAGCTGCCCGGCGACGACGCCGAGCGTGCCGAGCTCGCCCGCGCCTGCGGGCACGCCGAGCTCGGCGCGTTCGACGCGCAGATGGCGGCGACGCGCGCGGAGGTCGTCGAGCACTTCACCGTCGTGCTCGGGGAGGCGCCCGACGAGACGGCCGGCACGCCGCTCGCCGCCGCCTGGGAGGACCCCGACCTGCCCGCGTCGGCCGCGACGCTCGCTGCGGCAGGCTATGCGGCGCCCGCAGACGTCGTCGCGCGCCTGCGCGCCACGCGGAGCGGCTCGCGCTACCTGCAGCTGCCGGCGCTGTCGCGCGAGCGCTTCGACGCGCTGGTGCCGCGCCTGCTCGACGCCGCGGCGCGCGCGGCGGCCGACGGCCGCGACCCCGGCGCGACGTTCAACCGCCTGATGGACCTGCTCGAGGCGGTCAACCGGCGCAGCGCCTACTTGGCACTCCTGATCGAGCACCCGCCGCTCCTGCCGCGGCTTGCCAACCTGATGGGGGCCTCCGCGTGGGCGGCCGCGTATCTCACGCGCCACCCGATCCTCCTCGACGAGCTGCTCGACGCGCGCCTGCTGTTCGCCGAGCCCGACTGGGACGCGTGGCGCCGCGAGCTCGACGAGCAGCTCGCCGCCGCCGGCGACGATCCCGAGCGGCAGATGGACGCGCTGCGCCACTTCCAGCACGCGCAGCTCTTCCGATTGCTCGTGCAGGACCTCGCCGGCCACCTGACCGTGGAGCGCCTCGCCGACCACGTCTCCGCGCTCGCCGACGTCGTGATCGCGGCCGCGCTGCGCCAGTGCTGGGCGCACATGCGCGGCCGCGACGCGCCGGCGCCGCGCTTCGCGGTGGCCGGCTACGGCAAGCTCGGCGGCAAGGAGCTGGGCTACGCCTCCGACCTCGACCTCGTGTTCCTCTACGACGTCGACGAGGACGAGCCCGACGCCGACGCGATGCCCGAGCGCTACGCCCGCCTCGCGCAGCGCCTGGTCACCTGGCTCACCAGCACCACCGGCGCGGGCCAGCTCTACGACACCGACCTCAGGCTGCGCCCCGACGGCGCGGCGGGCCTGCTGGTGTCGAGCCTGCGCGCGTTCCGGCGCTACCAGCACGAGAAGGCCTGGACGTGGGAGCACCAGGCGCTCACGCGCGCGCGCTTCGTCGCGGGCGACGCCGCGATCGGCGCCGCGTTCGAGGCCGAGCGCGACGCGATCCTGCGCATCGCGCGCGATCCGGCGAAGCTCGCCGGCGACGTGCTGGAGATGCGCCGGCGCATGAGCGAGGGCCACCCGAACCCGACGTCGAGCTTCGACCTCAAGCACGACGAGGGCGGCATGGTCGACATCGAGTTCGCCGTGCAGTACCTCGTGCTCGCGCACGCCCACGAGCACCCCGGGCTCACGCGCAATGCCGGCAACATCGCGCTGGTCACGATGGCGGGGGACCTCGGACTCGTGCCGGCCAAGCTGGCTGACGAGGTCGCCGACGCCTACCGCGCCTACCGCAGGCAGCAGCACGCCGTGCGCCTGACCGGGGCCGGGAGCGCGCGAGTCGATCCCGGGCCGCACGAGGCGCGGCGCGCGAGCGTGCGCGCGCTCTGGCGGCACCTGTTCGGCGGCGCGCGCGCGAGCGCCGCCTGACGCGCCGCCCGGGCTCGCGCGGGCCGATCGGCTACAATTTCCCGCTTCGATCGCCCCCAGGAAGACGCCGCCATGTCGATGGCCCAACGCGATGGATGGATCTGGTACGACGGCAAGCTCGTGCCGTGGCGCGAGGCGACCACGCACGTGCTCACGCACACGCTGCACTACGGCATGGGCGTGTTCGAGGGCGTGCGCTGCTACGCCACCGGCGACGGACCGGCGATCTTCCGGCTCGCCGACCACACCGACCGGCTGTTCCGCTCGGCGCAGATCTTCGGCATGAAGATCCCGTTCGGCAAGGACGAGGTGAGCGAGGCGCAGAAGGAGTGCGTGCGCAAGAACAAGCTCGACGCCTGCTACATCCGGCCGATCGCGTTCTACGGCAGCAACGCGATGGGCGTGGCGGCGAAGACGAACCCGGTGCTGCTCGCGATCGCCGCGTGGCCCTGGGGCGCCTACCTCGGCGCCGAGGGCCTCGAGAAGGGCATCCGCGTCAAGACGTCGTCCTACACGCACCACCACCCGAACGTCACGATGTGCAAGGCGAAGGCGGTCGGCAACTACCCGGTGTCGATCCTCGCCAACCAGGAAGCGACGCACGACGGCTACGACGAGGCGATGCTGCTCGACCCGCAGGGCTTCCTCTGCCAGGGCTCGGGCGAGAACGTGTTCATCGTCGTGAAGGGCGAGCTGCACACGCCGGACCTGTCCGGCGGCGCGCTCGAGGGCATCACCCGCGCCACGATCATCGAGTTCGCGCGCGAGCTCGGCATCCCGGTGCACGAGCGGCGCATCACGCGCGACGAGGTCTACGTCGCCGACGAGGCGTTCTTCACCGGCACCGCCGCGGAGGTGACGCCGATCCGCGAGTACGACCACCGGCCGATCGGCGGCGGGTCGCGCGGGCCGGTGACCGAGCGGCTGCAGAAGATCTTCTTCGACACCGTGAACGGGCGCAACCCGGGCAAGCGCCACTGGCTCGCGAAGGTCTGACGCGTGGCCGCGACGCCAGCCGCGGCGGTCGCCGTGCGCGCCGAGGATCTCCCGGTGTTCTGCCCGAACCCGGCCATGCCGCTGTGGAGCTCGCACGCGCGCGTCTACCTCGACGTGGACGCCAACGGCGAGGCGCGCTGCCCCTACTGCGGCACGCGTTACCGGGTCGAGGGCGCGAAGCCGGCGGGCGGGCACTAGGGCCTGTTCACGCTATGGACACGTGCGCGTTGCGCAGCCGGAAAGGCCATGCGCTAGGCGCGGAGCCGAAGGCGGGTCGGGAACCCGGCGAGGCTTCGCAACACCGCGCATGGCCTTTCCGGCCGCAACCCGAAGGGAGCGGGCCCCTGGGCGCGCCCCTCATTGTTGCCCGCCTTGCGAAGACACCCGGTCTTCGCTGCGGCGAGCGCCGCGACGGACACGCCCATGGGCCCACTCGCGCGCGCGGCCATAGCGTGAACAGGCCCTAATCGTGCGCTGCCCCGTGCGCGGCGAGGCGGCGTGACGCAGCAGCGCCTCCTGGTCGTCGCGCCGTCGTGGGTCGGCGATGCGATCCTCTCCGAGCCCCTGCTCGCGCTGCTGCGCGAGCCGTACGAGGAGCCGATCGTCGACGTGCTCGCGACGCCGTGGTGCGCGCCGGTGTACGCGCGCATGCGCGGCGTGCGCCGGGTGATCGCCAGCCCGCTCGCGCACGGCAAGCTCAACATGGCGGCGCAGCGCGCGCTGGCCGCCGAGCTGGCCGGCAACGGCTACACGCGCGCGATCGTGCTGCCCAACTCGTGGAAGTCGGCGCTGGTGCCCTGGCTTGCACGCATTCCCCGCCGCACCGGCTACCGCGGCGAGTTCCGCTACGGCCTGCTGAACGACGTGCGGCGGCTCGACGCGAAGGCGTTGCCGCGCCTCGTCGACCGCTTCGCCGCGCTGGCCGCCCCGCCCGGCGCGATGGTGCCGATGCCGCCGGCGCCGGTGCTGGTGCCGGATGCCGCCAACCGCAGCGCCGCCGCGCGCGCGCTGCGCCTTCGCACCGACAAGCCGGTGGCGGTGCTTTGCCCCGGCGCCGAGTACGGGCCGGCGAAGCGCTGGCCGCCGACGCACTTCGCCGACCTCGCCGCGAAGCTGCTCGCGCGCGACGCGCAGGTGTGGATCGTCGGCTCGCCCAACGACAAGCTCGCCGCGGCCTCGGTGCTGCAGGCCGCCGGCGAGCCCGGCCGCTCGATCCGTGACCTGGCAGGCCGCACCGACCTCGGCACGGCCATCGACCTCTTGTCGCTCGCCGGCGTGGTCGTGTCGAACGACTCCGGCCTGATGCACGCGGCGGCGGCCGTCGGCGTGCCGGTGGTCGCGCTCTTCGGCTCGTCGTCGCCGTCCTACACGCCGCCGCTGTCGCCGCTCGCCCACGTCGTGCGCATCGACATCGCGTGCAGCCCGTGCTTCAAGCGCGAGTGCCCGCTCGGGCACTTCAAGTGCATGCGCGAGCTCGATCCGCAGACGGTTTACAATCTCGCGCACGCAGCGCTCCCTTCGGCCTGACGGCCGGCGCGGACCTCCGCCGGGGCGCCGAAAGAACAGGATGGGCAAGCCCCGGACGCCGCCGATCTTCACCTCGCCGCAGGACGCCGCGCAGGCGTTCTACCAGGCGATCGAGTCGCGCGACATCGAGGCGATGATGGCGGCGTGGGCGGACGACGAGGACGTCGTCTGCGTGCACCCCGGCGGCCCGCGGCTGGTCGGCTACGACGCGGTGCGCGCGTCGTGGGAGCAGATCTTCGCCGCCGACACGCGCTTCACGTTCCGCCTCGACCAGGTCGTCGTCATCGACACCGTCGGGCTGGCGATGCAGAGCGCCGTCGAGCACGTCACGACCGCCAACCCCGCCTCGAGCGGGGCGGCGATCGCGACGAACGTCTTCCTGCGCACGCCGTCCGGCTGGCGCATCGTCTGCCACCACGCGTCGCCCGCGCCGGCGGTGGTGGTCACCGAGGCGACGGGGCCGCTGCACTGACGCTAACGGTCGGCTGTGAGCATGCGGTCATGCGGCTGGTTTGCCATCAGCGAGCCGCCCTGTGGCTGGTTCCGCGCTTCGTCGTAGGGGGGTGTCACGCTGGGGCCGTTGTGGATCTCGACCTGGACCTGGCAGGCGAGGTCGCTGAAATTGCCGCTGCCGTTCGGGCCGTCCGGCAGCTCGCGGACCAGGATCGCGAAGACATAGTTGTTTCCGGGCGCCAGGTCGATGGACGCAAACGCGGTTCCATGCGTCATCCCCGCGGCCGTCGCGCCCACGCCCGGAACATAGTACGTCGCCCAGTTGTAGGTCGAGCCACCGTCCATCGAGACCCAGACGTCCGCACCCCACACGACCGGTCCATCGACCAGCCCCCACACGAGCCCACGCACGAAGGCGCGCCGCGGGTAGGTACTAATGCCGCCTGGCGTCGGGCAAACGAGGTTGTTGAAGGATGTGGCGCCGCCCTGGATCACCTTGACCCCAGGGTTCTGCTCTACGAAGTACTTGCCGGGCGACATTCTGTCCCCCAGGCGCGCCATGAACAGCGCCATCTGCGCGCGAGACACGTTGCTGAAGGGGCAGTAGTGGCTGGAATCAGAGCAGCCAATCGTAATCGCGCGGTTCCTTATCCACTCCACGCCCCAGCAGAATGAATAGGGGGTGGACCCGATGTGGGGATCCGTATCGTCGACGTCGGTGAACCCGCCACACGGAGCGGCGAGCACGGAACCCGACAACGCGGTCAAACTCGCAAGCAGGCAAGCACGCATGATCTTGATCATTGCTTCTCCCATCGTTGCTGGTTGAGCTGGCGGAGCGTCGGAAGGCACACCGATGTCGGCGCGTCGAGGTCCCGTCGCGCAATGCGCCTCGACGCGCCGGCCATCGTCCGGCATCGACCATCGCAGTCGACAGACCATCGCTTTCCGACCACGGTGCGCACGCTAGTTGCCGGTGGCGCGAACTTCGACGAACTCGGCAGGGAACGCGTCGAACGTTGCACCCTTGAAGCTGGTGCGGAAGAAGCCGGTCTGCGAAATCACGAGGTGGCCCGGCGTCCCGTCGGGACCGTAGCCGGCGAGTGCCGTGAGCGGGCCCTTCGCGTTGGCGCGGAAGGAGAGGTTCACGATTTCGAAGTACCCGTCGTCCCACGGGGGGTGGTTGAAGTCGACCAGGTCGCCGGGCAACTGTTTCCATGCGAACGAAGCATGGCAATCGCCGATGCCGGGCGTCGCCCCCGCGAGCACGTCCTGCGCCCGGGCGCCGAAGATGAGCGGATCGGTTGCGAAGTCGCCGAAGTCCGGCGCCGTGATCCGCATTCCAAAAGTGAGAGCGTTCACGGTCCTGAGATCGACGTGCACGAGGATGCGGCCATCGCCAAGAGCGCGTTCGGTGACCGAACCGGAGAATGAAGTGCCGAGGCCGGGGTGGCCTTGCTCGATGAGCCAATCATTGGCGAGGCCCGCGTAGTCGCAGGAGCCCGCATTGCCCCCGACGTAGCTCGTCGCGGGCGTCTTCACGCCCGGCGCGGGGGCTACCCATCCCCAGTAATCGGGGACGGGCGGGATGTAGACGTTCTGCGATCCCTGGGTGTCCAGGAAGGCGGAGAGGGGAAGCTTCCTCGCCGGTCCATCGGCCATGGCCGCTGCGCTGAACAGCAGTGCCGCGAGTGTGGCCACAACGATGCGAAGATCTGCCTTGATCGTTCGATTCATGGTGCTCTCCCTGAAGAGTGAGGTGCCGGGTTTCCGATGCGTGGGACGGAACTGGCGCGGGAGACGTCCGCGCCCGGGGCCGAGACAAGCATCGCAAGCGCCGGGACGTCTGCGCCTACGGATCGCCTACCGATCGCAGATGTTGTCGCGGTAGCAGACGCCTGACTGGCAGGTGTCGGCCTCGCGATCGTCCGCAATGCAGCGTCCCCTCACCCCGACCCTCTCCCCCGGTGCCGGGGGAGAGGGGGCAATGCTCCCGCTCCCGCTTGCGGGAGAGGATCGGGATGAGGGTGCCGACTACGCCGCGAAGCCTCCTGTTGAGCTTCGTCGCTAAGCAGGTGGCGCCTTCGGGCGCCCCATCACGCGATACGCGCAGTGCACGGTGGCGTGACCTCGCCGCCCGGGCACCGACGTCGCGTGTATCTCGAAGCTTCGCGGCGTGCGGTTCTGGACGAAGACCGAGCCGGCGTCGTAGCTCGTCAGGAAGACGAGATAGGAAGAGGTGTCGATCGTCGCCGCCCAATGCTCGTCGAGCGCCACCTCCGCCCAGCCGGCCGTCAGATCGACCTCGCCGGCAAACTCCAGCCAGACATCACGACGCTGCGAAGGTGCTGAAAGCGAGGTCATGCGCATGTTCCTGCCGCTGAACACCGTCGCTGGCGCCGCCGACTCTGCTTCAAGTCTCCGCGTCTGCGCTCAACGCACCGTGCTCAAGGCGCAGTCATGGTGATGCGCTTCAGCGAGCAGGCGAGGACCTGGCCCGAATTCGTGGGCAGGCCCTGAATCGCGCCCCCCTGGTCCAGTATCACGTAGTTGATGTGCAGATCCGGAGCCGGCTCCCCGCCGAGCGTCTGGGTGTAGGTGATCGTCCCCGTGCAGTCGGAGGCGTTGTAGGCCTGACCATTCAGTACCTGGGGGAGAACAAAGGCACCGCTCAAGTTCGCACTGCCATTGCACTGCCAGAAGGCCGTCTTGCTGCTAGTGCAGGTGCCGAGGAGGCGCACCGGCTGCCCAACCGGGTACTCCCCTTCGCAGGTGTACCCCCAATAGCCGCGGGTGGTCTGCTGCGAGCAGCTGCCGCTGTCGGCGATGGCCGGCGCTGCCGCAATTCCGAGAATCGCGAAAAACAGGATGTCCGCTCTCATGTCCTCTCCTCCGGTGGGCGCCCGGGTCCGGTGGCCCCGCGTTGGCGATTGCCGTTGGAGTCCGGCGGCGCAAGCCTCGGCAGCGATCGGCGCCCGGGCGCCGCCTTTCGCTGGACTGATGTCCGGGGACAGGCAACTTCGGAGTGGAGGCTCGCACGCCGCAGGAACGCCGCGCCTACGAATGCCCTACGGATCGGCAATTGACCGGCGCAGCCGCGCCGGGACCTACGGGGAGAGCAGCTCCCGGTAGACCTGGTCGGTCTCGCTTGATGGAGCGATGCCGAGGACGATCGACAACGACTGTCGGCACCGGCGGAACACCTCGAGCGCCTCGGCGCGCCGACCCTGCGCCTGCAGGCAGACCATCTGCCGGCGATAGAACGACTCGGCGAGCGGGTCGATCTCGATCACGCGCGCATACAGGGCCGCCGCGCGGTCCCACTGATGTCGCACTTCCCAATCCTCGCCGAGGTGCAGCGCGAAGCGCTGGAAGCGCCCCGCCAGGCGGTTGCGCATCGGGAGCTGCCAGGACGCCTCGGCCGACCCCGCGAGGAACTCGCCCCGGTAGAGCTTCAGGACTTGCGGCGCGGCGGCATCGAGCAGGGCGATGGGAGGCTCGGCGACCGCCAGCGGCGGGGTCAGTCGGGCGAGGGTTCGCTCGAGCGACCACGCGTCGACCCAGACGAAGTGCGGGTCGAGCGACACGGCGCGATCGACCACCTTGACCGCCGCATCGGATCCGAGCAGCTTGCGCAAGCGATGGACGGTGATGTCCAGGGCCTTTCGCCCGTCGCTCTCCAACCGCTCGGGCCAGAGGGTGTCGATGAGCCTTGACTCGGAGAGTCCCCCCTCGCCCGCGGCAATCAGCACTCTCGCCAGATCCATCGGCTTGCGCTGCGCCTTGGATGCCGATCGAACCGGCTCGCCTCTGGCGAGAATTTCAAACCGGCCCAGCGAGTAGATGCGGACCGGCCACGGCCAGTTCTCGACATCCTGCGACATCGGCAGCAGGCCGTGCTGCTCGATGACCTGCCGCACGTAACCGATGGCCATTTCCTGATCGAGGGCCTCCGTGTACAGGCGGACCATCATCCCCGGGCACCAGCCCCAGTGGCTGCAGTAGCGCTGCTGGTCGCCGATCTCGAGGGCGTCGCGCAGCAGCGCGTGGCACTTCTCGCGATCGGATCGCTGCAGCGCGACGTAGGCCTCGACGAGCAGCGCCTGATAGCTGGCAAACTCTCCGTCCACGCCCGCCGTCTCCTGCCGGTAATCCGCGAGGTAGGACAGGGCGCGTTCGTGCGCGCCCGCTTCGGCACAAACCAGGGCAAGCAGCAACAGATCATGCAGGGCGTAGTAGGTGCGGCCGCGGTCCTGCGCGATGCGCAGGGCCGTCTGCGCTTCGTCCTCCGCGGCCGCCAAGGCCCCGCGCTGGAGCGCAAGCCAGGCCCTGAACTCGAAGTAGGGCTCCACGTGCGGCGAGCCCTCGAGGGCATCGATGTCCCGCTGGGCGGCCGCCAGTTCGCCGGCCGTGAGGAGGTACGCAATGCGATGGCGCCCGATGACCTTGGCGATCGCCAGCCCATGGTCGCTCGCGAGCTTGAGGCTCTCGTCGATCGCGGAGAGCGCTTCGCGTGGAGCGCCCGTGCGCAGCAGGAAGCCCGCATGCGACCACTTCCAGTAGGCGAGCGTCACGGGACTGATGCACGCGTCGGACAGCAACGGTCGCACCTCGCGGATGACGTGCTTCTGCTTCGACGTGTTGCCGGTCAGGTTGTAGTACATCATCAGGCAGAAGCCCGCCATCACGACGTCATTGGCCTCCAGATTCGGCGCAAACATGGATGCCAGCGTCTTGTCCGCCCACTCGGCCAGGCGGGCGTGTCGTGGCTGGCGGATGAACGTCGCATAGAGCACGCGCGAGTATCCGGTCAGCCTGGTCTGGGGCGAGAGCGACTCGGTCTCCCGCTCGAGCAGCGACTCCAGCGCCCCTATCCACCGGTCCAGCGCGGTCCAGCACGTGTCGTGCACGCAAGCACGCGAGAGCACGCCGGCGCTCAGCAACTGGCCGGTACGATCGCCCGCTTCGGCAAACCGGTCGAAGGCGGTTTCCAGGACGGCGCTAGCACGCTTGCCCTCGCGCCAGACCTCGCACGCGCCCACCCAGTACCCGAGCCAGGGCGTGGACTCGCGCAGACTCGGCGGCAGCGCCGCGATCCAATCGAGCAACGTGCGCCAGCGTCCCTGCGCGTAGAGCGTCGCTGCCTGTTGCAGGATCAGTCGGATGGCAGCCTGCCAATCTCCCGATTCGAGATGGAGCGTCACCGCCTCGTCGGCGTAACCGTCTGCCTCCAGGGCGAGACCCGCCCGGCTGGCCGCTTCGGCGCGTTCGGTTGCCGACAGGGTGGCCAGCGCCCGCGCGCGCAGGAACGACCGAAACAACTCGTGGAACTGATACACGGCGGTCGGGCCGGGCCGCCGGTCGGTGAACAGGTGGCGCCGGTAGAGATGCTCCAGCAGTTCGCCGGCGTCGGCCCGGCCGCTGATCGTCTCCGCCAGCCTGACAGTGATCCGGGGCAGTGCCGACAACAGCATCAGCAGTCGTTGATGCTCGGGCGGGGTGTGCGAGAACACCTCGGCGACGAAATAGTCGAGCACCACCTCCTGGGAACTGGCGATCGCCGCTTCTTCATGCGGGCGGAAGCGGCGCACGTGCTCGATCATCAGGACCAGGCCCGCCGCCCACCCGCCGGAGCGATCGTGCAGCGAGGCCAGCACCCGCCCATCGAAGGGCGCCGCGCGCAGCGCTATCTGGTCCGACTCCGCACGCGTCAGACGCAGTTCCTCCGCGTCGATCGGGACGATGACCCGGTTCGCCACCAGCCGTGCGAGGTTGGCCGGGGGATCGGCGTGGCTCAGCACGATGACGGTAACGCCCTCCGGAACCTGCGAGAACGCCTCGTGCGAAAGCGTTTCAAACGACGGACCCGAAGCTTCCTGATAGTTGTCGAAAACGAGCACGCACGACTTGGGCAGGCGGCCGAACAGCGTATGGAAATAGCGACGGGAGAAGGCAGTCAGGTCGATCGGCAAGCCGCTGGGCAGCCGGGGCAACGTGGTTCCTCG
>JAOUIA010000008.1 GCA_029884335.1 Betaproteobacteria bacterium
CTCCGCGTCGGCGCGCTTGGCGATGTCGCGGTAGCCCGCCAGCAGCTCGGCCGCGCTGGCGTGGAAGAAGCGCGGGTCGCTGTTGAGGAAGGCCTGGAACTGCGCGCGCGTGCCCGCGAAGCCGGCTTCCTTCGCCACCGCGTCCATCGCCTTGCCGATGCGCGCCACCTCGGCGAGGCCGAGGTCGTGGACCTCCCGCGCCGTCATCGCGGTCGTCGTGTTCTGCGCGAGCTTGAGCTCGTAGTACCGGCCTCCGGCCGGCAGGTCGGAGGCCCCCACGCTCGCGCGAGCGGCGGGGAGATAGCGCGTCGCGAAGAACGTCCTCAGGCGCCGGAAGGCCGGCACCACGCCTTCGGCGATCGCGCGCCGCCCTTCCGCCGCGAGGCGCTCGCGCTCCGCGGCGGGCACCTCCGGCGGAAAGGCCGCGAACGGCGCGTAGGCAGGCGTGCGCGCCGGGTCGGCGTCGATCTGCGCGTCGATCTGCTGCGGCACGCGCTCGATCGCCACGCGCGGCGGCAGCCACCCCGCCGCCATCGCGCGCTCCATGCGCACGATCACGGCGTCGAGCCACGCGGGGAACGCGGCGAGCCGCTTGAGATAGCGCTCGTAGTCGGCGACGGACGCGAAGCGCATCGCGCGCACGAGGCGCTGGAAGTCGAGGTGCGGTCCCTGCTGCTGTGTCACCGGCGCCCACGACTCGAACGTGCCGAACGGCAGGTCGCCGTAGAGCGCATCCTCGGCGGCGAGCTGGTAGAGCCGGTAGCGCAGCACGGCGAGCGAGACGCGCTCGGCCTCGGGCAGCGCGGCGGCGTCGATGCGCGCGGCGCGCTCCCGGAACGCGGCCCGCCCGGCGCGGCGTCGCATCGTCGCCTGCCCGGACACGTCCGACAGGCGGTCGTCGTAGCGGTGGTCGCCGAGCATCGTCGCGAACTCGGGCGCCTCCGCGAGGATCGCCTGCCAGTACTCCTCGAACAGCGCGCTGGCCTGCGCGGTCGCGGATGCAGCAGCCGGCGCCTGCGCGCGCGCGCCGGGCGCCGCCAGCGCCGCCGCGACGAGAAGCGCGGCGGCAAGCGCCGCCACGCTGCGTGCGCTCCGTCGCGTCACTCGGCGGTCGTCGGGTCGATGACGGACATCACCCGCGACACCCGGTTGGCGGGAAAGCCTCCCTGCCGCGCGTGCTCGCGCACGGCTTCCTCGTTCGCCGCCAGGTAGACGCAGTAGATCCTGTCTTCCGTCACGTAGCTCTGCACCCACTGGACGTGTGGCCCGAGCTTCTCCAGCACGGCGCACGACTTCTTGGAGATCGCCTGCAGGTCGCGGGCGGAGAGCTTCCCCGCGCCCGGAATGTCGCGCTCTATGACGAACTTGGGCATGACTTCGTTCTCCTGGTGTGGCGCTGCATCGGCATGGGCGCGCTTATTGCAGACCGCAGCCGCGCCCGCTCCGTCGCCGGCAGGCCGACCTGCCGCGGCGACCGCGCGACTATACCGCCGCCGTCCGCTTTGCGCGCGTAGCGCGGTTGCGCGCGAGGCGGCGACCCTGCCACCATCGAGCCATGGAGCTGTCCTGGCCCTCGCTCGATCGCCTGCCCGACGTGGCCGACGCGCTGCGCCGCGGCTGGACGCCGGACCACACGCGCGGCGAGGCGGCGGCGCGGGAGGCGCTCGCCCGCATCGGGAGGGACGCGGCCGGGTACGTCGCGTCGCTCGTCGACCGCGAGGCGAAGGGCCCGCCGGTCGGGCTTCCCGACGGCACGACCGCGCCGCGCCTGCCCGGATACGTGCGCTGGATATGGGACGGCGCGTTCTGCGGCTTCATCGGCTTCCGCTGGCAGCCGGGCACAACCGAGCTGCCGCCGCACGTGCTCGGCCACATCGGCTACTCGGTCGTGCCGTGGCAGCGCTGCCGCGGCGTGGCCACGCGCGCGCTGCGCCTGCAGCTTCCCGACTGCGCGCGCGAGGGCCTGCCGCACGTGTTCGTCACCACCGATCCCGGCAACGTCGCCTCCCGGCGAGTGATCGAGCGCAACGGCGGCGTGCTCGTCGAGCGGTTCGTCAAGCCGGTTGCGTTCGGCAGCGCGCCCGGGCTGCGCTACCGCATCGACCTCGCCGAGCACTCGCCGGCGCCTACGCCGCGGACGGCGACGAAGCCCGCGCGGGCGGCTTGAGGTCGAGCGTGGTGAGCACCTGCTCGCTGTCGTGCGGGTCGTCGCTCACCGTGAAGCCGAGCGCCTCCGCGAATTTCGCCATGTCGACGTTCTCGCGCAGCACCGCGCCCTCGAGCTGTGCCAGCCCCTTGCGGCGCGCGACGTCGATCAGCCGCCGCATCAGCAAGCCCCCCACGCCCCTGCCCTGCCATTCGTCGGCCACGACGATCGCGTACTCGGCGCTCTCGCGGTCCGGGTTCTGGACGAAGCGCGCCACGCCCACGATGCGCCGGCCGTGCGGAGCGGCGGCGTCGTCGACGATCGCCACGAACGCCATCTCGCGGTCGTAATCCACCTGCGTGAAGCGCGCCAGCATCGCCGGCGTGAGCTCGTGCATGCGGTAGAAGAAGCGGAAGTAGCGCGAGCGCTCGGAGAGCCCATTGACGAAGTCGCGCTCCATCTCCGCGTCCTCGGGGCGGATCGGCCGCAGGTGCACCAGCGCGCCGTCTCGCGCAGTTGCGTCCTCGACCAGCTCGACGGGGTACGGGTGGATCGCCATGTGCCCGTACCGCGGCATGCGCGCGCGGCGGTGATCGACGACGACGCGCGCGCCGGTGACGAGCGCGCCTGCCGGGGCGACGAAAAGCGGGTCGAGCTCGAGCTCGATGAGCCACGGCAGCGCGCAGGCGAGCGTCGAGACCGCGAGCAGCAGCCGCAGCATCGCCTCGCGCGCGTCGCCGGCGACGAGCTCGTCGGCGTGCCCGCGCGCGCGCAGCGCGTCGATCATGTCGCCGGCAAGGCGCCGGTTGAGCGGCGGCAGCATCAGCGTGCGCTCGTCGGCGGAAACCGCCCGCCCCCGGCCCGGTCCCAGCGCGATCACCGGGCCGAACACCGGGTCCGTGTACACGCCCAGCGCGAGTTCGCGACAGGCCTCCGGGCCCGGCTCCTTGCACACCTCGACGCCGACGCGCCTGTCGGCGCGGTGGCGGCCATGGGCGAGCGCCGCGAGCTCGGCGAACGCGCGCGCCACGGCGCGTGCGTCGCGCAAGTGCTCGCGCCGGCCGGCGATCGTCGAGCGCGGCGGCAGCGTCGACGCGTCGATCGCCAGCAGCACGGGGTAGCCCACGCGGCGGGCGACGCGCTTCGCTTCGTCGACGTCGTACACCGTGGCCCTGGGCAGCGCGGCCAGGCCGTACGCCCCGAGCAGTCGCACCGCCTGCGGTTCGCTCAATTCGGTGCGGCCGTCCCGCTCGGCCGCGGCTCGCACGGCCTCGGCAGCGGCGAAGTCGGGCTGGCCCGGCTCCGGCTGCGGCGATGGCACCTCGAGCAACCACTCCTGGTGGCGACGGTACGCAGCGAGGAACGAGAACGCCTCGACCGCATTCTCGGGCGTGAAGAAGTTGGCGATGCCGCCGGCCTCGAGCGCCTCGCGCGCCTCGGGACGGTCGATCGCGCCGAGCCACGCTGCGAGCACCGGCTTGTCTGCACCGCGCGTGACGCCGGCGACCGCGCGCGCGACGTCGGTCGCACCGAATCCGGGTCGCGGCACGTGGAGCGCGATCACCGCGTGCACGCCCGGATCGGCGAGCGTCGCCGCCACCGCGGCGGCGAAGCGCGCCGGCGAGGCGTCGCCGCGCACGTCGACCGGGTTGCTGCGCGCGCACTCCTGGGGAAGCACGGCGTCGAGCGCGCGCACCGTGGGACGCTCGAGCACCGCGAGCCTGACCCCGCGCTCGAGCGCGCTGTCGGCGGCAAGCAGCGCAGGGCCGCGGCCGTTGGCGACGATGGCGATGCCCTCGCCGCGCGGGATGCGCCCGGCCGCCAGGATGCGCGCCGCGGCGAACAGCTGCGTGTACGTGCGCACGCGCACCGTGCCGGCGCGACGCACCGCGGCGTCGAACACCGCGTCCTGCGCCGGCGCACGAGAATGCGGGTCGATCGCCTCGGTCGAGCGCCCCGCCTTGAGCAGGATCACGGGCTTGGTCCGCGCCGCCGCGCGGAGCGCGGAGAGGAAGCGCCGCGCGTCGCGCACCGACTCGACGTAGAGCAGGATGCCGTCGGTCGCGGGATCGATCAACAGGCAGTCGAGCATCTCGCCGAAGTTGATGTCGACCCCCGCGCCCAGCGAGATCGCGGTCGAGAAACCGATGCCCATCGGTGCCGCGAAGTCGAGCATGGCGGCACACATCGCGCCCGACTGCGCGACCAGCGCGAGGCGGCCCGGCGCGACGGGCGCGTCGCTGACCGAGGCGTTGAGCCCGATGTCGGTGCGCACGATGCCGAATGCACCGGGACCGACGAGGCGGATGCCGCGCCGCGCGGCGAGCTGGCCCACGTCGCGGATCCAGCGGCGCTGCGCCACCGGGTCCGCCGCCCTGGGATCGGTGAGGACGATCGCAGCGGGCACCCGCGCCCGCGCCGCGTCCTCGAGCGTCTCGCGCATCGTCTGCGGCGGCGACACGACCACCGCGAGGTCCACCGGCCTGCCGATCGCCGCCAGCGACGCGTGCGACTTGCGACCGAGCACCTTGCGGTGCGCGGGGTTCACCGCAAAGAACTCGCCGTCGAACGCGCTGCCGAGGATGTTCTCGAGCACGGTGCGGCCGAGCGAGCCGGAGCGCTCGGAGGCGCCGACGAGGGCCACGCTCGAGGGCGTGACGAGAGGGCGGAGGTAGTGGTGGAGGCTCGTGACGGGCATCGCGTGCGACGGCCGGGCGCGGCGACGAACGGACGTCGAGTGTACTTCGCCGCGCGCGCCGCACCCCCGCAGGGGCCGCGCGGGCCGCCGCCTATAATCGGGCGATTCGCAACAGGACTGCAGCAGCGCCGCGCAGGGCCCGTAGCTCAGGGGTTAGAGCAGGCGACTCATAATCGCTTGGTCGCTGGTTCAAATCCAGCCGGGCCCACCCCGATGCGCTCACCGCGGCCGCAGCCCCGCGAAGCGCCGCTCCGCCCACGCCATGCCGCGCGCGGCGAGCGCCAGCGCGGCGACGAACGCGAGCACGTACCAGCCCGTCGCGATGCCGGTGAGCGACGGCAGCGTGACCTCGCCTTGCGCGTTGTCGCGCACCCACGCCTCGATGCCGGGCACGAACTGCGCGTAGGCCGCAAGGCCCGCCACGATGCCGGCGAGGAACGCCATCGCGTCGTAGCGGCCGGACGCGCACGCGACGACCGACGTGCCGGGGCAATAGCCGCCGACGACGAAGCCCGCGCCGAGCAGCAGGCCGCCGACGATCTGCGCGGCGTAGTTCGTCGGCACGACGTAGACCTCCGCCATGTCGAGGAGTCCCGCGGCGGAGGCGAGCCACAGGGCGGCCATCGCCGTGACGATCGCGGTGAACATCACCTTCACGACCGCCATGTCGTAGCCGTAGAACACGGCGGTGAGCTTGCGTCCGGAGCCGAAGCCCGCGCGCTCGAGCACGAAGCCGAACGCGAGGCCGAGCGCGAAGGCGGCGGCGAGGAACGCCGCGACGGAAAAGTCGAAGGACGACGTGAGCGGGAACATCAGAGCCACTCCCTGCGGACGAAATACGCGACCGCGTAGCCCGCCGCGAACACCGCGAGCATGAACGCGAGGCTGCCGGCGTTGAGGACGGCGGCACCCGAGAGCGCCTGCCCGCTGGTGCAGCCGAGCGCGATCTTGGCGCCGACGGCAACCAGCGCACCGCCGCCGAACGCCAGCGCCAGGCGCGGCGCCGCGCCGATCGACGGCCCGCGGTCGAGCCCGAAGCGCAGGCGTCCGGCCGACTTCGCGCCGATCCAGCCGCCGACGAACGTGCCGAGCACGAGCAGCGGCAGGAAGTCGAGGAGCGGCGTGCCGCCTTCGAGGTAGCGGGCGTGCACCGGGTTCGCCTGCGCGGCCGCGGGGGACACGGCATTGGCGATTGTGGCGACCAATGCGGAGAACGCTCCCGACGCGCCCAGCCCCCGGCCGGCGACGAGGTAGGTCGCCAGCAGGACGAGGCCCAGCACGAAGCCGGCGACGTACGGGTTCCAGTAGGGGGCGGGCAGGCGCGCGGCGGTGTCGGCTGGCTTCATCGGGGGCTCGGCGCGGGGCAGTTCACACGCTGCACAGAGTGGCCCGGGGCGCCCACCCGCGACCTGACTGGAGTCAATATATCGGCAGATGCGCACACGCTCATATTGCCGAAAACCGCCCTGGCGGCTTGCAGGTGGTCGGCAGCATCGTCGGGTCGCCGGCCGTCAAGGAGCATCGCCTCCCGGGCGACGCAATTTGGGGCGAGTTCCGACGCATCGCGGCAACGCGCAGGACCCCCTTGCCGCGCCCCGGGCCGGCCCGCGGGCGCACATGCGAGGACTTGACCCCCCGCGGCTGGCCGGCAGCCTGCTGGCACGGCCTTCGCGTTGCCCTGACCGGGTGCGCCGGCCGCCGCGGTTGCGCACGCGCCGCGACTGCCCCCGTACCCGCCGATTCCATGCGCCGACACGCCCTCCTCCTGCTCGCCTGCCCCCGCAGCGGGGCGACCGCGCTCGCTGCCGGGCTTGCCCACGCGGGTGCGTATGCGGGACGGACGTTCCTCGCCGCGCCTGCCGGCGAGCCGTCCGCGACCTGGCAGTCCGCGGCGCTCGCGGCCTTCAACGAGCGATTGCTGGCGAGCATGGGAATGCGCTGGGACGCGCTGGTCCCCCTTCCCGACCGCTGGCGCGAGCGTCCGGGAGTGCGCGCTCTCGCAGCCGAGGCCGACGCGCTGATCGCCGAGGAGTGGGGCGGCGCCGACCACGTCGTGCTGCACGAGTCGCACCTCGCGCTCACCGCGTCGTTCTGGCGCGAGCGCTTCGAGGCCGCGGGCTTCGACGTCGGCTGCGCGATCGTCGTGCGGCGCCCTGCCGAGGTCGCCGCTTCGATGGCGCGCCGCGAGCCGTTCGCGCCCGAGAAGTCGCTCGCGCTGTGGCTGCACTACCTCGCCGAGGCCGAGCGTGGCAGCCGTGGTGGCTCGCGCACGCTGATCACCTACGACCGCCTGCTCGACGCCCCGGCCGGCGCGCTGTCGCACGTCGTCGCCGACACACGCTTCGGCCTGCGCATCGAGCGCGCCGAGCGCGAGGCGGCGCTGACGGCGATCCGGCCCGAGCTGCGCCGCTACGGCGACGAGCACGGCACCGCGATCGCCGGGCTGTCGTCGGGCATCGACGCCGCGCTCGAAGAGGGCTACCGGCAGCTGGCGAAGCTCGCCCCGGGCGCCGATCCGCGCCGCGCGGTCGAGGCGATCGCGCAGGCCGCCCAGGTGCCGATGCTGCACGCGATCCCGCCGTGGCTCGCGCAGGAGCTGGCCAACGCGCGCGCGCAGGCCGAGCGCCAGTCGGAGTCGCTGCGCGAAGCGGCGCAACGCTCTGCGGCGCTGGAGGCCTCGCTCGCCGAGGCGCGACGCGCGAACATCGAGCGCGACCGCCGCGAGGCCGAGCTGCGCAGGCGCATCGACGAGATGGCCCGCCCGCGCCATCCCGAGGGCCTCGACGCGCGCGTCGACGAGGCGCTGGCGCAGCTTCGCTCCGACGTGGCGCGCATGGCCACCTCGCTCACCGACCAGCCCGAGCGCGAGCACCGCATGTTGCTGGAAAACGCGCAGCTGCAGCGCGACCTCGCCGACGAGCGCAACACGATCGCGAAGCTCTCCGAGGCCTACGAGCGCGAGAAGGCGGCCGCCGAGCAGTTCGGCGCCGACCTCGCCGCTGCGCAGGCCAACCTGCACGCGCTCGCCGACGAGCTGGAGCGCGCCCGCGCCTCCGAGCAGGCGTGGAACCAGCACGGCGAGGAGCTCGCGCGCGACGTCGATGCGGCCCGCGACGCGCTGCACGCGATGCAGTCGGAGCGCGACGCGCTGCGCAAGGAGCGCGACCAGGCGGCGCAGCAGCTGGAGAAGATGCGCGAGGAACTCGACACCGCGCGCACCGACCTGCGCATTGTCGACAACGATCGCACGGCGCTCACCGCGCGCGCGCAGGCCGTGACCGACGCCGCCGCGGCGCTGCGCGAGGAACTGGCGCGGCGCTCGGCGAACGAGGCCGCGCTCGCCGCCGAGCGCGACCGGCTCGCGGCGGAGCTGAAGGAGTCGACGGGCCGCGCCGCGGCGCTGGAAAAGGAGCTGTCGCGGCGCATGGCCGACTTGAGCGCCCTCTCCGGCCGCAACGAGTCGCTCGGCCGCGTGCTCGCGGAAGTCGAGAAGTCGTGGATGGGCCGGCGCGCGATCGCCGGCCTGCGGCGCAACAACAGCTGACGGGGCTCAGCCCCCGCAGCTGCGCACGCCGAAGCGCTTCAGCACCGTCTCGGGCAGGCAGAAGCGGGTGAGGCCGCTCTGGAACAGGTTTGCGCCGGCGAAGGCGGTGAGCCACAGCCAGTGCGGGCTCGCGTGCAGCGGGCTGCCGGGCGCGCCCAGCGCCAGCGAGATCAGGACGACGGCGCCGGCGAAACTGCGGATGACGCGTTCGGTGGTCATGATGCGGGGTGCTCCTGCGGGGTGGGGGGAGGCGGTCCGGCGCGCCGCAGCTGCACGTAGTACAGCACCGGGATCACGACGAGCGTGAGCAGCGTCGAGACCAGGATGCCGAACACCAGCGCGATGGCGAGGCCGTTGAAGATCGGATCGTCGAGGATGAACAGCGCGCCGGCCATGGCCGCGAGGCCGGTCAGGGCGATCGGCTTCGCGCGCGCCGCCGCGGCGGCGACCACGGCGCGCCCCGGGCTCTCCCCGCGCGCGACCTCGAGGTTCGCGAAGTCGACGAGCAGGATCGAGTTGCGCACGATGATGCCGGCGAGCGCGATCATGCCGATCATCGACGTCGCGGTGAACGGCGCGCCGAGCAGCGCGTGCCCGGGCATGACGCCGACGATGGTCAGCGGGATCGGCGCCATGATCACCAGCGGGGTCAGGTACGAGCCGAACTGCGCGACGACGAGCAGGTAGATCAGCACCAGCCCCACCGCGTAGGCGATGCCCATGTCGCGGAACGTCTCGTAGGTGACCTGCCACTCGCCGTCCCACTTGAGCGCGTAGCCCCGGTACCAGTCCGAGGGCTGGCTGATGAAGCGCTCGTCGAGCGCGGCGCCGTGCGGCACCTCGAGCCCGCCCACGGCGGATCGCGCGGCGAACATCCCGTACAGCGGGCTGTCGCTGCCGCCGGCGACGTCGGCGAACACGTAGCTGACCGGCAGCAGGTCCTTGCGGTAGCGCGTCTTCTCGCGCTGCGCGTCGCGCACCTCGACCAGCTCGGAGAGCGGCAGCGTGGCGCCCGTCGCGCCGCGCACGGGCGTGGCGAGCACGCGGTCGAGCCGCTGCTGCTCGGGCGGCAGCGCGAGACGCACAGGCACGCCGTACTTCGCCTGCCCGTCGCGCATGCTGGTAACGTCCTCGCCGGAGAGCGCGATGCGCAGCGCGTCGACGACGTCGGCCACCGCCACGCCGGCCGCGGCGGCCTTGCGCTGGTCGACGCGCACCAGTGCGCGCGGCGCGGCGTCCTCGATCGAGTCGTCCAGCCCGACGACGTGCGGCGTGCCGGCAAGCGCCTGGCGCACGCGCTTGGCGAGCGCGTGCCGCCCCGCCTCGTCCGGCCCGTAGATCTCGGCAACGATGGGACTCAGCACCGGCGGGCCCGGCGGCACCTCGACAACCTTCACCTTGGCGCCGTGCCGTGCGCCGATCGCCTCCAGCGCGGGACGCACGGCGAGCGCGATCTCGTGGCTCTGCCGCTTGCGCTCGCGACGGTCGACGAGGTTGACCTGCAGGTCGCCCCGCTCCGGTTCGCGGCGCAGGTCGTACTGCCGCACCAGGCCGTTGAAGTTGATCGGCGACGACGCGCCGGCGTAGGCCTGGAAGTGCGCAACTTCCGGGATCGTCGCGACTTCCGCGCCCAGCTCGGCGAGGACCGCCGCCGTGCGCTCGACCGTGGCGCCCGCCGGCAGGTCGACGATCACCTGGAACTCGCTCTTGTTGTCGAACGGGAGCATCTTCAGCACGACGAGCTGCACCAGCGCGAGCGACACCGACCCGAGGATCGCGACGAGGACGCCCAGGCCGAGCAGCGCGCGGCGGCGCCCTCCGCGGGGCTCCTCGACGAACGGCGTCAGCAGCCGCGCGAACGTGCGCGCGAGCCACGCGTCGAGCTTCGACTCGCCGCCTGCGTGCGCGTGCTTCGGCGCGAGCTTGAGCGCCAGCCAGGGCGTGACGACGAACGCGATCGCCAGCGAGATCAGCATCCCCATGCTCGCGTTGATCGGGATCGGGCTCATGTACGGCCCCATGAGGCCGGTCACGAACGCCATCGGCAGCAGCGCCGCGATCACCGTCAGCGTGGCGAGGATGGTCGGGCCGCCGACCTCGTCGACCGCCTGCGGGATCAGCGCGAGGAGCGACCGCTCCGGGTGCAGCGCGCGGTGGCGGTGGATGTTCTCGACGACGACGATCGCATCGTCGACGAGGATGCCGATGGAGAAGATCAACGCGAACAGCGACACGCGGTTGAGCGTGAACCCCCACGCCCACGACGCGAACAGCGTCGCCGCCAGCGTGAGCAGCACCGCCGCGCCGACGATCACCGCTTCGCGCCGGCCCAGCGCGACGAACACCAGCGCCACCACCGACAGCGTGGCGAAGGCGAGCTTGCTCATCAGGAGCTTCGCCTTGTCGTCGGCGGTGCGGCCGTAGTCGCGCGTGACGGTCACCTCGATCCCGGCCGGGATCACGCTGTTGGCGAGCTCGGCGAGCCGCGCCTCCACCCGGCGCGCGACGTCGACCGCGTTCTCGCCGGCCTTCTTCGTCACCTGCACGGTGACGGCCGGGTGCGTCCCGCCCGCCCCGCCGGCGGACGCCGCGCCCTGCCCGTGCCTCGCGTACTGCGAAGGCGGCGGCGGGCCGTCGACGACGCGGGCGACGTCGGCGAGGTACACCGGGGCGCCGTCGGCCACGCCCACGACGAGCGAGCGCACGTCCGCCGCGGTGGCGAAGAAGCCGCCCGTCTCGACGAGCAGCGAGCGGTCGTCGCGCGTGAGGCGCCCGGCGGGCAACCCCGCGTTCGCGCCCAGCATCGCGCGGCGCAGGTCGGCGGCGGCGAGCCCGTGCGCGGCGAGCTTCTCGTTGTCGAGCAGCACCTGCACGACGCGCCCCGGTCCGCCGATCGTGGCGACCTCGCGCGTGCCGGGCACGCGCTTGAGCTCCGCCTCGAGCGCGTGCGCGACGCGCTCGAGGTCGAACGGCCCGACGTTGCCGTCCTTCGACCACAGCGTGAGCGCCACGATCGGCACGTCGTCGATGCCCTTGGGCTTGACCAGCGGCTCGCCGACGCGAAGCTCGGGCGGCAGCCAGTCGCGGTGCGAGAGGATGGTGTCGTGCAGGCGCACGACGGCGTCGTTGCGCGACACGCCGACCTTGTACTGCAGCGTGATCACCGCCTGCCCGGGCCGCGAGACCGACCACACGTGCTCGATGCCCTGGATCTGCGAGAGCACCTGCTCGGCGGGAATGGCGATCAGCTGCTCGACGTCGGCGACCGACGCGCCGGGAAACGGCACGAACACGTTCGCCATGGTCACGTCGATCTGCGGCTCCTCCTCGCGCGGCGTAACGGCGATCGCGAAGGCGCCGAGGATCATCGCCACGATGGCGACGAGCGGGGTCAGCCGCGAATGCAGGAAGAAGCCGGCGATGCGGCCGGAGATGCCCATCGGAGCGCGCCTAGCGCGACGCGGTCGCGATGCCGGCAGCCACCGGATCGCGCGCGTACTTCTCGCCGGCGGCGAGCCCCGAAAGGACCTCGACGACGGGGCCGGTTTCGGGGTCGATCAGCGTCTCGCCCGTGCGGACCTGGCGCAGCAGCCAGCTTCCCTGCGCGCCGAGCACGTACACGGCGGTCAGCTCGCCGCGCCTGAGCAGCGCGGTCGGCGGCACGGCGATCGCGCGCACGGAGCCCACCGGGAACTGCGCGCGCGCGAACTGCCCCGGCAGCAGGCCCGCTCCCGACGGGAGGTCCAGCCGCACGCGCACCGTGTGCGTCTTCACGTCGGCGAGCGGCACCACGGTCGCGCGCACGGCGTTGACCGCGCGCCCGAGCACGGGCAGTTCGACAGCCACCGGCAGCTCGCGCTTCCAGCGCGCGAGCGTGGCCTGCGGCAGCGTGGCCGTCACCCGCAGTTCCGACGGATCGAACACCGTGACGATCGCGCGGCCGGGCGACGCGTGGTCGCCCGCCTCGACGTGCGTCGCGCCCACCACGCCGGCGAACGGCGCGGTGATCGTGGCGAACGATCGCTGCGTCACCGCCTGGCCGGCGGACGCCTTCAGCGCCGCGACCTGCGCCTGCGCCGCCTTGTACGCCGCTTCGGCCTGGTCGACCGCGGCCTGGCTCACGAACTTCTGCGCTGCAAGGTCGCGCTGGCGCTCGTAGTGGCGCTTTGCGTTGACGAGATTCGCCTCGGCCTCCGCCACCTGCGACAGGCTCGCCGCCACGCCCTGCTCGGCCACGCGCGCGTCGATGCGCGCGAGCAGCTGCCCGGCCTGCACGCGGTCGCCGGCCTTCACCGCCAACTGGGTGACGCGACCGTCGGCCTGCGCGCCCACGGTCGCCTGCCGCACCGCCTCGACCACGCCCTCGGCGGCGAACGCCTGCGGCAGCTCGCGGGCGCGCGCTTCCAGCGTCGCGGGCGCCTGCGCGTAGGCAGGCAGGCCCGCGACGAGGATGATGGCGGCGGTCGCGCGAAGCATCGACGAACTCCCAGAAGTGCCGATCAGCGGGTCCGGCAGGTCCGGATGCCGAATGGCAGGTACAGCGGGCACCAGCCGATCAGGCCGGTGGCGAGCGGCACCACGCCGATCCAGCCCCACGCCGCGTAGGCGCTGCCGGAGAACAGCGCGAACAGGATCAGCGCGAGCCCCGCGACGATCCGCACAGCGCGATCGATACCACCGACGTTGACCTGCATGGTTGATCTCCCTCACGTTGACGACGTGTCGCATCGTAGCGCCGGGCGCGCTTCGGCTCTGTGACCCCGGTTCCGCAGCCGGCTGCGCCTCGCCAGGGGACGGGTCGACCGGTCCCGCCGCGCCGTTGGGTAGAATCGGCCGGGACGAGCCGCGCATGGACGCCACCACGCTCTCCCCCCTCGCGCAGCGCCTCGGCGCCGCTTTTCCCGAACTCGCGCGCTCCGCCGCCACGCTCGAGCGCATCGCCTCGCGTGGCGCCTACCGCCAGGTGCCCGCGGGCGGCGTGATGTTCAACGAGCACTCGCCCTGCAACGGCTTCCCGCTCGTCCTCGCAGGCTCGGTCCGCGTCGTCCAGCGCTTTCCCAACGGCCGCGAGATCCAGCTCTACCGCGTCAAGTCCGGCGAGTCGTGCCTGCTGTCAGGCAGCTGCCTGCTCGGCAACAGCGACTACGCGGCGAGCGGCGTTGCCGAGACGGCGGTCGAGCTGGTGGTGATCCCCCCCGCCGAGTTCCGCGCGCTGGTGGCGGGCGACGAGGTGTTCCGCGAGCACGTGTTCAGCCTCTACGGCGAGCGGTTGGCCGCGCTCATGCAGCTGGTCGAGGCGATCTCGTGGCAGAAGCTCGACCAGCGGCTCGCCGCGCTGCTGATCGGGCGCACGCGCGACGGCGCGACCACTTTGCAGGCGACGCACCAGGCGCTCGCCGACGAGCTGGGCAGCGTGCGCGAGATCGTCTCGCGGCTGCTGCGCTCGTTCGAGGACCGCGGCTGGGTCGAACTGGGGCGCGAGCGCATCACGGTGCGCGACGCGGCCTCGCTCGCCGCGCTGGCCAAGGGCTGACGTGGAAAGTAGGGTCAGACTCGACTTTCCCGCAGACCGCGCCATGGAAAGTAGGGTCAGACTCGACTTTCCTGGAAACCGAGTCGCCCTCCCGGCCGTCAGCATGCGGGAAAGTAGGGTCAGACTCGACTTTCCCGGAGACCGCGCCGCAATCCTCGCCGTTAGCTCTGGAAAGTCGAGTCTGACCCTACTTTCCTGTGCCCACCGGCGGCGGCGCGGCGCGCACGATGCGGCGGAACAGCTCGTCAAACCCGGTCGCCTGGCTCGCGCCGGACAGCGGGTCCTCCTGCGCGGCGAACGCGGCGTCGATCTCCGCCCAGTCGCCGGCGTCGAAGTGCGCCTCGCACAGCGGCATCGCCTCGAGTTCCTCGCGGCGCATGTGCCCCCAGTGAAACGTCGCGTAATCGTCCGCCAGCTCTGCGAAAGCCTCGCGCGCCGACCCGGTGTCCGCGGGGTCGCCTTGCGCGGCCTGCCAGCGCCCCAGCGCGCGGCGGAGCGCCCGGATGCGCCGCGCACCTTCGGCGTGCTCGCGCTGCAGCGCGTCGACCAGCGCGGCGGCCGGGGCGTGCCGCTGCCGCAGCCGCGCGAACAGCCACACGTCCTCCTTCGGGTGGTGGAAGCGCTCGGGAAAGTCCTCGATGTAGCGCAGCATCGCCGCGAGCAGCGCGAAGTCGGGCGGCGCCTCCCGCGCGGCGCGGACGAGGTAGACGAGGCCGTGGATCACCGCGGCGAGCGAGCGGTGCTCGGCGCGTATCGCGCTCAGGGCTTGCATGGCGGGCGTCGAGGGGCGCTGCGAATGGTAACGCGGGCGCCGCGGGGGATGCGGTGATCGACTATGCGGCGCTCAAGGCGGTGCACGTCGGCGCGGTGGCCCTCTCGGGCACGCTGTTCGCGCTGCGCGGCGCGTGGCGGCTGGCGAGGCCCGATGCGACGCTCGCCCTTCCCTCGCGCGTCCTGCCGCGCGTCGTCGACACCGTGCTGCTGCTCTCGGCGCTCGCGCTCGCGGCGAGGTGGTTCCGTGACGGCCTGCCGGTCGGCTGGATCGGCGTCAAGATGATCCTGCTCGTGGCCTACATCGGCATCGGGATGGTCGCGCTGCGTCGCGGCCTGCGCGCCGGCCCCCGGACGGCCGCGCTTGCCGCTGCCGCCCTCGCCTTCGCATGCATCGTCGGCGTCGCGCTGACCAAGTCCCCGACGGGCGCCCTGCGCGCGCTCGCCTGAACCGCAGGGACGTTCCATGAACGACCTCATCGGCGAGCCCGGCGCGCCGTCCTTCGACGATCCGCTCGGCATGCTGCGCGCCTGCCACGGCCGCATCGAGCGCCAGCTCGGCACGCTGCGGCGGCTCGCCGCGCACCTGCCCGGGCACGGCGCCGACCGCGACGCGCAGGCCGCCGCGCGCGCGATCCTGAGGTACTTCGACGACGCGGCGCCGAACCACCACGCCGACGAGGAGGCGAGCGTCTTCCCCAGGCTGCTCGCCCGCGCGCCTTCGGCACGCGAGACGATCGCCGCGCTCGAACGCGACCACCACGGCGCGTTCGAGGCGAACTGGCGGCGGTTGCGCCCGCTGCTCGCGGCCATCGCCGCCGGGAGCCGCGAGACGCTGCCGCCCGCGCTCGTGCGCGAGGTCTGCGACGCCTACGCGGCGCACATCGCGCTGGAGAACGACCGGCTGATCCCGCTGTGCGCGGAAACGCTGACCCCCGCCGAGCTCGCCGCGATCGGCGCCGAGATGGCCGCCCGCCGCGGCGTGCCCTGGCCAGGAAAGTAGGGTCCGACCCTACTTTCGGTGGCGCTCGACGATGCGCAGCATCGTGGCGAGCGTGATCGTGGCGAACGTCGCGCGCGCCATCTCGTCGACCTCCTCGAGCACGGTGGCCAGCGCCCGGCCGACCGGCGTGTCGTCGCCGCCTTCGCGCCGCTCGTCGCGCCCGTCGAAGTCCTCGAACAGCTGGATCACGTCGAGCAGCGTCAGCCGGCGGGCGTTGGCCGCGAAGCGGTAGCCGCCGCCGACGCCGCGCACCGACTCGACGACGCCCGCGCGCGCGAGTTCCGAGAGCACCTTGGCGAGGTGGTGCGGCGAGACGTCGTAGCGCTCGGCGATCGACGAGGCCGCGATGTGCCGCGCCGGGTCCGCGGCGAACTCGAGCACGCTGTAGAGCGCGAGCCGGGTGTTCTTCTGCAGCTTCACGCGTCCATCTCCAGCGGGATGAACGGCGCGGCCATCATCCCCTGGCTGCGGAAGAACGAGAGGATCAGGCGGTTGTCGCGCGAGAGCATCGTGCGCACCTTGGTCACGCCGGCGGCGCGGAAGCCCGCGCAGATGGCGGCGAGCAGGCGGGTGCCCACGCCCGCCTGCCGCGCGTCCGGATCGACGTCGATGGCGAACACCCAGCCGCAGGGCGGCGAGCCGAACTCCCAGTCGCGCACCTCGCCGATGACGAAGCCGGCGACGACGCCTCCGGCGTCGGCGACGAGGAACTGCCGGCCTTCGCTGCGCGAGGCGCCGTAGCGCTTGTAGACGCCCTGCCAGTAGGCGCGTTTCTCGATGCCGGTCACGCGCGTGTCGATGGCGATCACCGCGTCGAGGTCGGCCGCGCGCACCGGCCGAACGGCGACCGCCCCGGCAGCCGCGCCGGGGGCACGGCGGCGCGGCGCGCCGCTCAACGCTCGCCCCCGCGACGCCCGCGAACCAAAAGGATGACGTACATCAAATCACAAATACGCATTCGGATGCCAGATTAGCCCGATCCGGCCGATCCGGCAACTGGCGGCCGCGAGACGACACGCGCCGCCGGTCCGCCGCCGGCACGCGCAGCGCGAACGGTGGACGAGCCGTCGCGGGCGGCGCCCGAGCGCTGCCGCGCACCGGCAGACGGAGGTTTCCTGGCGATGAAGGCGAGTCTGGTCCCCGGCGCATCCGGCAGCGGCACGATCCGGGTCGGCGCGGCGCGCACCGTCGGGTTCATGGGCCGGCGAGCGCGGCCGGACGCGACGCCGATGCGCGTGCGCGACATGGACACGGCCGCGCGCGAGTTCCCGCCCGGCCACCCCGCCGCGAAGGACGGCAAGGCCGGCCTGCAGAAGGAGGACGAGGAGTGAACGCCCCCAACGAGCTCGCGGCGGTTGCAGGCAGCGCGCGCCGCGTCCCCACCTACTGCTACCAGTGCGTGGCCGGCCCCGACCTGCTGACGGTGAAGGTCGTCGACGGGATCGCCACCGAGGTCGAGCCGAACTTCTGCGCCGCCGGCATCCACCCCGGCCACGGCAAGGTCTGCGTCAAGGCCTACGGTCTGGTGCAGAAGACCTACCACCCGAACCGCGTGTCGTCGCCGATGAAGCGGACGAACCCGCGCAAGGGCCGCCACGAAGATCCGGGCTTCGTGCCCATCTCGTGGGACGAGGCGCTGTCGATCGTCGCGGACAAGCTCAACGCGATCCGCGCGCAGGGGCTGCTCGACGAGTCGGGCTACCCGCGCGTGGCAGCGTCGTTCGGCGGCGCGGGCACGCCGCAGGCTTACATGGGCACGTTCCCCGCGTTTCTCGCCGCGTTCGGCCCGATGGACATGGGCTTCGGCTCGGGACAGGGCGTGAAGTGCTACCACTCCGAGCACCTGTACGGCGAGTACTGGCACCGCGCGTTCATCGTCGCGCCAGACACGCCGCGCACCGAGTACATCATCTCCTGCGGCATGAACATCGAGGCCTCGGGCGGCGTGGCCGGCGTCGCGAGGCACGCCGACGCGCGCATCAGGGGACTGAAGCGCGTGCAGGTCGAGCCGCACCTGTCGGTGACGGGCGCCTGCTCCGCCGAGTGGATCCCGATCAGGCCGAAGACCGACGCCGCCTTCCTCTTCGCGCTGATGCACGTGATGCTCGCGGCCCCCCGCGAGCGCCTCGACATCGCGTTCCTCGCCGGCCACACCGCTTCGCCCTACCTCGTCGGGCCGCACGGGTACTTCCTGCGCGATCCGGCGTCGCGCAAGCCGCTGCTGCACGACACGCGCTCGGGCGCCGCGGCGCCGTTCGACGCTCCCGGCGCGACGCCTGCGCTCGAAGGCCGCTACGAGGCCGACGCCATCGAGATCGGCCCGGACGACGAGGTGCTCGCGCAAGGGCGGCTCCAGGGCACGACCGCGTTCACGCTGTACGCCGAGCACATGGCGCAGTACACGCCCGAGTGGGCGCAGGGCGTGTGCGAGGTCCCGGCGGCCACGATCCGCCGCATCGCCAACGAGTACCTCGACCACGCGCGCGTGGGCGAGACGATCGTCGTCGACGGCGTCACGCTGCCGTTCCGGCCGGTCGCGGTCACGCTGGGCAAGACGGTGAACAACGGCTGGGGCGGCTACGAGTGCGTGTGGGCGCGCACGATGCTCGCCGCGCTCGTCGGCGCGCTCGAGGTGCCGGGAGGGACGATCGGCACCACCGTGCGGCTCAACCGCACGTACAACGACCGCCACAAGAGCGTGAAGGCGGGCCTCGACGGGTTCATGGACTACCCGCTCAACCCCACCGACAAGGCGCGCTGGAAGCCGAAGCCGAACATCCGCAACGCCTACCGGACGATGGTGCCGCTCGCCGCCGACGGCCCGTGGAGCCAGGCGCTCGGGCCGACGCACTTCTCGTGGATGTTCCTCGACGAGACGCCGAAGGGGCTGCCGCGCGTGACGCTGCCGGACCTCTGGATCGTCTACCGCACCAATCCCGCGATCTCCTTCTGGGACACGCCGGGCCTGCAGGAGAAGATGGCGCGCTTCCCGTTCGTCGTGGCGTTCGCGTTCACGCGCGACGAGACGAACCACTACGCCGACATCCTGCTGCCCGAGGCCGGCGACCTCGAGAGCCTGCAGCTCATACGCATCGGCGGCACCAAGTACGTCGAGCAGTTCTGGGACCACGCCGGATTCGCGCTGCGCCAGCCGGTCGTCGCCCCCGAGGGCGACGTGCGCGACTTCACGGACATCGCCACCGAGCTCGCGCGGCGCTGCGGGCTGACGGACAAGTACGTCGACGCGATCAACCGCGGCATCGCCTGCGTCCCGCTCAAGGTCGCCGGGCACGACTTCTCGCTGCCCGCGAACCAGTCGCCGAGCTGCGAAGCGGTGTGGGACGCGGTGTGCAAGGCCGCGAGCGCCGAGGTGAGCGAGGGGCGCGAGGTCCACGGGCTCGACTGGTGGCGCGAGCACGGCACGATGACGCACCCGTACTCGCAGGTCGAGTGGTTCCTCTACCCCACGCTCGAGCGCATGAACCTGCGCTTCGAGCTGCCCTACCAGGAGCGGCTGCAGCGCGTCGGCGCCGAGCTTGGCCGCCGCCTGCACGAGCACGACATGCGCTGGTGGGACACTCAGCTCCTCGAGTACCGCGCGCTGCCCGAGTGGCACGACTTCCCCGGCCTGTGGGACGAGGCGCTGCGCGACGCCGGCGCCGAGCCCTCCGACTACCCGCTGTGGCTGCTCACCGCCCGCAGCATGCAGTACGCGTGGGGCGGCAACATGGCGATGCAGCTCATGAAGGAGGTCGCCGACAACGTCACCGGCCACCGCGGCGTGATCGTCAACGCGTCCACCGCGCGCCGGCTCGGCATCGAGGACGGCGACGAGATCGAGCTCTCCGTGCCGCATCGCACGACGCGCGGCCGCGCGGTCGTGCGCGAGGGCATCCGCCCCGACACGCTGCTCGCCATCGGCCAGTTCGAGCACTGGGTGACGCCGTTCGCGAAGGACATCGGCAACGCGAGCCTCAACTCGCTGGCCGCGATGTCGCTCAAGCTCACCGACTCGACCGGCTCGGGCTGCGACGTCGTGCGCGTGCGGCTCGCCCGCGCGGGAGCCAAGTCGTGACGCGCTGGGCGATGGTCGCGGACCTGCGCCGCTGCGTGGGCTGCCAGACGTGCACGGCCGCCTGCCGCCACGCCAACGCCACGCCGCCCGGAGTGCAGTGGCGGCGCGTGCTCGACGTGGAGGTGGGCGAGTTTCCCGACGTGAAGCGCGTGTTCCTGCCGGTCGGCTGCCAGCACTGCGACGAGCCGCCGTGCCTCGACGTCTGCCCGACGACCGCGACGCGCAAGCGCGACGACGGGATCGTCACCGTCGACTACGACCTGTGCCTCGGCTGCGGCTACTGCGCGGTCGCCTGCCCCTACCAGGCGCGCCACCGCACCCCGCGCGCGGTGTTCGCCTACGGCGGGGCGCCGGCGAAGCACGAGGCGAAGCGCCACGACCCGGCGCGCATCGCGGTGGCGACCAAGTGCACGTTCTGCGTCGAGCGCATCGACTCCGGCACCGCGCAGGGGCTGACGCCCGGCGTCGACCCGGAGGCCACGCCGGCGTGCGTCAACTCGTGCCTCTCGGGCGCGCTCGCGTTCGGCGACCTCGACGATCCGGGCAGCAACGTGTCGCAGCTGCTGCGCGAGAATCGCCACTTCCGCATGCACGCCGAGCTCGGCACCGGCCCGGGCTTCTACTACCTGTGGGACAAGGCACTGCCGGAGGCCGCACAATGACGATCGCCTACGCCTACGGGCCGAACCCCTGGCCGCAGTCGTTCTGGGACGCGCGCGCCGCGGCGAACTTCGTCTGCGGCGGCGCCGGCGCGGGCCTCGTCGTCGCGGCTGCGCTGTCGGGGGCGCGCGGCACGGCGCTCGTCGTCCCGCTGCTCGCCGGCCTCGCCATCGTTGCCTGCGGGCTCGCCGCCGTGTTCGCCGAGATCGGCCGGCCGCTGCGCGCGGCGAACGTCGTGCGCAATCCGGCGACGTCCTGGATGACGCGCGAGGCGATCGTCGCGCCGCTGCTGTTCGCGTGCGGGGTCGCAGGCGCATTCGGCAGCCTCGCGTTCGTCGCGACCGCGGCGGCGCTGGCCCTGGCGTTCGTCTACTGCCAGGGCCGCATGGTGCACGCCGCACGCGGTATCCCCGCGTGGCGCGCGCCGCAGGTGCCGTGGCTGTTCGTCGCCACCGGCATGGCGGAGGGTCTCGGGCTTTGGCTGGCGCTCGCCGCGTTCCTCGAGTTGCGCTCGGCCCGCGTGGCCGGGTGGCTCGGCGTGGCGATCATCGCCCGCTACGTGATCTTCCGCATCTACCGCCGCGGCCTCGGCAGGGCGCTCGCCGCCGCGCCTGCGCGCGCGCTCGACGCGGCGGGCCGCGCGCTGCTCTGGGGCGGCACGCTGGCGCCGCTGGTCCTGCTGGCGATCGCGGCGGCCGTGCGGACGCAGCCCTGGGCGCCGTGGCTCCTGCTGGCAGCCGGCCTGTGCGCCGCGCTCTTCGGCGCGTGGCTCAAGGCGACGCTGGTGCTGCGCGCCGGGCACACGCAGGGCTACACGCTGCCCGCGCTGCCTGTCCGCGGCACGCGAGCGTAGGGCGCGGGACGTCCGGGCGATGGACGCGCGCATCGCAGGCGCGGGGACGGCGCCGACCTTCCGCGCCTCCGCCGGGCCCGTGCCGCGCGGGTGCTCGGCCTGCGCCCCGCAATGAACTGAAGCCATGCCGAAACGCATCCTCGACGTGACGATCAACGGGACGCGCCGCGAGGACGCGGTCGCCGACTCGACGCTGCTGCTCGACTACCTGCGCGAACAGCTCGGCCTCACCGGCACGAAGCGCGGCTGCGACGGCGGCGAGTGCGGCGCCTGCACGGTGCTGATCGACGGCGAGCCGGCGCTCGCCTGCATCACGCTCGCCGCGCGCTGCGAAGGCAGGCGCGTCGAGACCATCGAGTCGCTCGCGCGGAGCGGGCGCATGTCGGCGCTGCAGGCGGCGTTCCACGAGAAGCTCGGCACGCAGTGCGGCTTCTGCACCCCCGGCATGATCATGGCTTCCGAAGCGCTGCTCCGGCGCGATCCGCACCCGGACGAGGCGGCGATCCGCGCGGCGCTGGGCGGCAACATCTGCCGCTGCACCGGCTACGTCAAGATCATCGAGTCGGTGCAGGCGGCCGCGGAGGCGCGCGAGTGAAGCCGGGCGCGCCCGGCGTCAGGGGAGTCGCCGTCGGGGTCCGCCAGCCCCTGATCGACGGCGTCGAGAAGGTCACGGGTCGCGCGAAATACACCGCCGACCTGCCCGCCGCGGGCGCGCTGGTCGGCGCGATCCTGCGCAGCCCGGCCGCGCACGCGACGATCCGCGGCATCGACGTCTCGGCGGCGCTGGCGATCCCCGGCGTGCGAGCGGTGGTCACCGGCGCCGACTGCGACATCGCCTACGGCGTCATACCGATCGCGCAGAACGAGTTCCCGCTCGCCCGCGAGCGCGTGCGCTACCGCGGCGAGCCGGTCGCCGCCGTGGCCGCGGTCGACGCCGCGACCGCGCGCGCGGCGCTCGATGCCATCGTGCTCGACTTCGAGCCGCTGCCGGCGTACTTCGACGACGCCGCCGCCCGCGCGCCGGACGCCGTGCTGCTGCACGCGAACAAGCCGGGCAACGTCGAGCGCGAGGTCGACCACGTGTTCGGCGATCCCGACGCCGGCTTCGCGGCGGCCGACCTCGTGCGCGAGGAGCGCTTCCACTACGCCGAGGTCACGCACGCGATGATGGAGCCCAACGCGGCGCTCGCCGAGTGGGACGCCGAGCGCGGCCGGCTCACGCTGCACTCGGTGACGCAGGTGCCCTACTACGTGCACCTGGCGCTCGCGCGCTGCCTCGCGCTCGACGAATCGCGCATCCGCGTGGTCAAGCCGTTCGTGGGCGGCGGCTTCGGCCACCGCACCGAGACGCTCAACTTCGAGATCGTCGCGGCGCTGCTCGCGCGCGCCGCGGGCGGCACGGTGAAGCTGGAGCTCTCGCGCGAGGAGAGCTTCCTCACGCACCGCGGGCGGCCGCAGACCGACATCCGCATGAAGATCGGCCTCGCGCGCGACGGGGCGATCACTGCCGTGGACGCCGAGATCGTGCAGCGCGGCGGCGCCTACGCGGGCTACGGGCTGGTGACGATCCTCTACGCGGGCGCGCTGCTGCACGCGCTGTACCGCGTGCCGGCGAGCCGCTACCGCGGGGTGCGCGTCTACGCGAACACGCCGCCGAACGGCGCGATGCGCGGCCACGGCTCGGTCGACGCGCGTCACGCATTCGAGTCGCTGCTCGATCGCATGGCGGGCGAGCTGGGCCTCGACCCGTTCGCCGTGCGCCGCGCCAACCTGATCGTGCCGCCGTGGCGCACGATCAACGACCTGCAGGTCAACTCCTGCGGTCTCGGCGAGTGCCTCGACATCGTCGAGCGCGCCTCGCGCTGGCGCGAGCGGCGCGGCAGGCTGCCGCGCGGCCGCGGGCTGGGGATGGCCTGCTCGCACTACGTCAGCGGCTCGGCCAAGCCGGTGCACTGGACCGGCGAGCCGCACGCGGTGGTGCAGCTCAAGCTGGACTTCGACGGCGCAGTCACGGTGCTCACCGGCGCCTCCGACATAGGCCAGGGCAGCTCGACGCTCATCGCGCAGGTGGCCGCCGAGGTGCTCGCGCTGCCGCTCGACCGCTTCCGCGTGTTCGCCAACGACAGCGCAGTGACGCCGAAGGACAACGGCAGCTACTCCTCGCGCGTTTCGTTCATGGTCGGCAACGCCGCGATCCGCGCCGCCGACGCGCTCAGGCGCGAGTTGATCCAGGCCGCCGCTCGCAAGCTCGAAGTCGCCGTCGAGGACGTCGAGGCCGACGGCGAGACCTACCGCGTGCGCGGCACCGACCGCGAGCTGGGCTGGAAGGACGTCGTCAACGCCGCGCTCGAACCGTCGGGAACACTCAGCGTAAAGGGCGCGTGGTCCACGCCGCCGGAGACGCAGGGCGGGAAGTTCCGCGGCGCCGCGGTCGGCTCGTCCGCGGGCTTCTCCTACGCCGCGCAGGTGGTCGAGGTCGCCGTCGACGAGGAGACCGGCGAGGTGCGCGTCGAGCGCGTCTGGGTGGCGCACGACTGCGGGCGCGCGATCAATCCGCTCGCGGTCGAAGGGCAGGTCCAGGGCTCGGTGTGGATGGGCATGGGGCAGGCGCTCGGCGAGGAGACGCGCTACCACGACGGCCTGCACCTGCGCGCCAACATGATCGACTACCGCATCCCGACGATCGCCGAGTCGCCGCCGATCGAGACCTACATCGTCGAGGCGCCGGACCCCAACGGCCCGTTCGGCGCGAAGGAGGCGGGCGAAGGCGCGCTGTCCGGCTTCCTGCCGGCGCTCACCAGCGCGATCGCGGACGCGACCGGCATCGCGCTCAACGAGCTGCCGGCCACGCCGGAGCACCTGCTCGCGGCCATCGTCGACCGCCGGCGCGCGGCGCAGCTTGCCGCCGCGAAAGCCGCGCGCGCCGCCGGAGGCGCGTGATGGACCGCATGCACGAATTCCGGCTCTCGCGGCCCGACTCGCTCGACGAGGCCGTCGCGCTGCTCGCGCGCGACCCGCTCGCGCGGCCGCTCGCCGGCGGCACCGATCTCGTGCCGAACCTGCGCCGCGGCATCGGCGCGCCCTCGGTGCTGGTCGATCTCTCCGGCGTGCCGGGCCTCGACGCCATCGAGGCGGGCGCCGACGGCAGCATCGCGATCGGCGCCGGCGTAACGCTCGCCCGCGTCGTGCGCGACGACGCGATCGCGCGCGCGCTGCCCGCGTTGCAGCAGGCGGCGGCGAGCGTGGCGGGGCCTTCGCACCGAACCGCCGCCACGCTGGGAGGCAACCTGTGCCTCGACACGCGCTGCGTGTTCTACAACCAGAGCGAGTGGTGGCGCCGCGCCAACGACTTCTGCCTCAAGCACGGCGGCGACACCTGCCACGTCGCGCCGCAGGGCACGCGCTGCCACGCCGCCTACTCGGGCGACACGGCCGCTGCGCTGATCGCCCTCGCGGCCGAAGCGGAGGTCGCCGGGCCGCAGGGCTCGCGGCGCGTTCCGCTCGAGCGGATGTTCGTGGACGACGGCGCGAAGCACCTCGCGCTCGGCCGCGGCGAGATCCTCCTGCGCGTGCACGTCCCCCCGCAGCCGGCGGGATCGCGCAACGCCTACCGCAAGGCCCGCCCGCGCGGCGCGATCGACTTCCCGCTCGCCGGGGCGGCGGCCCGCGTGGCGCTCGACGACGGCGGCGCGATCGCGTCGCTGCGCGTCGCGCTGACCGGCACGAATTCGCACCCGCTGCTGCTTGACGGCACGGCCGAGTGCGTCGGCCGCCCCGTCGACGAGGCCATGCTGGGCGGACTGGCCAAGCGGGTGCAGAAGCAGGCGAAGCCGATGCGGTCGACGGTCACGTCGTCGAACTGGCGCCGCACCGTGGCCGCGGTGCTGGTCCGCCGCGTCGTCGCGGAGCTGGCCTTCGCGCCGGGTTGATCGGCGTCAAGGGCGACGCGGCCGCTTTCCACTTTAATTCGGTATCGCGATACCGAATTAGGGCGGAGGACGCCGCGGCGTGCCGCAGACGGCGGCGCGGCGCATACTTCGCCGCACCACGGAGCACGCCATGCCTGCCGCCACCGCAACGCCGACCAGCGTCGCCACGATCCGCCCGCTCGCGCCGCGCGACCTCGACGCCGTCGTCGCGATCGATGCCGCGCTCGAGCGCCGCCCGCGCCGCGCCTACATCGAGCGCCGCCTCGCCGCCGCGATCCGCGAGCCCGGCCTGCACGCGCAGTTCGCTGCCGTCGACGGCGACGCACTGACCGGCTACGTCCTCGCCCGCGTGCTGGAGGGCGAGTTCGGCCGCAGCTCGCCGTCGCTGCGCCTCGAGATCGTCGGCGTGCGGCCGGATCGCCAGCACCACGGCGTGGGCGCCGCGCTGCTCGACGCGCTCGCCGCGTGGGGCAGGCGCCACGGCGCCAGCGAGCTGCGCACCGCCGCCGCGTGGAACGATCACGCGCTGCTGGCGTGGTTCGACGCCATGGGCTTCCGGCTCGCGCCGGGGCTCGTCGTCGACCGCGCGGTCGCCGGCGAGCTGGCGGATGCGCGCCGCGAGGACCCGGTCGACGCGCCCGGCGACGCGGGGCACCGCGAGATCGACTACGGCCTGCAGGACGACAACGACGCCGAGAAGCTCGCGCGCGACATGGCCGACGTGCGCACGATGACGCGCGCGGACCTCGCCGACATCGTGCGCGTCGACCGCCGCGTCACCGGCCGCGACCGCAGCGCCTACATCGAGCACAAGCTCGCCGAGGCGCTCGACGACGCTGCGATCCGCGTGTCGCTGACCGCCCGCCTCGACGGCGAGGTCGTCGGCTTCCTGATGGCCCGCGCCGACCTCGGCGACTACGGCCGCACCGAACCCGTCGCGGTGCTCGACACGATCGGCGTCGACCCGGCGTGGGCGCACCGCGGCGTCGGTCGCGCGATGCTCTCGCAGCTCGCGTTCAACCTCGAGGCGCTGCACATCGAGCGCATCGAGACGATCGTCGCGCCGCAGGACTTCGCGCTGCTCGGCTTCCTGTACGCGCAGGGCTTCGCGCCGTCGCAGCGGCTCGCGTTCGTGCGCGGCTGACGCGCCGCGACTGCCGCGCCGGGGCCGGCAGCGGCCGTCACATCGCCCGCGAGGGCAGGCGGACCGTCTCCCCCGCCAGCATGAACCGCCCGCGCCCGCGGTGGTGGATCGTGCGCGGATCGCGTCGCGCGGCGTCCACCCAGGCCTCGACGACCTCGAGCACGAAGAACCCGTACCTCGCCACGCGGCTCGTGTCGACCACGCGGCACTCGAGGTTCGCGTAACACTCGGCGACTAGCGGCGCCGCGACGCGCGCCGCGGGCGATGCGGTGAGCCCGAACTTCGCGAACTTGTCGACGCTGCGCCCGGAGGCGTTGCCGCAGCGCACCACCTTGCGGGCGACGTCCACGGCGGGGATCGCGATCACGCACTCGCGCGTGGCCTTCAGCGTGTCGAAAGAGTAGTTGCGGTTGCTGACGACGCAACCCACGAGCGGCGGCTCGAACTCGAGCATCGTGTGCCAGGACATCGCCATCGCGTTCGCCCGGCCCTTGCGAGCGGTGACGAGCAGCACCACCGGCCCCGGCTCCAGCAGGCCGTAGACGCGCGACAGCGGGTAGCGCCGGAAGGTCACCGCCTGCCTCCGCGATCGCGCCGCTACCCGTGCAGCGACTCGTACTTCGCCTGCAGCTCCTCGGGCGTCTCGCGGAAGTCCGGGTGATCGACGATGCAGTCGGCGGGACAGACGAGGCGGCATTGCGGCTCGTCCTCGGCGCCGACGCACTCGGTGCACTTCGCCGGGTCGATCACGTAGGCGGGATCGGCCTTGGCAATGGCGTCGTTGGGGCACACCGGAAGGCAGGCGTCGCAGGCGGTGCAGTTGTCGTCGATCATCAGGGCCATCGTCGGCTCCTCGTCGGGTCGGGTCAGGCGGCGGCGCGCTCGAGGGCGGACAGCCTGTCGTGGCGGAACGCGCCCCAGAGCGCCGCGCCGATGGCGCCGGCGTAGATCGAGTCCTCGTGCGCCACGGCCTCGACGCCGACCTTCTCGTTGGCCATCTCCTCGCGGATCGCGGCCAGCAGCCCGGTGTCGAGCGCGAGTCCGCCGGTCATCAGCGCCTTGCCCTCCTTGATGCCGGTGACCTTGAGCAGCTTGACGATGCGCGAGGCCATCGACAGGTGGATGCCCTTCAGGATGTCGGGCGTGGCGATGCCGCGCGAGACCATGTTGATGACGTCGGTCTCCGCCAGCACCGCGCAGATCGACGAGACCTTCTCCGGGTTCTGCGAGGTCTGCGAGAGCGGTCCGATCTCCTCGACGGCGACGCCGAGGTAGCGCGCGATGTTCTCGAGGAACTGCCCCGAGCCCGACGCGCACTGGCTGGTCATCTTGTAGGAGAGCACCTTGCCGCGCTCGTCGACGTAGATCGCGCGGCCGTTCAGCGCCCCGATGTCGACGACCGCGCGCGCCCCCGGCTCGAGGAACACGCCGCCGCGGGCGTGCGTGGTCATCGAGTAGAAGTGGCCGGTGGCGAACTTGACGTTCTCGCCCTCGCCGGTGGTGGCGACGTAGGCGACGTCGTCGGCGCCGAGCCCCGCGTCGGCGAGCACGCCGTCGCGACCCTCCTGCGCCAGCGTCATCGGGTCGCGCCGGCGGATGCGCTCGCATCGTTTCGCGAGCCAGCGCGGCTTGCCGTTCGCGTCGAACGCGAACAGCGCGGTCTTGACGGCGCCGGAGCCGATGTCGATGCCGATCGTGTGCTTCATGCCCGAAACTCCGTCGTTCCCGCGCAGGCGGGAACCCAGTGTCGTTGGTCGAAAGTCGCTGGATCCCCGCGTTCGCGGGGATGACGACGACCGATCATGCCCGTGCACATCCATGAGCGCAGATGGCTTGCGCGACGTCGCGTTGTCGGCGCGCGGGCACGAGCCCTGGTCGCATCCCCGCAGCGCTCCGCGTCTGCGGGGCCCCTGCTTCCCGGGCTCATGCCCGTGCACATCCATGAGCGCAGATGGCTTGCGCGACGTCGCGTTGTCGGCGCGCGGGCACGAGCCCTGGTCGCATCCCCGCAGCGCTCCGCGTCTGCGGGGCCCCTGCTTCCCGGGCTCATGCCCGTGCCTCCGCCGTCCTGCCCTCCTCCATCACCGCCCGCCAGGCGAACGTCGCGCCGCCGAGCGCCCCGGTGTAGATGGAGTCGGGATCGATGTTGAGCGTCAGCTCGCCGTAGTTCTCGCGGACGAGCTCGCGCAGCGCCTTGACCGCCGCCTCGTTCTTCGCCACGCCGCCGGTGAACGTGAACTCGTCGCGGATGCCGCCCGAGCGCGCCAGGATCGACATCGCGCGCAGGATGATCGCGCGGTGCAGGCCGGCCATGATGTCCTCGCGCTTGTCGCCGAGCGAGAGACGGTCGCGCAGCTCCGCGCCGGCGAACACGGTGCACGTCGAGTTGATGCGGATGGTCTTCGTCGACTTCATCGCCATGGGGCCGAGCTCGTGCAGGCCCATGTTCATCTCGTCGGCGATGTAGCCCAGGTAGCGGCCGCAGCCGGCGGCGCAGCGGTCGTTCATCTGGAAGCTCTCGACGATGCCGGCGCGGTCGACCTGGATCGCCTTCGTGTCCTGGCCCCCGATGTCGAGCACCGTCGCCGTGCCCGGATACATCATGTGCGCGCCGAGCCCGTGGCAGAGGATCTCCGAGCGGATGTGCTCCTTGGAGAACGGCAGCCTGGCGCGCCCGTAGCCGGTGCCGACGATGTAGGTCTCCTCCATGTCGAGGTCGAGGATGCCCTTGATCGGCGCCTCCACCCGGGAGCGGCGACCCGCGGTCTCGGGCAGCGCCACGAACGCGCGCTCGAGGGCGGCGAGCAGGTGGCGGCGGATGGAATCCGCGTAGACCCGGTTCTCGACCTCGATGATCGAGCGGTCGAAGACGTTGAGCAGGAAGTCGTAGCGCACGCCCGCGTCCTTCGCCACGGCCTCGCCGACGGCGAGGTACTGGCTGCCGGCGATGTCGCGGAAGAAGTCCGACTTGCGCTTCGCCCCCGGGGCGAACAGCTCCGGCGCGCCCGCGGCGAGGCGGCGGAACACCTCGCCCAGCGCCTCGCCCACGCCCGCGGTCGCGTCGCCGAACTTCGCGGTGCCCAGATTGCGCCGGCAGGTGGCCTCGAGGTCGGCGAGCTGCTCGAGGTACTGCTCGAGACGGAAGTCGCGCTCGAGCTGGCTTAAGAAACGGTCCAGCGAGCCGTTCAGGGCGCCGGTGGTCGACAGCGCCTCGCGGAACAGGTGGAAGCGGCCGTTGACCAGCGCCTCCTGCTTGGCGATCGCGGCCGCCGTATCGTAGTTCGAGCGCGAGTTCGTGATGCCGCGCCCGAGGATGTTCTGCTGCTCGTCGATGACCACTGCCTTGGTCGTCGTGGAGCCGAGGTCGATGCCGATGAAACAGCGCATGCCGCTCTCCGATTCCCTAGTGTCTCTCGAACTTGCTCATGAAGCTGCCGGCGTGCAGGGGGCCGTCTGCTGGCACGCGCATTCTCGTTCGGCCGGTCCGTCGCGGAGCGCCGGGCCTGTCCCGGCTAGTGGGCGGCCGCGATCGGGATCGTGCGGGGCAGATCGTGCCCGACTCCCGACGTGCGCTTCTGCTTGATCATCTGGAAGTAGCTCTCCAGCCGGTTCTTCACGTTGGCCGCCGAGAAGTAGCGCGGATCGACGAGGTCTGTCTCGATGAAGGCCGCCGGCTTGCCGGTGCGCTTCTCGACCTCGCGCAGGATGAGGAGCTGGCCGGCGGAGAAGCTGTTGCAGCTCTTGATCGAGTTGATCAGCAGGCCGTCGGCCTGGTACTCGTCGATGTAGCGGCAGATCATGTCGATGCGCGACGGCAGGTTCAGGTTCGTGTAGCAGCCGAGGCAGTACTCGGCGAGCGACTCGAGCGGCCGGTCGGCGTCGTGGCGGAAGCCGAAGTCGTACAGCCCGCCGACCTTGGCGTAGGTCGACGACACGACGACCGCCCCCTCCTCGTAGAACATCTTCCAGAAGTCCCGGAAGCTGGTCCAGTTGGGCGGCCCCTCGACGACGAGCCGGTACTTCTCCTCCCCCATCTCGCCTTCCGGCGTGACCGGGCCCTTGCCCTGCCGCACGCGCTCCTCGATCTCGCCGCGCAGCACGCTGTAGTACTGCGAAGCTTCGGGCGTGCCCCGGAACGCCGTGAAGATCGGGCCGATGTAGTAGACGGCGCCGAAGTAGCCGTCGATCGGCGAGGGCCGGTTCTTCGCCGACTGCAGCACGGCGACCAGGTCCTCCTCGGCCTTCTGCGACTCCCTCATGTACTGGCGCAGCCGGTCGATGTCGAACTTGACCCCCGAGATGCGCTCGAGCGTGGGGATCACGTTCTCCTTCAGCTGCTTCACCACGTACTCGCGCATGTTCGGCGCGATCTTCCCCTCGCCCTGGTAGGGGACGTGCAGCATCACCGTCTCGCAGCCGTACTTGTGGCGGATCAGCTCGAACCACTTCATGAACGTGAAGCAGCCGGTGTACGAGAGCAGCAGCACGTCCGGCCGCGGCAGCACCTCGCCCGTCGGCCCCACCTCGCCGCCCATCATCATGCCGAGGTCGGCCTTGACGTAGGTGCACACGTCCTCGGACTGGCCGTCGCGCTCGGCGTCCATGATCATCTTGCCGGACTTCTTGCGCATGCCGTTCTGCAGCGCGTTCGTCTCCGGCAGGCTGCGCGCGAAGTCGAAGCACATCAGCAGCTCGTTCAGGTTTCCCGGGACGAACGTCGCCGACACCTTGCGGCCCATCTGGTGAGCCGTGGCGAGCTCCGTGTAGTTCCGGTTGATGAGCTCCTTCTGCAGCCACATCGCGTCCTCCTTCTGGACGTTCTGCGGCTTCTTCACGGAGGCGGGCATCGCGGCGGTGGTCATTTCATTGCTCCAGTCATTCCCGCGCAGGCGGGAATCCAGTGTCCTGCAACAAGAGTCGCTGGGTCCCCGCCTCCGCGGGGACGACGACATCCCTCATGCCGCGCTCCAAAGCTTGATCGAATCGGCGAAGGTGCCCGCCTGCTCGCGGATCGGCGCCATCTGCCCGGTGTTCTCGGCGTACTTGAACGCCGTATAGGGAACCCCGTGCTTCGCCAGGACGTCCTGCAGCATCGGCCGCTCGAGCAGCGCCGGGTCGCAGAACGACGGCGCGGCGAACACGACGCCCTCGGCGCCGCGCGTCTTCACCTGCTTCAGCAGGAACACGCCCTTCTCCTCGCGCGTCGCGTCGTACTTCGCCGCGGTCGACGCGGAGCGGTGCAGGAAGGCCTTCGACAGCTCCTCGAGCGGGTTGCCGTCGGCGGGCACGTCGTCGAGCAGCCAGCGCGTCACCAGCATGAAGTCGTCGTCGACGACGTAGCAGCCCGACATCTCGATCGACTTGATCAGCGCGAGCGGCGGCTGCTCGCAGAACGTCCCGTTGATCACCACGCGGGCGTTGTCGCGCTTCGGCCGTGGAAACTCGTCGACTGCGGCGAGGTACTCGCGCACCAGTTTCGTGTGCTCCTCGGGCGGCAGCACCATGCCGGCGCGCAGCAGCAGGTAGACCTCGGAGGTCGGCGCCTGCCAGGGCTTGCGCGCGCGGTACGCGTAGAGGTCGCGCACGGCTGCGCGGTTGTCGTTGTAGACGGCGATCGACGCGTTGAGCTCGGCGTCGCCGATCGGCTTGCCGCGCAGCTTCCCGAGGTCGTCGCGCAGGATCTCCAGCTCGTGGACGTAGTACCTGCCGCCGATCTCGTCCTGGTAGTTCTGCGGCACGTCGAAGTAGCGGACGTACTTGTCCTTGAACAGGATCTGCCACATGCCCGACAGGTTGCGGATCACGTCGCAGATCGACGGGAACAGCATGCCGTCGAGGCAGTCGAGGCGGCCGGTCAGCCCGAGCTCGATCGTCGAGCGCGGGATGCGGCAGATGTAGCTCTGGTAGTAAGCGTCCCCCTGGATCACCTCCAGCGAGTCGCCGCCGCCGAGGATGCCCACCGGCAGCATGCCAGCGGCGTGGACCAGCTCGCGCGGCACGTAGACCGGCATGTAGCCGATCGCCTTGCGGCCAGTCCCGGCGGCCTTCCAGGCCTTGACCGCCTTGAAGTCGAGGTCGTCGAACAGCGCCTCGCAGCGCTGCACGATGGCGACAGCGGGGGGAATCGTTGCGGTCATCAGCGATGCTCCCAGCGCGGCGCGCGCTTGGCGAGGAAGGCCGCGAGCCCCTCGTTCGCGTCGTGCGTCTTCATGAGGCCTTCGAGGTAGAGCCGCTCGACGTCGGCCAGCTGCGCCTTCGCGCGCTGCACGCGCGCGCCGCGCGCCGCCTTGAGCGCGTGGCGCAGGCTCGCCGCGCTGCGGGGGGCGAGGTGCTCGTCGAAATACGCGAGCGCCGCCGCCGCCGGGTCCTCCGCGATCGCCTGCACCAGTCCGATCGCGCGCGCCTCCTCGGCGCCGATCGCGCGACCCGAGAACAGCAGATCCTCGGCGGCCGGCTGGCTCACGCGCCAGGGCAGCAGCACCGAGGCCGCCGGCGCGAACACGCCGAGCTTCATCTCGGGCTGGCCGAACTTCGCATCCGGCGCGGCGTGGATGCGCCCCCCGGCGAGCGCCAGCTCGAGGCCGCCGCCGAGGCACTGGCCGCGCGCGGCGACGAGGATCGGCGCCGGGTACTCCAGCATCGCGCCCAGCAGCGCGTGCAGCGAGGCGAGCATCTGCGCGCACTGCGCCGGCAGGTGTTCCTCGACGCTCGCCCCGAAGCTGAAGTGCGGCCCCTCGTGGTCGATCAGCGCGCCGCGCAGCTCCGGCGCGTGCCGGTGCGCCTCGAGCGCGTCGAACAGCGCCGCGATCATCGCGGCGTCGATGAGGTTGGCCTTCGGCCGCGCCAGCGTGAGCCGCAGCAGCGCGCCGTCGCGCTCGCGGGCGACGCGCAGCGGAGCGTCAGCCATGGCGCTTCGCCTTCGGCTGGATGCTGTCGTGCAGCGGCCCGACCCAGCTCTCGCCGGCGGCGAGCTTCTGGCGCAGCAGCACGAAGTCGACCTCGCGGTCGTCCTTCGTGCCCTCGTTGAACGCCGTGAACCCGGCGCGCGCCTCGGTCATCATGTTGAGCGCGAGCCAGGCGCGCGAGTTCTCCTTGTTGCGGTTCCAGGCGTCGAGCTTGGGCTTGCGCAGCTCCTCGAGCGTCTTGGTCGTGCAGTCGGGGAAGGTGAGCAGCATCTTCGCGCACAGCTCCTCGACCTTCGCGTCGAGGAGCGAGAGGTCGACGCTGCCGCGGGCGAGCAGCGCCTTGCCCTCCTTCGCCGCGTCGCCGGTCTTCGGCTCGCCGAACACGAACCGGCCGTACTCGTCGACCATGCGCTGCGTTTCGACCAGCGGGTTGGCGACGAACTTCCCGTCGACCTTGAGTGCGGGCACGAGGTCGGTCAGCACCCCCATCCAGTACGCCTTGTGCGCCGAGAACGGCTCGCACAGCACGCACGCAGCCATCGCGCGCTCGGCCCCCGCGATCACCGGCAGGAAGTCGGTGGCCCCGCCGATCGGCGCCGAGCCGTGCTTCGGCCCCGCCTGCCCGAAGCGGGCGAGGTCCTGCGCCACGGAGAAGTCGCAGGCCATGCCGATCTCCTGCCCGCCGCCGATGCGCATGCCGTTGACGCGGCAGATCACCGGCTTGTCGCAGGCGAGGATGGCCGACACCATGTCGTTGAACAGGCGCATGTACTGGCGGTACTCCTGCGGCTGCCCCGCGTAGTACTCGGCGTACTCCTTCGTGTTGCCGCCGGTGCAGAACGCGCGGTCGCCGGCGCCGGTGAACACCACGCAGTTGACGTCGCGCGCGTTGGAGGCGGCGCGAAAGGCGAGGATCACCCCCTTCACCATGTCCGTCGTGTACGAGTTGAACTGCGACGGGTTGTCGAGCGTGATCCAGGCGTTGTAGAGGCCGGGCACGACGGCGCCGCCTGGCCGCGTGGCGGGCTTGAGCTCGTAGCGCACGCCCGGCTTGCCGAAGTCGGCGACGAGGTCGTGCGAGTGGAAGTCGGAGGCTGCGGGGGCGTTCATCCGGCGGGGCCTTTCGTTGGGAGTCGCTTCACGCCGGCACCAGGACGGCGCGCCTGCGGATTTCCTTGTGATGCACGGCGTGGAAGACCGCGTTGATGTCGGCGAGCGGGTGGCGCTCGACGAACGGGGCGATCGCCACCCTGCCGTCGAGCACGAGTTCGAGCGCGGCGGGGTACGACTCGGGCGGGCAGCCCCAGTTGCCGATCGCGCGCGCGTCGAACGCCATCAGGTTCGACAGGCGAATCTCGACGCGGTCCATCGTGAAGCCGACCACGCACAGCGTCGCGCCGTGCACGAGCAGCGACCAGGCGGTCAACTGGCCGGCGGCCGTGCCCGAGCACTCGAAGACGATCCACTCGGTGGCCCTGAGCCCCTGCGCCTTGGCGAAGGCGGCGATCGCGCCCTTGACCGCCTTCGCGTCGTGCTCGCGCGCGTTCAGCGTCAGCGCGGCGCCGTGCTCGGCGACGGCGGCGAGCTTCGCGGCGTCCACGTCGACGGCCACGACCTTCGCGCCGAAGGCGCGCGCGATCTGCACGCAGTAGCCGCCGACCCCGCCCACGCCGACGACGATGGCGAGGCTGCCGGGCGCGACGCCGGCGCGCCGCACGGCCTGGTAGGGCGTGGTGAGCGCATCGGCGACGATCGAGACGTCGGCGAGCGAGAGTCCTGCCTTCGCGAGCCGCGCCTCGTCGACCTCGCACAGCCCGCGCCCGGGCACGACGATGTGGCTGGCGAAGCCGCCCTGGATGTCGTTGCCCGGCATCTTCTGCGCCCGGCAGATCGGCGCGAGGCCGCGCTTGCAGAGGTCGCACTCGCCGCAGGGCAGCACGGCCGGCACGATGACCGCCTTGCCCACCCAGCCCTGTGCACCCGCGCCCGCCGCGACGACGCGCCCGGAGATCTCGTGGCCGAGCGCGAGCGGCAGCGGATGGTTGGTCCGCACGCCGTCGTAGTAGTAGCCGAGGTCGGTGTGGCACACGCCGCAGCCGGCGATCGCGACGACCACCTCGCCGGCCGCCGGCTCGGCGACGAACGCCTCGCGCACGAGCGGCGCTCCCTGCGCGGTCATCAGCCAGCGGTGCGCTTGCATGCCCATGCTCCGCCCCTCCTCCGGGCGTGCCGCGGACTCCCGCGGCGCAGCAATTGTTGTAATTTGGTACCGCAATGCGTATATTACGACCAAAAGGTTGCGCGTGTCGACTTCGCATTGCATTGATCCTCGTCAAATGCCCACGCGCGGGCTGCGCGGTCTACTACGCGCACGCCGGGGTCAGACCCGCGTTTCGCGGCCCCGGCTCAGCGCAAGCCGGGAAACGCGGGCCTGACCCCCAACGACCGGAGGACTTCCGTGCCCAACGCTTCCCCCCAGAAGACCCACGCAGCCGGCGGCGTTTCCATCGCGCTCGCCGGCAGCGGCGGCAGCGGCGTCATGACTGCGGGCACGCTGCTCCTCACAGCCGCCGCGGGCGCCGGCTACTACGGGCTGATGGTGCGCACCAGCGGCCCGCAGATCCGCGGCGGCGAAGCCGCGGCGCTGCTGCGCATCGCGCCGCACCCGATCGACGGCCTCGACGACCGCTTCGACGCGCTCGTCGCTCTCGACTGGGGCAACGTGCAGCGCTTCGCCGACGAGATCCCGCTCGCGGCGCACAGCGTCGTCGTCGGCGAGGAAGCCGAAGGCGAGGCGCCGGAGATCTACCGCGCGAGCGGCGCGCGCTACGTCGCCGTGCCGTTCAAGAAGACCGCGAAGTCGATCGCCGGCAGCTGGGCGAACATGGTCGCGCTGGGCTTCGCGGGCGCGCTCGCGGGCCTGCCGCGCGAGGCGCTGCACGAGGCCGCAAAGGGGACGTTGAAGAAGGCGGAAACCGTCGCGGCGAATCTCGCGGCGATCGACGCCGGCGTGGCCGCCGCGCAGGGCGTCGGCGGCGTGACGCCGCTGCCCCCGCCGGGGCCGCGCTCCCGCGCGCGCTGGCTCATCTCCGGCAACGAGGCCGCCGGGTTCGGGGCGATCCGCGGCGGCGTGCGCTTCGTCGCCGCCTACCCGATCACGCCGGCCACCGAGATGCTCGAGTGGATGGCGCCCGCGCTCGCGAAGATCGGCGGCGCGCTCGTGCAGGCGGAGGACGAGCTCGCGTCGGTCAACATGATCGTCGGCGCCTCGTACGGCGGCGTGCCGTCGCTCACCGCGACCGCGGGGCCGGGGCTCGCGCTGATGACCGAGGGCATCGGGCTCGCGGTGGCCTCCGAGACGCCGATCGTCGTCGTCGACGTGATGCGCGGCGGCCCGTCCACCGGCATCCCTGCGAAGAGCGAGCAGGGCGACCTCGCCATCGCCACGCAGGGCCTGCACGGCGACGCTCCCCACCTCGTGCTCGCGCCGACCTCGATCGCCGACTGCGTGGCGACGACGCAGTGGGCCGTGGCTCTCGCCGAGAAGCTCCAGGCGCCGGCGATCGTGCTCTCCGACCAGTTCCTCGGCCAGTCGCGCGCCGTCGTCGACCGGCCCGACGAGCTCGCGCTCGACGCGAAGCGCATCGTCCCCGAGCCGAACGCGCCGGACTACAAGCGCTACCGCGACACGCCGAGCGGCGTTTCGCCGATGGCCGTCCCCGGCAACCCCGGCACCGTGTACACGGCGGACGGGCTCGAGCACAGCGAGGGCGGCATCCCGTCGGGCAACGTGCGCGACCACCAGCTGCAGCTCGACAAGCGCGCGCGCAAGATCGCGCAGCACGACTACGGCGAGCGCTGGGCCGACGTCGAGGGCGAGGGCGAGGCCGCCGTCATCACGTTCGGCTCGGCGTCGATCGCGGCGCGCGAGGCCGTCGCGCGGCTCGCCGCGCAGGGCGTGCGCGTGAAGCTCATCGTGCTGCGCCTCATCGCCCCGCTGCGCACCGCGGAGCTCGCGCGCGCGCTCGACGGCGTGTCGCGCGTGCTCGTCGTCGAGCAGAACCACTCGGCGCAGTTCCACCGCTACCTGCGCTCGCTCGCCGACCTGCCGGCGCGGCAGCAGAGCTTCCACCGCCCCGGGCCGCTGCCGCTGCGTCCCGGCGAACTGGCGGAGACGATCGCGGCCTGGAGGAACGCCTGATGGACCTCGCCGAAGCCCCGGCGCGCGCGCCGCGCACGGCCGCCGCCTACAAGTCGTCGTACAAGCCGATCTGGTGCCCAGGCTGCGGCGACTTCTCCGTCCTGTCCGCGATCACGAAGGCGCTGGCGAAGCTCGACCTCACGCCGGAGAACGTCGCCGTCGTCTCCGGCATCGGCTGCAGCTCGCGCATCCCCGCGTACACGTCGTGCTACGGCTTCCACGGCGTGCACGGCCGCGCGCTCGCCGCGGCGACCGGGCTCAAGGTCGCGCGCCCCGACCTCACGGTGCTGGTCACCGGCGGCGACGGCGACGGCTACTCGATCGGGGGCAACCACTTCCTTCACGCGTGCCGCCGCAACGTCGACCTCACCTACGTCGTGATGGACAACCACGTCTACGGCATGACCAAGGGCCAGCCCTCGCCGACCACCGAGCCCGACTGGGACAGCAAGCTCTCGCCCGGCGGCACCGGCGTGCGCGCGTTCCATCCGCTGGTGATCGCGCTCGCCTCGGGGGCCAACTTCGTCGCCCGCGCGTTCTCGGGCGACCCGAACGGCACCGCGGAGGTCATCGCGCAGGCGATCGTGCACCCCGGCTTCTCGTTCGTCGAGGTGCTTTCGCCCTGCGTCACCTTCCGTCCCGAGCAGCGCGACTGGAAGGACGCCGTGCACCCCGCCCCGGTCGAGGCCACCGACGATCCCGCGCGGGCCGCCCGGCGCATCATGACCGACGACGGCTTCAACCTCGGCGTGCTCTACAAGGGCAACCGCGCGCCGTACAAGGGGTACCCGGCGCCGGCCCGCGCCGGGGTCGCGGACCTGGAGAAGGAATTCGAGCTATGACCGCCGACGCGGCATCTTCGCTGGACGCGTTCTTCGCCGCCGCGATCGCGATGGAGGAGGAAGCGGCGCAACGCTACGAGGAGTTCGCCGACGCGATGGACACGCACAACAATGCGGAGGTCGCGTCGATGTTCCGCCGCCTCGCGGCGGTCGAGGCGCGCCACGCCGACGAGCTGATGGCGCAGCGCGGCTGGACCGCGCTGCCGCTGATGCCGCGCATCGAGTTCGAGGGCTGCGAAGGCCCCGAGACCACGCCCGCCGATGCCGTGCACTACCTGATGACGCCCTGGCACGCGCTCTCGCTCGCGCTGGCGAACGAGGAGCGCGCCGTGCGCTTCTTCGAGCAGCTGGCGAGGTCCACGACCGACGAGACCGTGCGCCGCGCCGCGCTGGAGTTCAAGGCCGAGGAAGAGGAGCACGTGGTGCTGGTCCGCGAGTGGATGGGCCGCGTCGAGAAGCCGCCGGTCGACTGGGCGGTCGATCCCGATCCGCCGCGCTACACCGATTAGGGAACGCCATGCAGACACTGCTGCCCGAAGGCTGGGCGAAGCCGATCGGCTACGCGAATGGCATCGCCGTGGACGGCGGCCGGCTCGTGTTCGTCGCCGGCCAGGTCGGCTGGGACGCGCAGCAGCGCTTCCGCAGCGAGGAGATCGTGCCGCAGTTCGATCAGGCGCTCGCCAACGTCGTCGCGGTCCTCGCCCAGGCCGGCGGGCGTCCCGAGCACGTCGTGCGCATGACCGCCTACTGCTGCGACAAGCCGGCCTACATGGCCGCGCGGCGGGAGCTCGGCGCGGTCTGGCGCAAGCACATGGGCAGCCACTACCCGGCGATGAGCATGATCTTCGTCGTCGACCTGCTCGACAGTCCCGGCAAGATCGAGCTCGAGGCCACCGCGGTGATCCCGCACGGGAGCAAGTGAGCATGCAACTGCGCGACCGGGTCGCGATCGTCACCGGCGCCGGACAGGGCATCGGCGCCGCCGTCGCGCGGGCATTCGCCCGCGAGGGCGCGAAGGTCGCGGTCGTCGACCTCGACGCCGAGCGGGCGCAGGGCGTGGCGCAGGCCATCGTCGCCCAGGGCGGCGACGCGACGGCACTTGCGTGCAACGTCGCCTCGCGCAGCGACGTCGACGCCATGGTCGCGGCCGTCGCGGCACGCCACGGGCGCGTCGACGTCCTGGTCAACAACGCCGGGATCGTGCGCGCGGCGATGCTGGAGAAGATGGCGCAGGCGCAATGGGACGAGGTGCTGGCCGTGCACCTGACCGGCAGCTTCCACTGCCTGCAGGCGGTGGCGCCCGGCATGATCGCGCGCCGCTACGGCCGCATCGTCAACGTGACCTCCGCCGCCGGGGTGCTGGGCACGATCGGCCAGATCAACTACAGCGCGGCGAAGGCCGGAATCCTCGGGCTCACCAAGTCGGCGGCGCGCGAGCTGGCGCAGCACGGCATCACGGTCAACGCGATCGCGCCGGGCGCCGCCACGCCGATGACCGAGAAGATCCGCACCGACCCGCGCTTCAAGGACCGCTACCTCGAGCGCATCCCGATGGGCCGCTGGGCCGACCCCGACGAGATCGCGCCGGTGTTCGTGTTCTTCGCCTCCGACGCAGCCGCGTTCGTCACCGGGCAGGTGCTGGCCGCCGACGGCGGCATGACGATGTAGGTCGATGCAAGAGGCATTCGAACGCCTGGCGCACGACGAGGGTACGGCGCTCGTCGTTGCGTGCCGTTGCCGGCGAGCGCCCGACGGGCCGCCCCGAGGGCGCTCGCGTGATCCATCGCTCGATGCAAGAGGCGCAACGTCGACGGCGCGGCATCCACCGCGCGCCCGAACGCCTTTTGCATCGAATCAGATGACGCGCGAGTAGCGCTTCTCCTCCGCCGCCTCGCGGAGGTGCCGGTCGAAGAGCATCGCCACCGGCCGCACCAGCAGCCGGCCCTTCGGCGTGACGCGGATCGCGTCGGGCGTCACCTGGACCAGACCGTCGGCGGCCATCGGCGCGAGCGCGGCGACCTCGAGGTCGAAGTACTCGGCGAAGCGTATGCCGTGGCGCGCCTCCACCTCGGCGGGCCGCAGCACGAAGTCGCACATCAGCCGGGCGATGACGTCCCGCCTCACGATGTCGTCGTCGGTCAGCTCGTAGCCCCGCTTGACCGGCAGCACGCCGCGGTCGAGGATCGCGTAGTACTCGTCGAGCGTCTTCACGTTCGCGGCGTACGAGCGTCCGATCTTGCCGATCGCCGAGATGCCGAACGCGAGGAGATCGCACTCCGGCCGCGTCGTGTAGCCCTGGAAGTTGCGGTGCAGCCGGCCTGCGGCCTGCGCGCGCGCGAGCTCGTCGCCGGGCTTCGCGAAATGGTCCATGCCGATGTAGACGTAGCCGGCCGCGCCGAGCTTCTCGATGGCGAGCGCCAGGATCGCGAGCTTCTCCGCGGGCGAGGGCACGTCGGCGACCTCGATGCGCCGCTGCGGCTTGAACAGGTGCGGCAGGTGCGCGTAGCTGTAGAGCGCGATGCGGTCCGGCGAGGCGGCGATCACCTTGTCGAGCGTCACCGCGAAGCGCGCGACGCTCTGCTTCGGCAGCCCGTAGATCAGGTCGGCGTTCACCGACACGAAGCCGTTCGCGCGCGCGGCGTCGATCACCGCGAGCGTCTCCGCCTCGCTCTGCACGCGGTTGACGGCGCGCTGCACGTCGGGGTCGAAGTCCTGGATGCCCACCGAGACGCGGTTGAAGCCCAGGCGCGCGAGGAACGCGATCGTGGCGGGATCGACCTTGCGCGGGTCCACCTCGATCGACACCTCGGCGTCCTGCGCGACCCGGAAGGCCTTCGTGAGGTGGCCCATCAGGTCGGCCATCTCCTCGCGCGCGAGGAACGTCGGCGTGCCGCCGCCCCAGTGCAGCTGGACGACGGGGGCGCGCGTCTCGAGGATCGACGACACGATGCCGATCTCGCGCGCGACGTAGCGTATGTACTTCGCGCTGCGCCCGTGGTCCTTGGTGATGACCTTGTTGCAACCGCAGTAGAAGCAGATCGTGTTGCAGAACGGCACGTGCACGTAAAGCGAGAGCGGGTCGTCCGGGCGCTGCTGGGTGCGCGCGACCAGCGCGTTCACGTAGTCGGCCGGCCCGAAGCGGTCGTGGAACCGGTCGGCTGTGGGGTACGACGTGTAGCGCGGGCCCGACTGGTCGTACTTGCGCACGAGGTCGGCGTCGAAGGCCAGGTCGGCGGCGGGCAGGGTCATTGTGACGGAGTCCGTAACGGCATCTCGTTGCCGAATTCTCGGTGAACGACCCCGTGCCGGCCTTGACGGACGTCAACGGGGTGCCGGACGGGCGGGCTGCGGGAATGTCGAGCCGACCGGTAGCATCCTCCGATCGCCGCCCCGCGCCAAGCCTGCGTGACCCCTCGCCCCCGACCCCGCCTCGGCACCGTAGGCGCGAACCCGCAGCGTCGCGTGTCGGCGGGGCTGCGGCGACTCGCTCTTGCCGTCGATCCCCGCTTCGCGGGGCCGCTCGCGCCGCTCCCTCGCCGCTTCCGTGGGGCAAGGGTAAGTGAGCCCGCAGGGCGCCACGGGGGCGAATCCGCCCCGAAGCGCGCAGCGCGGAGGGTAGTCCACTGAGCCTGCTCCGGAACCCACAGCAAGCGCAACCCGTCCTGCGCGGATTCGCCACCGTCCACGGCCGCCGCCTGGAGACTGCGACCATCGCGCCGGATGCGCCGCGGCCCCGCGCGCCGCACATCGTGCTCCTGCACGGTGCGCTTGGCTCGCTCGCGGCTTGGGATCGGTTTCCCCGCGAACTCGCGCGGGCATCGGGCTGCCCGGTCCTGGTCTACTCGCGCGCCGGCCACGGCCGCTCGGATCCTCCGGCGGGCCCGCCCGGCCCGGACTACCTGCAGGTCGAGGCGCAGTCGGTGCTGCCGGCGCTCATGGACTCGCAGGGCATCGCGCGACCGGTGCTGGTCGGTCACGAGGACGGCGCGGCGATCGCGCTGATCCACGCGGGCAGCGGCTTCGACGTGACGGGCGTGGTCGCGCTTGCGCCGCGCACCGCGATCGGCGAGCAGGACGCGGCCCGCGTGCAGTCGGCGCACGCGCGCTTCGCGGCAGGCGAGGCGATGCAGGCGTTCGGGCGACAGCACCGCGATCCCGCGGCGCTGCTCGCCCGCTGGGCGACGCTGTGGGCTTCCCCCGCGGTTCACGCACGCACGCTGGAGCCGTTCCTCGCGCGCGTCGCCGCGCCCGTCCTGCTGGTCCAGGGCGAGGACGACGAGCACGCGAACGTCGCCGACTTCGCCGCGCTCTCGCGCGAACTGCGCGGGCGGGCGCAGTCGATCGAGCTCGCAGCCGTGGGCCACGAGGCGTGGTTCGACGCCCCGCGCGCGGTGATCGCGGCGATCGCCGCGCTCGTCGACCGCGCGCAATAGCGGCGCCCGACTCGACTATCCTCCCGAAGTCCGGGTCAGCGCGGAAGATCCAGACGGCGGGAATTCCGCTCTGACCCTAGTTCCGCTTGAGGGCGACCGCCCGCTCGTAGAGCGCGTCGCGGGGAATGCCGGTGGCGGCGGCCGCGACGCGCGCCGCTGCCGACGGCGGCATCTCGGCGAGCAGTGCGGCGAGCCAGCGCGCCGTGGCATCGTCGACGGCGGACGGCGCGCCGGCGCGCTCCGCGGCGTCCACGACGAGGACGAACTCGCCGCGCTCGCGATTCGCGTCCGCCGCGAACCATTCGTCGGCAGTCCCGAGCTCGAGCCTCGCAACCTCCTCGAACAGCTTGGTGAGCTCGCGGCCGACGACGAGCGTGCGTTCGTCGCCGAGCGCCTCGCGCAGCGCCGCAACCGTCGCGCGCACCCGGTGCGGCGCCTCGAAGCAGACGAGCGCCAGCGGCAGCGAGGCCACGCTCGCGAGGAGTTCGCGTCGCGCCTTCGCCTGCGAGGGCAGGAAGCCGAGGAAGGCGAAGCGCTCGGCGACGAGCCCCGCCACGCTCACCATCGCGGCCAGCGCCGACGGTCCCGGAACGGGCACGACGCGCAGGCTTGCAGCCAGCGCCGCGCGCACGAGGCGCGCACCCGGATCGCTGATGCCGGGGGTGCCGGCGTCGCTCGCCAGCACCACGCGCTCGCCCGCCGCGAGCCAGGCGAGCACCTCGCCGATGCGCCGCTGCTCGTTGTGCTCGTGCAGCGCGCTCGGCCGCGTCGCGATGCCGCAGCGGCGCAGCAGCGCGCCGGTCACGCGCGTGTCCTCGGCGAGGATGCGGTCGGCGTTCGCGAGCGTGGCGCGCGCGCGATCGCTCAGGTCTGCGAGGTTACCGAGCGGCGTGGCGACCACATATAATGACCCGCGCGGCGCGTCGTGGCCGTGCTCGCCAGCATCCTCCGCCGCGACTTCCCTCTTCGTCACCGCGCCTCCCATGCCCCGCGTCGCCGCACGCTCGCTCGCCGCACTCGCCCTCGCGTTCGCGTGCGGATCGTCCGCGGCGCAGGCGCCGCCGGCCGCGCCTGGCGTCCTCTCGCAGCCGGAGGCCAGGCCCGCGGCGCAACCGGAAGCGCCGGCGAAGCCCGCCGCGGCCGAAGCCGCGAAACCGGACGGCGATACTGTCGCCCAGCGCGCCGCCGACATCGCGCTCGTCCTGCCGCTGGCCTCGCCCGATTATGCTCGCGCCGCCGAAGCGGTGCGCGACGGGTTTCTCGCAGCGGCGCGGGCGGCCGGCCTCGAGCAGCGCACGCGCGTCGTCGGCCACGAGGACGGCGGCGTGCGCGGCGCGTTCGACGCGGCGGAGAAGCTCGGCGCGCGCGTCGTCGTCGGCCCGCTGGTGCGCGACGACCTGCGCGCGCTCGCCGCCTCCGACCGGCCGCTGCCGCTGACGCTCGCGCTCAACCAGTTCGACGACGGGACGCCGCTGCCGCCGTCGACCTACGCGCTGACGCTGTCGATCGAGGCGGACGCGCGGCTGATCGCCCAGCGCCTTCGCGACGAGCAGGTCGTGGCGGTGGCGCTCATCGGCGGCTCGAGCCCGCTCGAGAAGCGCTTCGCGACCGCGTTCACCGACGCGTGGCTGGCCTCCGGCGGCGGCCCGCCCGAAGTCTACGTCTTCGAGGGCGCGTCCGAGGCGCTCGGCGCACTGCGCCGCGACCTCGCCCGGTCGAACGCGCAGGCCGCGGTGGTGACGCTGCCGGGCGCGCAGGCCGCGCTCGCCCGCACGTTCGCGCCGCGCCTGCCGGCGTTCGCGACCTCGCTCGTCAACGAGCCGATGGAGCGCGCCGCGCTCGCCGACCTCGAGGGCGTGGTGTTCGTCGACGTGCCGTGGCTGGTGCGGCCCGCCGCGCCCGAGTTCGCGGGCGTCCCCCGTCCCGAATTCGGCGCCAACGCGCTGCAGCGGCTCTTTGCGCTGGGCCTCGACGCGTTCGCGGTGGCCCATGCGTTCGAGAAGGGCGTGCCCGAGCGCCTCGCGCTGCCCGGGGCGACCGGGCGCCTGACGCTGGGCGACAGCCGTGTGATCGCGCGTTCGGGCGATTTCGCGACGATGCGCCGCGGGCAGGTCGTGCCCGCCGATGGATCGCGCTGACGGCAAGCGCAACGCCGACGGCGCGCGCGCGGAGGCGCTCGCCGCCCGGCACCTCGAGAAGCACGGACTGGCGATCGTGGCGCGCAACGTGCGCAGCCGCTTCGGCGAGATCGACCTCGTGGCGCGCGACGGCGCGACCCTCGTGTTCGTCGAAGTGCGGCTGCGGCGCTCCACTTCCCGCGGCGGCGCCGCGGAGTCGATCACGGCGGCGAAGCGCGCCCGGCTGGTGAAGGCGGCGCAAGGCTACCTCGCCACGCTCGCCCGCGAGCCCGCCTGCCGCTTCGACGCAGTCCTGCTCGACGGCCTCGACGAAGCGCGCTGCGAGTGGGTGAAGGACGTCGTGTCGGCCTGACGTAGAATCCGCGCATGGACCACGAGGCCCGCATCCGCGCGCACTTCGCCGCGAGCGCCGAGCTCAAGGCGGCCTCGGGGCCGCAGCTCGCCCCCGCGATCGCGCGCGCGGCGGAGGCGATGACCGCGTGCCTGTTCGCCGACGGCCGCATCCTCGCCTGCGGCAACGGCGGCTCGGCCGCCGACGCGCAGCACTTCGCCGCCGAGATGGTCGGGCGCTTCGAGCGCGAGCGTCCGGAGCTGCCGGCGATCGCGCTGACGGTCGACTCGTCGATCCTGACGGCGATCGCCAACGACTACGCGTTCGACCAGGTCTTCGCCAAGCAGGTGCGCGCGCTCGGCCGCAAGGGCGACGTGCTGCTCGCGTTCTCGACCTCGGGCAACTCGGCCAACGTGATCGCCGCGATCGACGCCGCGCACGAGCGGGAGATGCGCGTCGTCGCGCTGACCGGGCGCGGCGGCGGGCGCATCGGCGAGATGATCGGCGACGGCGACGTGCACGTGTGCGTGCCGCACGAGCGCACGGCGCACGTCCAGGAGGTCCACCTCGCCGTGCTGCACTGCCTGTGCGACGCGATCGACCGCACGCTGCTCGGCGACGAGTGAGCCCGCGCGACGGCGGCACCGGCGCCCTGCCCTGCGAGCCACCATGCCCGACGCACCCAGGATCCTGCTCGCGGCCGCGCTGATCGCGGCGGTGCAGTCGCTCGCCGCCTGCGTCCCGCTCGTCGTGGCCGGCGCGGCGGGCACCGCGCTCGTCGTCAGCGACCGCCGCTCGGCGGGGGCGCAGCTCGACGACGCGGCGATCGAGACGAAGGTCGCCGGCACGGTCGCCGAGCGCCACGGCGATCGCGCGCACGTCAACGCGACGAGCTACAACGGCGCCCTGCTGCTGACCGGCGAGGTGCCCGACGCGGCGGCGAAGGCCGCGGTGTTCGAGGCGGCGAGGGCGACCGAGCGCGTGCGCTCCGTGCACGACGAGCTGGTCGTCGCGCCGCCCTCCGACCTGGGCGCGCGGACGAACGACACCTACCTCACGTCGCTGGTGAAGTCGCGCTTCCTCGAGGGCTCCGGGACGTTCTCGGCGACGCACGTCAAGGTCGTCACCGAGCGCGGCGTCGTGTACCTGATGGGGCTGGTTCGCCGTGCCGAGGCCGACGCCGCCACGAACATCGCCGCGTCGACGCGCGGCGTGGCGCGCGTGGTCAAGGTCTTCGAGTACATCGACTAGGCGGGAGGCGGCCATGAGCGGCGAGACGCTGCCCCAGCCGCGCTACCCGGCGAAGATCGCCGGCGCGCGCGACGCGCTGGAGCGCATCGCTCGGCTGCCGCGGCCGCTCGTGTTCACCAACGGCGTCTTCGACGTCCTGCACCGCGGCCACGTGACCTATCTCGAGCAGGCGCGCGGGCTCGGCGCATCGCTGGTCGTCGCCGTCAACAGCGACGAGTCGGTGCGCCGGCTCGGCAAGGGCGAAGGGCGCCCGCTCAACCCGCTCGCCGACCGCATGGCCGTGCTCGCCGCGCTGGCGGCGGTCGACCTCGTCGTCCCGTTCGACGACGACACGCCGCGCGAGGTGATCCTGGCCGCGCGGCCGGACGTGCTGGTCAAGGGCGGCGACTACACCGCGGAGACGACCGCCGGCGCGGCGGAGACGATCGCGCGCGGCGGGCGCTTCGTCGCCATCCCGCTGCTGGAAGGCCGCTCGACGAGCGCGCTCGTCGAACGCATCCGCACGCGCGGCTAAAGGCCGCTACTTCCTGTAGCGGGCGAGGAAGTCCGCGACGATGCCCTTCTGCGACCGGTCGATCGCCGCGTCGAGCGTCCGGTCGGCCGGGTCGTACTGCTTGGCCTTGCGCAGCGCGTTGATGGCGTCCTGGTGGAAGCCCAGCCCCTGCTGCGCGAGCCCGTAGCAGCGCCACGCGTCGGCGCTGCCGAGCTCGAGGTTGGTCCACGTGCGGCAGAGCTCGGCCGCGCGCCGGTAGTTGCCGGCGGCGAGCATGCGCGGCCCTTCGCTGCGCATCGCGTTGACGCGGGCGCGCCGCTCGGCGAACTCGCGGTCGAGCTCCGGATCGATCGGGGCGCCCGGCGGCGGACCCGGCGCGGAGGCGCTGCCGGACGCGGCCGCGCCGAACGAGGGGACGCTGGGCAGCGACAGGTTGCTGATGAGGCCGCCGTCGGCGACGAGCCCGCCCTTGATCTCGGCGAACGACGGGAACGCGTCGGACACCGTGGCCCGCGCCCAGCCGATCGACTCGGCCATCGGCTGGTGCCACGCCACGCCGTAGAGCCACAGCATGGCGGCGAGCCCGCACACGCCGGTGACGGCGTTGAGCACCCCCGGCGGCCCGTGAGTGACGAGCACGTCCTCGGCGAAGTCCCAGTCGGTCTCCTGGTTCTGCGCGAGCTTCTCGTAGGCCACGGCGACGAGGAAAGGCGCGAGCAGCGGGAAGCCGCAGGCCATGCCCTCCCACCAGACGCGGAACCCGCGCCGCAGCGCACGGCCGAGCTGCGCCTGCGTGTCGCGGCGCGCGTAGGCGTTGGAGATCGAGAACTGCAGGAAGATGCCGAACAGCCACTTGCCCGGCGTGCTGCCGAGGGCGGCGATCAGCAGCGCCTCGACCGGGACCCAGGACAGCGTGATCAGGATCGGCGCGATCAGCGGGTGCCCGAGCGAGCGCGCCGCGCCCTCGGGCAGCGCGCCCATGCCGGACAGCTCGGAGAGCAGGAGCGCCAGGACCAGCCCCCAGATCGAGTAGTCGAACAGGCGCGCGGCCAGCCGGTGCCACGGCCGCGGCTCGCTCGTGCGGCCGGACTTCGCGCGCTCGAGCTCGGCCATGCGCAGCTGGAAGATCCAGCTCGCGTCCTCGGAGGGCTGGTTGGTGCCGAGGAACACGCTCTTCTCGCGCCGCCAGTTGAGGATCGCGAGGTCGGTCTGCGGCTGCAGCGCCGGCGCCGGCGGCGCGGCGCGGCGGCGCAGCCACGCCACCGAGTGCACGGCGCCGTAGACGACCGCGAGCGCGATGAGCGTGAGCGTGAGCCACACGAGCACCTGCTTCGCGACCAGCACGGCGTCGGCCGGCGTCACGAACAGGATCGCCGCGGCGATGAATGCGCCGAAGAGCACGCACAGGCCGAGCGTGACCCACGGCGAGCGTGAGAACGACACGACGCGCTCGGTGAGCCCCGGGTGGTGGCGCGCGACCTCCGGGGCCGGCGCGTCGACGAGCGCGTGGTCCATCGCCGCGTCGAGCGAGGCCTCGAGGTCGGGCCGGCTGCCCGCGCCTTCGGCCTCCGCGTCGGCCGCGCCGACGTCGGTCTGCTCCCCCGCTTCCGCGACGGCGTGGTTCACGACGTGCGCGATCTTCTGCTCGGTCGTGCCCGCCGAGAGCGCGAGCTCCTGGTCGTAGCGGCCGCGCCGCTGCGGGTCGCTCAGTATGCGGCTGGCATGATTGATGAAGCGCAGCGCCTCTTCGACATTGCCCTGGCCGTCGCGCGTCTTCGCGTAGTACTTGCGGATGAGGCGACGCAGGCTCGCGCGCACTTCCTCGTCGGAGGCCGCGGGGTTGATGCCCAGCGCTTCGTAGATCGTCGCCTTCATCGCAACGCGGACAAGGACCAGCCCTATGCCAATGGAATCTTGCGGAAAAGCCCGCCGGATGGCAAGGCGCAGCAAGAAGCAAGCCACACCGATCCGCCGAACGGCGCGATGGGCGTTTCTGCGGCGAAGCAGCGCGCCCGCGACGCCCAGGGTCAGGTGCTGCCGCCCGCCGAAGGCGGGGGCGCCGCGAAGGGGCGCGCGACCGCGCGCTGCGCCGGGCGGGAAATGCTGCAGGAATGGCCGCTCCTGGGGCCGTTGCCCGCCCCGGCCGGCAGAAGGCCCACTTTTCCATCGCCGCACCCCCTTGCGGGCAACCTGCACAAACGAAAAAGGGCGGCCCGCGGGCCGCCCCTGGCGCGACGTCGCCGGCCGCTATTCGGGCTTGGCGGCGCCCTCGCGGTGCGCGAGCTTCTCGCGGATGCGCGCCGACTTGCCGCTGCGGTCGCGCAGGTAGTAGAGCTTCGCGCGGCGCACGTCGCCGCGGCGCTTGATCTCCACCGACGCGATCAGCGGCGAATAGGTCTGGAACGTCCGCTCCACCCCTTCGCCGCTGCTGATCTTGCGCACGGTGAACGAGGAGTTGAGGCCGCGGTTGCGCTTCGCGATCACCACGCCCTCGTAGGCCTGCACGCGCTTGCGCTCGCCTTCGACGACGTTGACGTTGACGATCACGGTGTCGCCCGGCGCGAAGTCGGGAACGGTGCGGTTGAGGCGCGCGATCTCCTCGCGCTCCAGCGTCTCGATGATGTTCATGGCGTGACTCCTTTCGCTGCCGCGTCCGCCGCGGCTCTCGTTTCCGGCCGGTCGCGCCGGCCTTGTCGACGCGCAGAGCAGGGCGCCCCCTGGTGCGCGCGCTTCGGTGCTACCTCGCCGGCCTCGCCCGCGCCGGCAACTGTGCTGCTTCCTGCGACCCCGCCCGGTCCTGCAGCAGGTCCGGCCGGCGCTCGGCGGTCCGCTTCAGCGACTCGGCGAGCCGCCACTTCCGGATCGCCTCGTGGTGCCCCGACAGCAGCACCTCGGGCACCCGCAAGCCTTCGTAAACCTCCGGCCTCGTGTAGTGCGGGCAGTCGAGCAGCCCGGCCACGAACGAGTCCTCCTGCGCCGATTGCGCGTCGTTGAGCGCCCCCGGCAACTGCCTGGCGATCGCGTCGATCAGCATCAGCGCCGGCAACTCGCCGCCCGACACCACGAAATCGCCGATCGCGATCTCTTCGTCCACCTCGCGCGCGATCAGCCGCTCGTCGACGCCCTCGTACCGCCCCGCGAGCAGGATGTAGCCCGCCTGCGGCGCTTCCGCCATCGCCTTCACGCGCGCGTGCGTGAGCGGCGTTCCCGCCGGCGACAGGTACACGACGCGGGGCTGCGCCACCCCCGCCGCCGCCTGCGCCGCGCGCGCCGCCGCCAGCGCCTGCGCCAGCGGCTGCGCCAGCATCACCATCCCCGGGCCGCCGCCGTACGGCCGGTCGTCGACCGTGCGGTGCGCGTCCGTGGTGAAGTCGCGCGGATTCCACGTCGCCAGCTGCCACAGGCCGCGCTCGCGCGCGCGAGCCGTCACGCCGAAGCCGCACGCGTGCTCGACCATCGCGGGGAACAGCGTCACGACGTCGATGCGCACCGCGCCTGCCTTCAGTAATCCGCTTCCCAGTCCACCTCGACGACTCGCGCCGCGAGGTCCACGCCCGTCACGTACGCCGGCACCAGCGGGATGAGCCGGCTGGCCCCGTCCGCGCCCGCCACCCTCAGCAGCGGGTGGGCGCCGCAATCGTCCACCGCTTCCACCGTGCCGAGCTCGACGCCGCCGCCGGTCACCACCATGCAGCCCGGCAGGTCGGCGAGGTACACCTCGCCGGCGTCCGCGCCCGGCATCGCCGCGCGCGCCACCTCGATCAGCGAGCCGCGCAGCAGCGCCGCGGCCTCCGGCGAGTCGACGCCCTCGACTTTCGCCACCAGCGCGCCGCCGTGCGCGCGCCCTTCGATCAACCGGAACTCGCGCGGCTCGCGCTCGCCGCGCATGCTCATCTGCCAGACCGGGTAGCCGAGCAGCGCCTCCGGCGTCGCGGTGTACGGCTGCACCTTCATCCACCCCCGCACGCCGTAGGGAGCGGCCACGCGCCCCATCGCGACGTAGCGCGACGGAGTGTCGCTTTCCTGCGTCAGGCCTGCGCTTCCGCGGCCGGCGCCGGCACGGCGACGGCCCCTGCCGCCGGCGCACGCTTGACCAGCATCGCGACGGTGTCGGACAGCCGCGCGCCGCGCTGCGACCAGTAGGCGAGGCGGTCGTGCGCGATGCGCACGCCTTCCTCGCCGGCCGCGGCGATCGGGTTGTAGAACCCCACGCGCTCGATGAAGCGGCCGTCGCGGCGATTGCGCGAGTCGGTGACGACGATGTTGTAGAACGGGCGCTTCTTGGCACCCCCGCGGGCAAGTCGGATGACGACCATGGGTCTTGTCTTCGCTCGGTTGGCTTGGCTGGAGCACGGCGCGATTGCCGTGGTCTGCTGGAAAAAAGACATTGATTCTACGACGAAAAGGGGGGCGCCGGCAAGGTGCGGCAGTCCGGTCGCCGCGGCCTGGCCTGGGCCGCGACCTGTTGATAATCAAGGCGTTGCACCGATGCCCGGTTAGCGCCCCCCCGGCAGCATGCCGCGCATGCCGCGCATCATCTTCTGCATCCCGCCCTTGGCGACCATCTTCATCATCTTCTGCGCCTGCTCGAACTGGTTGAGCAGCTGGTTCACTTCCTGCACCGTGACGCCGGCGCCTGCAGCGATGCGCCGCTTGCGCGACGCCTTGAGGAGCTCCGGCTTCGCGCGCTCCTCGCGCGTCATCGAGTTGATGATGCCCTCGATGCGGCCGATCCTGCGCTCGTCGACCTGCTGGCCCTGCGCGGCGCGCGCGAGCTCGGCGGGCAGCTTGTCGAGCATCGCCGCGAGCCCGCCCATCTTGCGCATCTGCGCGACCTGCTCCTTGTAGTCCTCGAGGTCGAAGCCCTTGCCGGTCTTGACCTTCTTCGCGAGCTTCTGCGCCTTCTCGACGTCGACGGTGCGGTGCGCCTCCTCGATGAGCGAGAGCACGTCGCCCATGCCGAGGATGCGCGAGGCCATCCGCTCGGGGTGGAACGGCTCGAGCCCGGTCACCTTCTCCGCCACGCCGACGAGCTTGATCGGCGCGCCGGTGACGTGCCGCACGGAGAGCGCCGCGCCGCCGCGCGAGTCGCCGTCGAGCTTCGTGAGGATCACGCCGGTGAGCGGGAGCGCCTCGCCGAACGCCCGCGCCGTGTTGACCGCGTCCTGGCCCTGCATGGCGTCGACGACGAACAGCGTCTCGATCGGCTTCACCGCGGCGTGCAGCGCGCGGATCTCCGCCATCATCGCCTCGTCGATCGCGAGCCGCCCGGCGGTGTCGACGATCAGCACGTCGTGGAAGTGGCGGCGCGCCCAGTCCGCCGCGGCGAGCGCGATGTCGACCGGCTGCTGCTCGGATGTCGAGGCAAAGAAGTCCGCGCCGACCTGCGCGGCCAGCGTCCGCAGCTGCTCGATCGCCGCCGGCCGATAGACGTCGGCCGAGACCAGCAGCACCTTCTTCTTCTGCTCGCGCAAGCTGCGGGCGAGCTTCGCCGCAGTCGTCGTCTTCCCCGCGCCCTGCAGGCCGGCGAGCAGGAAGATCGCCGGGGGCTGGGTCGCGAAATTCAACGGCTCGGCCGCGCCGCCCATGAGCGCGGTGAGCTCGCGGTGGACGACGCCGACCAGCGCCTGGCCCGGCGTGAGCGACCCGACCACTTCCTCGCCGAGCGCCTTCTCGCGCACGCGGGCGACGAAGTCCCTGACGACGGGCAGCGCGACGTCGGCCTCGAGGAGCGCCATGCGCACCTCGCGCATCGCCTCCTGGATGTTGTCCTCGGTGAGCCGCGCCTGGCCGCGCAATTGCTTGACCACGCGGGACAGGCGTTCGGTGAGGTTGTCGAGCATCTCGGCTTTCGGTCGGGGGTCGGGGCCGGCAGCCTGCCGGCAGGCGGTGGGAAGCGACTACGGTAAACTCATCGCGGATGCCACATGTTCCCGCCCGTCGAGCGGCAAGCGCCTGGCGCGGCCGCTCCCACGGGCGGCTGGCACAACCGCGCGCCAGGACGAATGGGAATTCTAATTGAGGTGGCAGCAGCAGCGGCCTACGCCGTCGCCGCGTGGGCGCACTGGCCGGCGCCTACCCGCGCGCAGCCGCCGCTGTATGCCGGCAGGCTCGTTCCCCTGGCACTTGCGCTGCACGCGGTGGGGCTCGTCTACGCCATCGCGACCCCCGACGGCTTCGACCTGTCGCTGACCAACGCGGTGTCGCTGGTCGCGCTGCTTTGCGTGCTCGTCACCTGGGGCAGCGGGTTCCTGCGGACGCTGCCGGGCAGCGCTGCGGTCGTGCTCCCCGTCGCCGCGGCGGCCGCGCTCGCCTCGGCGCTGATCGTCGCCCCGCACCGCTTCCCCTATGCGGGCGAGCCGTGGGCTGCGCTGCACATTGCGATCGCGCTTTGCGCCTACGCGTTCCTGCTCGTCGCCGCGGTGACGGCGCTGCTGATGACCGGCCTCGAGAACCGCCTGCACCGCGGCCTGCCCGCCAGCGGCGACGGCACGCCGCCGCTGCTCACGCTCGAGCGCTACCTGTTCCGCCTGATCGCCGCGGGCTTCGTGCTGCTCACCGCCACGCTCGTCACCGGCGCGCTGTTCTCCGAGGAAGTGTTCGGCAAGCCGTTCAAGCTGACGCACAAGAGCCTGCTCTCGCTGCTCGCGTGGCTCGTCTTCGGCGCGCTGCTGCTCGGCCGCTGGCGCTTCGGCTGGCGCGGTCGCAAGGCGCGCAACCTCATCGTCGCCGGCAGCGCGCTGCTCGTGCTGGCCTACCTCGGCTACAAGTTCGTGCTCGAGGTGGTGCTGGGTCGGTGAGCGCCGCCGCGCCGTGAACGACCTGTCGCTCGGCACGCTGCTGTCGGTACTCGCCGTGCTGCTCGCGGCATCCGGCCTCTTCTCGATCGCCGAAACGGCGATGATGGCGGCGAACCGTCACCGCCTGAAGCACCGCGCCGGCCAGGGGCAGCGTGGCGCGCAGCTCGCGCTCGACCTCCTGGCCAAGACCGAACGGCTGCTCGGCGTCATCCTGCTCGGCAACAACCTGATCAACGCCGCGGCCGCGACCCTGACAGCCGTCATCGTCGCGCGCCTGTTCGGCGAGGGCGAGCTCGCGCTGGCGCTGGGCACGGTGGCGGTGACGTTCGCCATCCTGGTGTTCTCGGAGATCACGCCCAAGGTGATCGGCGCGGCGCACGCCGACGCGATCGCCCCCTACGCGGCCTACGCGCTCAACCCGCTGCTGCGGCCGCCGGTCACCTGGGTCGTCGCCTTCGTCAACCTGTTCGTGCAGGCGCTGCTGTGGCTCACGCGCCTGCGCGGCGCCGCGAGCGCCGGCGCGGCGCTGACGCAGGAGGAGATCCGCTCGCTCGTGCTCGAGGGCCAGTACTTCCGCGGCAAGCACCGCGCGATGCTCGCGAACCTGTTCGACCTCGAGGACGCCACCGTCGACGACGTGATGACGCCGCGCCACCAGATCCACGCGCTCGACCTCGCGGAGCGCCCGGCGGCCCTGCGCGAGCAGCTGGCGACGAGCTTCCACACCCGCCTGCCGGTCTGCGAGCACTCGCTCGACAACGTGCTCGGCATCCTGCACATCAAGCAAGTCCTGGCGCTGCAAGGCGAGGGCATCGACGCCGAGGCCCTGCGGCCCCTCCTGCGCCCGCCGTACTTCGTGCCGGCCGGCACGCCGCTGCTGACGCAGCTCTCCCAGTTCCAGCACGACCGCCAGCGGCTCGGGCTCGTCGTCGACGAGTACGGCGAGCTCAAGGGCCTGGTCACGATCGAGGACATCGTCGAGGAGATCATCGGCGAGTTCACCACCGGCGCCCCGGGCGGCGGCACGGCGACGCAGTGGCGCCGGGAGGCGGACGGGAGCGTGGTCGTCGACGGCATGACGCCGCTGCGGGTGCTGAACCGGCGGCTGGGCATGCGTTTCCCGCTCGACGGGCCGAAGACGCTCAGCGGGGCGGTGGTCGAGGCGCTCGGCGACATCCCTGACGCCGGGCAGGCCATCGTCCTCGCCGGGCAGCGCGTGGAGGTGCTGCAGACGCAGGGACGGGCGGTGCGCGTCGCCCGGGTGACGCCGGCCGTCACTCCGGCCGCCGTTCCTTTACAAACCGGGGGCGGGCGGGCATGATCCTCGGCCCGCATTTTATGCGAATGGAATAGCCCGCCTCGGTGGGCATGCTAGTTGCTTGTTACGGTGGTCCTGTTGTGCATGACAGGTCCACAGCTGCGGCCCCGACACGATGGCAACCCACGCTGCCCAACGCAACCTCTCCGGCCTCGCCCGCGCGCTGGCCCAGCAGGGGCTCGTCTCGGAAGCCGATGCGGACGCCATCCAGTCGCAGGCCGTCCAGTCCGGCATCACGTTCGTCGAGCAGCTGCTGCAGAACAAGCGGATCTCCGCAGCACAGCTCGCCGTGTTCGCCTCCCGCGCGTTCGGCGTCCCGCTGTTCGACCTCTCGGCGTTCGACCTCGACCTCATCCAGAAGGACCTGTTCGACCCGAAGATCGCCCACTCGCGGCGCGTGCTGCCGCTGGCCAAGCGCGGCAACCGGCTGTTCGTCGCAGTGTCCGATCCCGCCAACCTGCAGGCGCTGGAGGAAGTCCGCTTCAAGACCAACCTCGTCCCCGAGGCGCTGGTGGTCGAGGACGACAAGCTCGGCGCGGCGATCGGCAAGCTGCTCGACGCCTCGGGCGCGAACCTGCGCGACCTCGCGAACCTCGACGACCTCGAAGTCGACCTCAAGGAGGCCCAGGTCGCGGTCATCGAGGAGGACTCGGACGTCGAGGACGCGCCGGTCGTCAAGTACATCCAGAAGCTCCTGATCGACGCGATCGCCACCGGCGCGTCGGACATCCACTTCGAGCCCTACGAGAAGTTCTTCCGCGTGCGCTACCGCGTCGACGGCATCCTCTCCGAGGTCGCGCAGCCGCCGCTGGCGATCAAGGACAAGGTCGCATCGCGCATCAAGGTCATCTCGCGGCTGGACATCGCCGAGAAGCGCGTGCCGCAGGACGGCCGCATGAAGATCGTGCTGTCGAAGAACAAGGCGATCGACTTCCGGGTGTCGACGCTGCCGACGCTGTTCGGCGAGAAGATCGTGATGCGGATCCTCGACAGCTCGGGCGTCAAGCTCGGCATCGAGGCGCTCGGCTACGAGGCCGACCAGCAGCAGGCGCTGCTGCACGCGATCGGCCGCCCCTACGGCATGATCCTCGTCACCGGGCCGACCGGTTCCGGCAAGACGGTGTCGCTCTACACCTGCCTCAACATCCTGAACCAGCCGGGCATCAACATCAGCACCGCCGAGGACCCGGCGGAAATCCAGCTGCCCGGCATCAACCAGGTCAACGTCAACGAGAAGGCGGGCCTCACCTTCGCCGCGGCCCTGCGCTCGTTCCTGCGCCAGGACCCGGACATCGTGATGGTCGGCGAAATCCGCGACCTCGAGACCGCCGACATCGCGATCAAGGCCGCGCAGACCGGCCACCTGGTGCTCTCGACGCTGCACACCAACGACGCCCCGACGACGCTGACGCGGCTCGCCAACATGGGCGTGGCGCCGTTCAACATCGCCTCGTCGGTGCACCTCATCACCGCGCAGCGCCTCGGCCGCAAGCTGTGCCCGCAGTGCAAGCAGCCCGAGGACATCCCGCCCGAGGCGCTGCTGCGCGCCGGCTTCAAGGAAGAGGACCTCGACGGCAGCTGGCAGCCGATGGGTCCGGTCGGCTGCGACCACTGCAAGGGCTCCGGCTACAAGGGCCGCGTCGGCATCTACCAGGTGATGCCGATCAGCGACGAGATGCGCCAGCTGATCATGCGCAGCGGCACCACGGCGCTCGACATCGCCGCGCTCGCCCAGACCGAAGGCGTGCGCGACCTGCGCCAGTCCGGCCTCGTCAAGGTCCGCTCCGGCGTCACCTCGCTCGAGGAAATCGAGGCGGTCACCAACGAATAGCGGCGCGGCGATCCGCGCGAGCAGGAAGGGAGTCCTCATGGCCACCGCAACCACCACCGCGACGCAGCGCAAGGAGAAGCCCTCCGCCGTCAAGGAGTACACCTACGTCTGGGAGGGCCTGGACCGCTCCAACCGCCAGGTGCGCGGCGAGATCAAGGCGGCCTCCGAGACGGTGGTCACCACGACGCTGCGCCGCCAGGGCATCCGCATCACGAAGCTCAAGCGGCAGAGCTTCCGCGGCGGCAAGAAGGTCACCGAGAAGGACATCGCGTTCTTCACCCGCCAGCTCGCCACGATGCTGAAGTCCGGCGTGCCGCTGCTGCAGTCCTTCGAGATCGTCGCGCGCGGCCACGCGAACGCGCGCTTCTCCCGGCTGATGATGGACATCAAGGGCCGCATCGAGACCGGCGCGTCGATGTCGCAGGCGTTCCGCGCGCACCCGGCCCACTTCGACAACCTGTACTGCAACCTCGTCGCCGCGGGCGAGTCCTCGGGCACGATCGACGCGATCCTCGAGCGGCTGGCGACCTACAAGGAGAAGATCCTCGCCCTCAAGAGCAAGATCAAGTCGGCGATGTTCTATCCGATGTCGGTGATCGTCGTGGCGATCGTCGTCGTGTGGGTGATCATGGTGTTCGTCGTGCCGGCGTTCAAGGAGGTGTTCACCAGCTTCGGCGCGGACCTCCCGGCGCCGACGCTGATCGTGATGGCGATCTCGGATTTCTTCGTCACCTACTGGTGGGCGATGTTCCTCATCGTCGCCGGCGCGGTCACGGCGATTTCGTTCCTGTTCAAGCGCTCCGAGGCCTTCCGCTTCGGCTTCGACCGGCTCATCCTGCGCGCGCCGGTGGTCGGCGAGATCCTGCGCAAGGCGACGATCGCGCGCTGGACGCGCACGCTCTCGACGATGTTCGCGGCCGGCGTGCCGCTGGTCGAGTCGCTCGACGCCGTCGCCGGCGCCTCGGGCAACGCGCTCTACGCGCAGGGCACCCGCAAGATCCAGACCGACGTCTCGACCGGCACCAGCCTCACCAACGCGATGACCTCGACGAACCTGTTCCCGTCGATGGTCCTGCAGATGACGCAGATCGGCGAGGAGTCGGGCTCGCTCGACGGGATGCTGGGAAAGATCGCCGACTTCTACGAGCGGGAGGTCGACGACGCGGTCGCGGCGCTCTCCAGCCTGCTCGAGCCGATCATCATCGTGTTCCTCGGCGTGGTGATCGGCGGCCTGGTGATCGCGATGTACCTGCCGATCTTCAAGCTCGGCTCGGTGGTCTAGCCGCAAGCAAGCGCCGGCGGCGATGATCGACGCCCTTCTCGACCCGGCGGTCGCGACGGCCGCCGCGGCGGTGCTCGGCCTTCTCGTCGGCAGCTTCCTCAATGTCGTCATCCACCGCCTGCCGAAGATGCTCGAGCGCGGCTGGGCGCAGCAGTGCGCCGAGCTGCGCGGCGAGGAGGCCGTCTCCGAGCCGGCCTACAACCTCGTCGTGCCGCGCTCGGCGTGCCCCTCCTGCGGGCACCGGATCGGCGCGCTGGAAAACGTCCCGGTGCTGTCCTGGCTCGCGCTGCGCGGGCGCTGCCGGGGCTGCGGCGCACGCATCCCGGCGCGCTACCCGATCGTCGAGCTGACCGCGGGCGTCCTCGCCGCGGCCGCGATCTGGCGCTTCGGTCCCACCTGGCAGGGGCTGGGCGCGTGCGTGCTGCTGTGGGCGCTGGTCGCGCTCACCTTCATCGACGCCGACACCCAGCTGCTGCCCGACGACATCACGCTGCCGCTGCTGTGGGCCGGCCTGGCGGCCAACCTGTTCGGGCTGTTCGTGCCGCTGGCCGACGCGGTGATCGGCGCGATCGCCGGCTACGTCTCGCTGTGGACCGTCTACTGGGCCTTCAAGCTGATCCGCGGCAAGGAGGGCATGGGCTACGGCGACTTCAAGCTGCTCGCCGCGCTGGGTGCCTGGCTGGGGTGGAAGGTGCTGCCGGGGATCGTGTTGATTTCCTCCGCCGTCGGGGCGATCGTCGGCATCGCTCTCATCGTTTTCCGGCGCCACGACCGCGCCGTCCCGCTTCCCTACGGACCCTACCTCGCGGCCGCCGGCGCGATTGCGCTCTTCGCCGGCCCGTCGCTCGCAAGGCTCTACCTGCCGTGAGCAGCGAGGGCGCGGCGCGCGTCGGCGGGGCACATGCGCGGACACTCGTCGTCGGCGTGACCGGCGGCATCGGTTGCGGCAAGTCGTCGGTGGCCGATGCTTTCGCGCGACTGGGCGCACCGGTGATCGACACCGACGCGATCGCCCACGAGCTCTCCGCCCCCGGCGCGGCGGGCCAGGCCGCCGTCGCCGAGGCGTTCGGCCCGGAGGCCGTGGCCGCGGACGGCAGCCTCGACCGCGCGTGGCTGCGCGCCCGGGCCTTTGCCGATCCTGCGTTCCGCGCCAGGCTCGAGGGGCTCCTTCATCCCCTGATCGGCGCGGAAACGCTGCGCAGGATGGCGGCGTGGACCGCGCCCTACGGCCTGTGCGTCGTGCCGCTCCTGTTCGAGAGCGGACGCCTGCTCGGCCACGTCGATCGCGTGCTCGTCGTCGACTGCCCCGAGGATGCGCAGGTCGCGCGCGTGACGGCGCGCAGCGGCCTCGCCCCGGAGGAGGTGCGCGCGATCATGGCGGCACAGGCGTCGCGCGCCGAGCGCCTCGCCCGCGCCGACGACGTGATCGACAATGGCGGACCGCCGCGGGCGCTGGCCCCGCAGGTCGCGGAACTCGACAAGCGCTATCGCGCGCTCGCCGCAGCCGGGACAAAAAGCTAGCGGTCGCCGCGGTGCGTGGGGCAGAATGGCGCCTGACGGAGAGCCTGCCCCGCCGTGATCCGGTACGAGCACCCGCTGAACGAGCGCATCCGGACGCTGATGCGCCTCGAGGACCTCTTCGCGCGCACGCGCTTCTTCGCCGCGCAGGAAGCGCCCCCGGACCACCACGCCGCGCTGCTCTCGCTGTTCGAGATCACCGACGTCGCCGCGCGCGCGGACCTCAAGGCGGACCTGCTGCAGGAACTCGAGCGACAGAAGACCGCGCTCGCGCCGCTGCGCTCGAACCAGGCGATCGATCAGGCCGCGCTGGAGGCGCTGCTCGCCGACACCGACGCGGCGGCCGCGCAGCTGCTCGCGCAGCAGGGCAAGGTCGGCGCGCACCTGCGCGACAACGAGTGGCTGATGGCGATCAAGCAGCGCACCGCGATCCCCGGCGGCGTCTCCGAGTTCGACCTGCCCGCCTACCACTACTGGCTCAACCGCCCGCCGGAAGAGCGGCGCCGCGACCTCGCCGGCTGGATCGAGCCGTTCGCCCCGATCTCCGCGTGCATCTCCATCGTGCTGCGCCTGCTGCGCGAGAACGGGCGCTCGAGCCGCCACGTCGCGCACCACGGCGTCTTTCAACTCATGCTGACCACGACGAAGGTCGCCCAGCTGCTGCGCCTGACGCTCGCGCGCGAGATTCCCTGCGTGCCGGAGATCAGCGCGAACAAGTACGCGCTCAACATCCGCTTCATCGGCGTGTCCGGCATGGACCGCGGCTCGGTCTACGACGGCGACGTCGACTTCGAGCTGATGTTCTGCAATCTCTGAGGCGGCTCCGCGGCCGCGTGTGCGGCCATCGCCAGCGCGAACCAGAAGCTCATCCACTGGTCGAGGCGCGGGAAGGTCTGCAGGAACTGCCAGGCCACGGCGAAGTAGGCGCACAAGGCCAGCGCGATCGCGCGGTTGTGCGGCGCCAGCGCCTGCCCGCGCCACAGCGACCAGCCCAGCCCCCACAGGACCGCGCCCAGCGAGAGCAGCCCGCCTTCGCTGCCTATCTCCAGCCAGACGTTCGCCGCGACCGGCTCGATCAGGCGGGTGCGTCCCTCCCGCACGCCGTTGCCGAGCAACACGGAGCGCCTGATGTCCTCGACGGCGTCGATCGCCGCCTTCACGCGCTGGCCCTCGCTGGTCTCGACCGGCTTGCGGTCCCTGTTCCAGTCGTCGAGGGCGCGGCGGCGCGCCTCGCCCTCGAGGCAGTGAAGGCCGAGCACAGGCAGGACGCTGTCGAGCAGCGGGCAGATGCGCTCGAGCGTTTGACCGGCGCCCAGAGGCCCGACAAGCGCCGTGAACCGCTCGCGGTTCGCCGGCGACGCCAGCGCGATGGCAAGGGCGACTGCCGCGATCGCGGCGGCGCCGCCGACGTGACGCAGCGAACGGACGCGGTCGGCCCGCGCGGACCCCGCCCCCGCGAAAGGCAGCAGCACGACGAACACGGCGACGTACAGCCACCCCGTGCGGGACATGAGGATCACCAGCGCGACGAAGCCGAGGCCGGTCACCGCAACGGCGAGCCGCGGCGCCTGGCTGCCGATACGCGTCACGCTGAGCGCCCACGCGAGCGCCAGGGCCGCCGCGGCGTACGACGGCTCGTAGTGGAACGCGTGCGGCCGCCAGAGCGTGCCCCCGGAGGCCAGCGCGTTGGGCTGGCCGTGCCCGATCATCGCCTGGGGACCACCGATGAATCCAGTGGCGAAGTCCGTCACCAGGATCGCGGCGAGCACCAGGTAGCACGCGAAGTAGCCTCGCGCGAGGTCCGCGGGCCGGAACAGCCGGCACCACGCGTACGCGCCGACGAGGTTCAGCGCGAACCACGCCGCCTTGACCAGGCCGGGCAGCGGCGACGGGGACACGAGGGCGGACAGGCTGAAGAGCGCGATGAAAGGCGCCCACCCGATGGCGAGGAAGCGCGCGTGCGCGGCGAGCCCGTCGCGTTCGCGCCACAGCCAGGCCGCCAGTCCGAGTACGAGCAACAGGTTGGCGTAGCGGACGTTGACGCCGAACGCACGGAACCCGAACACCAGGTCCGCGCCCCCGAGGAAGAAGGCGGTCGCGCAAAGCGCAACCGCGGGTCCGGGGGCAAGCCAGGAGCGGATCGGGTCTCGGGAGGGAGTCACCGGTGCAGTGCGCCGCTAGTCGACGAGAGGGAGAGGACAGGACCGCACCGCGCTCCACCCGCTACGCGACGAGCATCGTCGGGCGCGCAGTCGCTCCGGCGCATCGCCGCCAGCCCGCTGCGTTAGGATACCCTGCCTTCCGCGCCCGCCCCGACCGATGAACGCGCACCGCACTGTCCGCTGCCCCACCTGCGGCGCGAGCGTCGAGTGGACGCCGCAGTCGAAGTGGCGACCCTTCTGCAGCGAGCGCTGCCGCACGATCGACCTCGGCGCGTGGGCCAACGAGTCCTACCGCGTGCCGGCGGTCGGGAAGGACGACGAGGACGAGGCGGGCGCGCCGGCGCCCGATGCGGAGAAATGAGGGTCAGACTCCAGTTTCTCGCACCCGCTGCCCGCGGAGCCGGGCGACAGCGAAGCTTGCCGGAAACTGGGGTCTGACCCTCATTTCCCCCACGCGCCGCGGCGCATCGCGACGCCGTGCGCGCCGCGGTCGACCGCGGTGTCGTAGTCGCCGGCGGAAAGGCCGCCCAGCGCGAAGACCGGCAGCCGCGCGCCTTCGGCCGCGCGCGCGAAGCCGTCCCAGCCGAGCGTTCGCGCGCCCGGGTGCGTGGGCGTGGCCTGCACCGGGCCGAGCACCGCGAAGTCGCAGCCGAGCGCGGCGGCCCGCGCGAGCTCGTCGCGCTCGTGGCACGACGCGCCGACCATCAGGTCGCCGGGGCGCGACGCGGCCGCAGCCAGGCGCGCGGCTGTCCAGTGCACGCCGTCGAAGCCGAGGCGCCGCGCGTCGTCCTCGCTGCCGTTCAGCAGCACCCTGGCGCCGTGCCCGCGCGCGAGATCGAGGATGCGCGGCGCGAACGCGTCCAAGCGCTCGCGCGGCCACGCCTTCTCGCGCAGCTGCATCAGGCGCAATCCGCGGGCGAACGCGGCGTCGGCGCGCAAGAGGAACGCGTCCTCGCCCAGCTCGTCCACGCAGCTGATGCCGTAATGCGCGGGCAGCTGCAGCGCGCGCAGCACGATCGTGTTGGCCGGGAGCAACGGCGCCACGTCGAACGCGCCGGGCACCTGCCAGGCGAACGCCTGCCCGTCGTGGCCGTGCGGCTCGCCGGACCACTCGAAGACGCGGTGGAAGTTGAGCTCGACGTGCGCGTGCGGGTAGACGTACTCCTGCACGATCCACGGCGCGGAACGGCGCACCTCGATGCCGAGTTCCTCGTCGAGCTCGCGCGCGAGCGCGTGCGCCGGCGTCTCGCCGGGCTCGAGCTTGCCGCCGGGGAACTCCCAGTAGCCGGCGTAGGCCTTGCCCGGCGGACGCTGCGCGAGCAGCACTCGCCCGTCGGGCCGCAGGACGACGGCCGCAGCCACCCGAATCAATGGACCCCCTCGCTTGCTTGTTGAGCGTCCGGAAATACGGTGACGCCGCGATTCAACTCATCGTCGTCCCCGCGGAAGCGGGGACCCAGCGTCTTGGTCAACCAGCGACGCTGGATTCCCGCCTGCGCGGGAATGACGAAGTGCAAGGACCCGCCGTCACTCACTTTCCGAAGTGTCAATAGACGGCCATCCTGCGGTGCGCAGCGCTACTTCTTCGCGCGCCGCGGCTTGGCGAGCGCCTGCGCGCCGGCGTAGCCGCGCGCGAACTGCCACGCGACCCGGCCCGAGCGCGACCCGCGCTGCAGCGCGTACTGGATCGCTTCGCGCTGCCGCGCCTCGCGCTCGCGCGCGCCGGCCGCCGGCCGCACCGCGAAGTGCGCGAGCCAGCCGTCGACCGCGGCGAGGTAGTCGTCCTGCGAGAACGGGTAGAACGAGATCCACAGCCCGAAGCGCTCGGACAGCGAGATCTTCTCCTCGACCGACTCGCCCGGGTGCACCTCGTCGCCCAGGTGCTTCGTCTCGAGGTTCTCGCTCATGTACTCGGGCAGGAGGTGCCGGCGATTGGACGTCGCGTAGATCAGCACGTTGCCCGACGCTCCGGCGATCGAGCCGTCGAGCGCCACCTTGAGCGCCTTGTAGCCCGCCTCGCCGGCGTCGAACGTGAGGTCGTCGCAGAACACGACGAAGCGCTCGGGCCGCGCCTCGACATGCTCGACGATGTCGGGCAGGTCGGTGAGGTCGGACTTGTCGACTTCGATGAGGCGCAGCCCCCTGCCCGCATGGGCGCCGAGCATCGCCTTCACCAGCGACGACTTGCCGGTGCCGCGCGACCCGGTCAGCAGCACGTTGTTCGCCGGCAGCCCGGCGACGAACTGCCGCGTGTTCGCGTCGATCGCGGCCTTCTGCGCGTCGATGGCGACCAGCGCATCGAGCGCGATCGTGTGAGGGTGAGCGACGGCCTGCAGGTGCCCGCGGCCGGCACGCTTGCGCCAGCGCGCCGCGCTCGCCCGCCTCCAGTCGACCGGCGGCACCGCTTCGGGCAGCAGCGCGTCCACGCGCGCGAGCGTGGCCTCGAAGCGGCCGATCAGCGTCTCGACGCGGTCGATCAGCTGCCCGGCGCGGCGGCCCAGATGGTCGAAGTCGGGGAGAACCACTTCAGGAACGGTACTCGGCGTTGATGGTGACGTAGTCGTGCGAGAAATCGCACGTCCACACGGTCGCGCGGGCGGCCCCGCGGCCGAGGTCCACGCGCACGGCGATCTCGTCGCGCTTCATCACCCGCTGCCCGTCTTCCTCGCGGTACGCGGGCGAGCGCCCGCCGCGGTCGACGACCAGCACGTCGTCGAGCCAGAACGAGACGTGCGCCGGGTCGAGGTCGGCGGGGCCGGCGTTGCCGATCGCGCAGACGATGCGGCCGAGGTTCGGGTCCGAGGCGAAGAATGCCGTCTTGACCAGCGGCGAGTGCGCGATGCCCAGCGCCACGCGGCGGCACTCCTCGACCGAGCGGCCGCCCTCCACGAGGATCGCGATGAACTTGGTCGCGCCCTCGCCGTCGCGCACGATCGCCTGCGCGAGTTCGACGGCCGCCTCCTCGATCGCGGCGCGGATCGGCGCAAGCCGCCCGTCGGCCGTCGAGCGGATGGGCGTGAGCGGCACGCGGCCCGTCGCGGCCAGCACGAAGCTGTCGTTGGTCGAGGTGTCGCCGTCGACCGTCGCGCCGTTGAACGAGACGTCGGCGACCTCGCGCGCGAGCGCGCCGAGCACGTCCGCCGCAATCGGCGCGTCGGTGGCCATGAACGACAGCATCGTCGCCATGTTCGGGTGGATCATGCCCGCGCCCTTCGCGATCCCCGTCACCGTCACCGGCACGCCGTCGACGACGACGCGCCGCGAGGCGCCCTTCGGCACCGTGTCGGTCGTCATGATCGCCCGTGCCGCGGCGTGCCACCCGTCCGCGCGGGCGGCGGCGTGCGCCGCCGGCAGCGCCGCGACGATGCGCTCGACGGGCAGCGGCTCCATGATCACTCCGGTCGAGTACGGCAGCACTTCCTCCGGCGCGCAACCGAGCAGTTGGCCGACGGCGGCGCAGGTCTGCCGCGCCGCGTTCAGCCCCGGCTGGCCGGTGCCCGCGTTCGCGTTGCCCGCGTTGACGACCAGCGCGCGCATCGATGCGCCGCCGCGGTGCTGCTGGGCGAGGTGCTCGCGGCAGACGGTCACCGGCGCCGCGCAGAAGCGGTTCTGCGTGAACACCCCCGCGGCGGTCGTGCCGGGCTCGCACACGACCAGCAGCACGTCGTCGCGCTGCCAGTCCTTGATGCGGCCGGCGGCGGCGCCAAGGGCGACTCCCTGAACCGGAAGCAGGGAGTCGGCGGTCGGAGGGGTGTAGCGAACCGGCATGCTCGTCTCGCTTGGGCACCGCGCGCCGCGCGACGCCCGGGTCTTGCTCGAACCGGCTGCCGCGCTCGGCGCGTTGACCGGCGCGGCAGCGTCCGGTCCAGCGCGCCGGGCGCGGCGGCGTGGACTACGGCAGGCGAGGCACTAGCCGAGCCTGCCGTGGCACTGCTTGTACTTCTTGCCGCTCCCGCACGGGCACGGATCGTTGCGCCCGATCTTGCTGCCGGCGCGCGCGAACGGCTGCGCCTTCGGCGCCGCGGCGGCCACCACCGCGCCGGCGTCCTCGCCGCCGGCGGTCCCGGCGAGCGCCTCCTCGTAGTCGGCGTGCTGGTAGCGGACGTTGGTGACGGGCGCCGCCTCCTCGACCGCCGCGACGTCCTGCTGCGAGCGCACCTGCACGGTGAGCACGACTCGCACGACGTCGGCCTTGACGCGGTCGAGCATGTCGGAGAACAGCTCGAAGGACTCGCGCTTGTACTCCTGCTTCGGGTTCTTCTGCGCGTAGCCGCGCAGGTGGATGCCCTGGCGCAGGTGGTCGAGGTTGGCGAGGTGCTCGCGACAGTGCTGGTCGAGCGTCTGCAGCATCAGGCTGCGCTCGAACTGGCGCATGACCTCGGCGCCGGCCTGCGCCTCCTTCTCGCCCCACTGCGCCAGCGCCAGCTCGACGACGCGCTCGCGGATCGACTCCTCCGACAGGTCGGCGTCGGCGGCCGCCCACGCGGCAACCTCCGCCTTGACCTGGAAGTCGGCGGCGAGCGCGGCCTCGAGCCCCGCGAGGTCCCACTGCTCCTCGACCGACTCCGGCGGCACGTAGCGGCGCACGACGCCGTCGATCTCGCCGCGGACCATGTTGCGGATCGTCTCGGCGACGTCGGTCGACTCGAGCAATTCGTTCCGCTGCTGGTAGATGACCCGCCGCTGGTCGTTGGCGACGTCGTCGTACTCGAGCAATTGCTTCCGGATGTCGAAGTTGCGCGACTCGACGCGCGTCTGCGCCTTGGCGATCGAGCGGTTGACGATCGGGTGCTCGATCGGCTCGCCCTCCGGCATCTTGAGCTTCTGCATGATCGTGCCGAGCCGCTCGCCGCCGAAGATGCGCAGCAGCGGGTCCTCGAGCGACAGGTAGAAGCGCGAGCTGCCCGGGTCGCCCTGGCGGCCGGCGCGGCCGCGCAGCTGGTTGTCGATGCGGCGCGATTCGTGGCGCTCGGTGCCGACGATGTGCAGCCCCCCGGCCTTGATCACGGCGTCGTGCCGCGCCTGCCATTCGCGGCGCATCTCGACGATGCGTCGCTCCTTGTCGTCGGGGGCGAGCGTCTCGTCCTCGCGCACCGCGAGGACCTGGGGCTCGATCGTGCCGCCGAGCACGATGTCGGTGCCGCGGCCCGCCATGTTGGTGGCGATCGTGATCACGCCGGCGCGACCCGCCTGCGCGACGATCTCGGCCTCGCGCGCGTGCTGCTTCGCGTTCAGCACCTGGTGCGGCAGCTTCTCCTTGTCGAGGAACTTCGACAGGAGCTCGGAGTTCTCGATCGACGTGGTGCCGACGAGCACCGGCTGCCCGCGCTGGTGGCAGTCGCGGATGTCGGCGACGATCGCGTCGACCTTCTCCTGGAACGTCCGGTAGACCTGGTCGTTCTCGTCCCTCCGGATCATCGGCAGGTTGGTCGGGATCACCATCGTCTCGAGGTGGTAGATCTGCTGGAACTCGAACGCCTCGGTGTCCGCGGTGCCGGTCATCCCGGCGAGCTTCCCGTACATGCGGAAGTAGTTCTGGAACGTGATCGACGCCAGCGTCTGGTTCTCGCGCTGGATCGGCACGCCCTCCTTCGCCTCGACCGCCTGGTGCAGCCCGTCCGACCAGCGCCGGCCGACCATCAGGCGGCCGGTGAACTCGTCGACGATGATGACTTCGCCGTTCTGCACCACGTAGTGCTGGTCGCGATGGAACAGCGCGTGCGCGCGCAGCGCCGCGTACAGGTGGTGGACGAGGCCGATGTTCGCGGCGTCGTACAGGCTCGTGCCCGCCGGGATGAGCCCGGCGGAGCCGAGGAGCGCCTCGGCGCTCTCGTGGCCCTGCTCGGAGAGCAGCACCTGGTGCGCCTTCTCGTCGACCCAGTAGTCGCCCGGGCCCTTCTCCTCCGCCTGGCGCGCGAGCTTCGGCGGGATCTCGTTCAGCCGGTAGTAGGTCTCGACGTTGTCGTCGGCCTGGCCGGAGATGATGAGCGGCGTGCGGGCCTCGTCGATGAGGATCGAGTCGACCTCGTCGACGATCGCGTAGGAAAGGCCCCGCTGCACGCGCTCGCCCGTCGCGTACACCATGTTGTCGCGCAGGTAGTCGAAGCCGAACTCGTTGTTCGTGCCGTAGGTGATGTCCGCCGCGTACGCCGTCTGCTTCTGGTCGTGCGGCATCTGCGACAGGTTGACGCCGACGGTGAGGCCTAGGAAGCGGTAGATGCGCCCCATCCAGTCGGCGTCGCGCTGGGCCAGGTAGTCGTTGATCGTGACGAGGTGGGCGCCCTTGCCGGAGAGCGCGTTGAGGTACAGCGGCAGCGTCGCCACCAGCGTCTTGCCCTCGCCGGTGCGCATCTCGGCGATCTTGCCGTTGTGCAGCGCGATGCCGCCGATGAGCTGCACGTCGAAGTGCCGCATGTTGAGCGTGCGCTTGCCCGCCTCGCGCACGACGGCGAACGCCTCGGGGAGCACCGCGTCGAGCGTCTCGCCCGCCGCCACGCGCGCCTTGAGCTCCGCGGTCTTGTTGCGCAGCGCCTCGTCGGAGAGCGCGGCGATCGCCGGCTCGAGCGCGTTGATCGCGCGGACCTGCTGGCCGTACTGCTTGAGCAGACGCTCGTTGCGGCTGCCGAAGATGCGGGTGAGGATGTTCGAGATCATTCGTCTGGCCGGTCGCCGCGCGGACAAAAAACAGGGGGTGAGGACGGCCTCACCCCCGACGTTGCGTCCACGGTCGTCGCGCGCGCGCCTGCGATGGTGTCAGCCGGTGGGGGCGAGGAAGCGGGCCGGGTTCTGCGGGACGCCGTTCAGCCGGACCTCGAAGTGCAGGTGCGGGCCCGTCGAGCGGCCGGTGGAGCCGACGGCTGCCACCACCTGCCCGCGAACCACGAAGTCGCCTTCGCCGGCAGCGAGGCTGGATGCGTGCGCGTAGCGCGACACGAGTCCGTTGCCGTGGTCGATCTCGAGCATCTTACCATACTGGGGGTGCCAGCCCGCGTAGACGACCTTGCCGCTCGCCGCCGCGACGACGGGCGTGCCGGTCTCGACGACGAAGTCGATGCCCTCGTGGAAGCTCGACTGCCCGGTGAACGGATCGATCCGATAGCCGAAGTTCGACGAGTACCAGCCCTCGGCCACGGGGCGCAGCGACGGCAGGAACTTGCGCGTCGTCGAGGTCTGCACCAACAGCGCCTCGAGCACGTCGAGCTGGTCGCCGCGGGTCTCGACGTCGCGCGCGAGCTGCCCGACCATCGCGGTGAACTCGTCGAGGCCGAGGTTGCGCGAGGGCAGCGACGAGGTCGCGCCGCCGCGGCCGCCCGGCGCGGGCAGCTCCTGGGGCTTCAGCCCCGCCGCCTTCGCCAGCCGCTCGCCCAGCCCCTCGAGGCGCAGGATCTCGGCCTGCAGCTCGCCCAGCCGGACGGCCATGGCGTTGAGGTGCCCCTGCACCTTCTCCTGCGAGCGGCGCGCCTCCTCGCGCTGGTCGGCCAGCACGATCGCCTGAAGCCACGGGTGCTGAACCGCCGCCGCCCAGCGCAACGTCACGAAGTTGAACAGCAGCGTGAAGGCGACGAACAGCACGACGATCAACGCCGCCGCGGCCGCCCAGTGCCGCCAGTCCAGCGTGATCGTTCGCGCCCGCGCCGCGGCGCCGCTCACCAGGATGATGTTCAAGTCTGCTAACCTCCCTGCGGCGCCGGCCCTGCGATGAAACGCGTCACACTCACCCCTCTCGCCAGGATCCTCGCCGCCGACGCGCAACTCGCGTCGTGGAACGCGCGGCGGGAGCGGGAAGCGGCCCTGCTCGCCGTCGTGCGCCGTGCCCTGCCTCGACCGGTGGCCGAGCGCGTCTTCGTCGCCAGCGGCGAAGGTGAGGCGCTCGAACTCGTCACGGCCAGCGGCGCCGTCGCGAGCGTCGTCCGGCAGCTTGTGCCGGACATCCTCGCTCGGCTCGCCGCCGAAGGATGCGAATTTAGCCGAATCCGGGTGCGCGTGCAACCGCGGCAGTCCCCGCCACTGCCACCCAAACCTCTTCCGCGTCAATGGGATAGCGCGAATCGCCGGCCGCTGGCCGCGCTGCACGACCGACTTGCCCCCGGCCCGCTCAAGGCGGCGCTGGGGCGCTTCCTCCGATCCCGCTAGCGCGGTCGGCTACAACAGCGGCCCGAGCATCGGGCCGAACAGCCGTTCGGCGGCGAAGAAGGCCAGGACCATCGCCAGCACGAGGATCGTGAACTTCGCCACCTGCCAGATGAAGCGCAGGTAGCGGGCGTCGCGGCGCACGAAGTAGAGCAGCAGCGCGACGCCGATGGTCGCCAGCGACAGGAACAGCAGCAGGCGGACGATGACCATGGCGGGAACGGGCGGTCCGCGACGATCGGGCTACGCGGGCTTGAGCTGCCAGTCCGGGAACGTCCGCGGCGCCTCGGCCTCGGCGGCGTAGGTCACGACCTCGAAGGCCCGCGGCTGCGCCAGCAGTGCGCGGGCGAGCCGGTTGTTGAGCGCGTGCCCGGACTTGAAGGCCGCGTACTCGCCTACCAGGGGGTGCCCGATCAGGTAGAGGTCGCCGATGGCGTCGAGCACCTTGTGCCGGACGAACTCGTTGTCGTAGCGCAGCCCCTCGCTGTTCAGGACTCGCGTCTCGTCGAGCACCACCGCGTTCTGCAGGCTCCCGCCGAGCGCCAGGCCCATCGAGCGCATGGCCTCGACGTCCTGCATGAAGCCGAACGTGCGCGCCCGCGCCACGTCCTTCGCGTACGAGTGCTCGGCGAAGTCGACGACGGCGTGCCGGTTCTCCGAGCCGAACACCGGGTGCGGGAAGTCGATCGTGAAGTCGAGGCGGAACCCGGCGTGGGGCGAGAAGCGCGCCCACTTGTCGCCATCGCGCACCTCCACCGGCTCGACGATGCGCAGGAAGCGCTTGGGCGCGTCCTGCAGCGCGATGCCGGCCGACTGCAGCAGGTAGACGAACGGCCCCGCGCTGCCGTCCATGATCGGCACTTCGGGGCCGGCGACGTCGACGCGCAGGTTGTCGATGCCGAGCCCCGCGAACGCCGACATCAGGTGCTCGACGGTCGACACGCTCGCGCCCCCGGCCGTCAGCGTCGAGGAGAGGCGCGTGTCGCCGACGTTGCCGGCGAGCGCCGGGATCGTCACGGGCGCCGGCAGATCGGTGCGGCGGAACACGATGCCGCTGTCCGCCGGCGCCGGGTGCAGCCCGAGCTCGACGCGGGCGCCGGTGTGGAGACCGACGCCCTTGGTCGAGATCGACTGCTTCAGCGTGCGCTGGCGGAGCATGGCAGCCGGTGAGTCTAGCAGGAGAACCGTCAGTCGGCCTGCTTGCGCAGAAAGGCCGGGATCTCCGAGACGTCGAACGCGCTCGCCGGCGCGGACGGCGCCGCCGTGCGCCGGCGCACGACGGCCGGCTGGTCGAGCTTGTCGTAGTCGACGCTCTCCACGCGCACGCCCATCCCGTCGGTGCCGGTGCGGTCCACCACGTTCGGCGACGCGAGCACCTCGAGCTTCGGCGTTCGCTTCGCCTGCTGCGCGGCGCCGCCCAGCCCGGTCGCGATCATCGTCACGCGCAGGCGGTCGTCCATCGAGTCGTCGATCACGGTGCCGGCGATGACCATCGCGTCCTCCGCCGTGAACTCCTTGATCGTGCCCATGACCTCGTGGTACTCGCGCATCTTGAAGCCCGACGAGGCGGTGATGTTGACCAGCACGCCGCGGGCGCCCGCCAGGTTCACCTCCTCGAGCAGCGGGCTGCGGACCGCGGCCTGGGCGGCCTGCCGCGCCCGCTCCGCCCCCGTGGCGGTGGCCGAGCCCATCATCGCCATGCCGACCTCGCCCATCACCGTGCGCACGTCGGCGAAGTCGACGTTGACCAGCCCCGCGTTGTTGATGACCTCGGCGATGCCCGCCACGGCGCCGTGCAGCACGTCGTTCGCCGCGGCGTAGGCCTCGAGCACGCCGATGTCCTCGCCGAGCACCTGCATCAGCTTGTCGTTGGGGATGATGATGAGCGAGTCGACCTTCTTGGAGAGCTCCTCGATGCCGGCCTGCGCGACGCGGGTGCGCTTGCCCTCGAAGCCGAACGGGCGCGTGACGACCGCGACGGTCAGGATGCCCATCGTCTTCGCGATCTCCGCGATCACGGGCGCCGCGCCGGTGCCGGTGCCGCCGCCCATGCCGGCGGTGATGAACAGCATGTCGGCGCCGTCGATGAGCTCGGCGACGCGGTCGCGGTCCTCCATCGCGGCGTCGCGGCCGATCTCGGGCTTGGCCCCCGCGCCCAGGCCGCGCGTGAGCGCCGACCCGAGCTGCAGCTGGATGCGCGCCGTCGAGCGCTTGAGCGCCTGCGCGTCGGTGTTCGCGCAGATGAAGTCCACGCCGGCTAAGCCCCGGCGCAGCATGTGCTCGACGGCGTTGCCGCCGCATCCGCCCACGCCCATCACCTTGATGATGGCGCCGTCCTGGGGGTCCTGGTCGATGATCTCGAACATTTTGGTCTCGCTCCTGTCGGGTTCAGGTCACAGAGGTCAGGCAACAGAGGTCAGATGGACTGACTCGCGTTGTGTCGTAGGTCGTCTTTGCTTCATGGGGTCGAATCTCCTGTTTCGTTTGGTTCGGGTTCTGTTGCCTGTTGCCTGTTGCCTGTTGCCTGACTCAGAAATTCGCCTTGAACCACTGCCGCATCCTCTCCACGACGCCGCCGAGGCCCTGCACCCTGCTGTTCGCGGCCTGCGCGCGCAGCCACTGGTCGCGGCCCTCGATCAGCAGCCCCACCGCGGTGGCGTAGCGCGGGCTGCGCACGACGTCGGCCAGCGGGCCCGAGTAGGCGGGCACGCCGACGCGCACCGGCAGGTGGAAGACCTCCTCGCCGAGCTCGACCATGCCGGCGAGCTGCGCCGTGCCTCCGGTGAGCACGATCCCCGACGACAGCAGCTCCTCGAAGCCCGAGCGGCGCAGCTCCTGCTGCACCAGCCCGTAGAGCTCCTCGATGCGCGGCTCGATGACTTCGGCGAGCGTCTGGCGCGAGAGCTTCCGCGGCCCGCGCTCGCCCACGCCGGGGACCTCGACGACCTCGGCGGGGTCGGCGAGCTGGCGCAGCGCGCAGCCGTGGCGGACCTTGAGCTCCTCGGCCTCCTTGGTCGGCGTGCGCAGCGTCATCGCGATGTCGTTGGTGACCTGGTCGCCGGCGATCGGGATCACCGCGGTGTGGCGAATCGCGCCGCCGGCGAACACGGCGATGTCGGTCGTCCCGCCGCCGATGTCCATCAGGCAGACGCCGAGCTCCTTCTCGTCGTCGTTGAGCACGGCGGTGGCGGAGGCGAGCGGCTGCAGGATCACGTCCTGCACGGTGAGCCCGCAGCGGCGCACGCACTTGACGATGTTCTCGACCGCCGAGACGGCGCCGGTGACGATGTGCACCTTCACCTCGAGGCGCACGCCGCTCATCCCGAGCGGCTCGCGCACGCCGTCCTGGCCGTCGATGATGAATTCCTGCGGCAGGATGTGCAGGATCTGCTGGTCGTTGGGGATGGCCACCGCCTTGGCGGTCTCCATCACGCGGTCGACGTCGGCCTCGCCGACCTCCTTCTCCTTGATGGCCACCATGCCGCTCGAGTTGAGGCTGCGGATGTGGCTGCCCGCCACGCCCGTGTACACCTGGCTGATGCGGCAGTTGGCCATCACCTCGGCCTCCTCGAGCGCGCGCTGGATCGACGCCATCGTCGCGTCGATGTTCACCACCACGCCCTTCTTGAGGCCGCGCGAGGGCTGCGAGCCCAGTCCGACGACGCCGAAGCTGCCGTCGGCGGCGACCTCGGCGACGATCGCGACGATCTTCGAGGTGCCGATGTCGAGGCCGACGATCAGGTTGTCCTTGGCTTCCTTCACTGCGCTCCCCTCGGGGCGGCGGCGGCGCCGCGGGCGCCGGTCTCGCGGAAACCCGGCACGCGCGCCGCGAATCCGTTGCGGTAACGGAGGTCGACGTACCCGATCGCCGTGCCCTGGCGCTGCAGCGCGCCGATCGTGCGGGCGTACGCGCCGGCGAAGCGATCGAGGCGGGCGCCGGGGTCGTCGTGGCCGAGCTCCAGCGCCAGCGGCGCGCCACCGCGATCGGCAAGCACGCGCCAGCCGCCGCGAGGCGACACCTCGAGAGCGACGATCGCCAGCCCGAGCGGCGCCAGCGTCGCGCTCCACCGCGCGTGGCGCGCGGCCATCTCGGCGGCGTAGCCTTCCGGACCATCGAAGCGCGGCAACTCGCCGTCGTGGCGCGCGACGAACGTCTCTCCCGCCGCGCTGACCAGCGCGTCAGCGCCCCAGCGCGCCAGCGGCTCGTGCTCCTCGACGGCGACCTCGAGCCGGTGCGGCCACTGCCGCCGCAGCGCCACGCTGCGCACCCAGGGCACGCGCGCGAGCGCCGCACGCGCGGAACCGAGATCCATCGAGAAGAAGGTCCCTGCGAGCTCCTCGCGGATCACCGCCTCGAGGTGCGGCGCGCTCGCGCGCTGGAGAGGCGTGGTGACGACGACCTCGTGGAACGCGAATGCGTCGCGCCGCGCGGCCCAGTGCACGGCGGCGGCCGCGACCGCGACGCCGGCCATCACGGCGAGCGTGGCGGCGAGCGCGTTCAGCGCCTTCGCGTCATCCCACATGCGCGCCCCGCAGGATCGCCACGCAAAGCTCGTCGAAGCTCATGCCGGCCGCGCGTGCGGCCATCGGCACGAGGCTGTGCCCGGTCATGCCGGGCGAGGTGTTGACCTCGAGGAAGGACCAGCTGCCGTCGGCGCGCAGGATGAGGTCGAGCCGGGCCCAGCCGCTGCAGCCGACGACGTCGAACGCGGCGAGCGACTGCGCGCGGATCGCCTGTTCGACGGCCTCCGGCAACCCCGCCGGGCAGAAGTATTTCGTCTCGTCCGAGAAGTACTTGTTGTGGTAGTCGTAGTTGCCCTGCGGCGCCTCGATGCGGATCAGCGGCAGCGCGCGCCCGTCGACGATCGACGCGGTCAGCTCCACACCCGCGACGAACTCCTCGACCAGCACGAGCGGGTCGTGCTTCGCCGCCTCGGCGTACGCGAGCGCGAGCTCGTCGTGGTCCACGCGCGCGACCTTCGTGATGCCGATCGTCGAGCCCTCGCGCGAGGGCTTGACGATCAGCGGCAGCCCGAGCTCGGCGATCACGCGCATCCAGTCGGTCCGCGCGTCGACGACGCGCCAGCGCGGCGTGGGGATGCCCGCCGCCTGCCAGACGAGCTTCGTGCGCCACTTGTCCATCGCCAGCGCCGAGGCCATCACGCCGCTCCCCGTGTAGGGGATGCGCAGCGTCTCGAGCGCGCCCTGCACGGTGCCGTCCTCGCCGAAACGGCCGTGCAGCGCGATGAACACGCGCTCGAAGCCCTCGTCGCGCAGCGCCCACACGTTGCGCTCCGCGGGGTCGAACGGGTGCGCATCCACCCCCGCGCGCCTCAGCGCCGCGAGCACCGCGTTGCCGGAGAGCAGCGAGATCTCGCGCTCCGACGACGGCCCGCCGAGCAGCACGGCGACCTTGCCGAACGCGTCGCTCACGGCAGCGCCCCCGCGCGTTCGCCGACGATGCGCACCTCGGGCTCGAGATCGACCCCGGTGCGGCCGCGCACCGTCTCGCGGACGTGCGCGATCAGCGCCTCGATGTCGGCCGCGGTCGCCTTGCGCTGGGCATTGACGATGAAGTTGGCGTGGCGCACCGACACCTGCGCGCCGCCGATCGCGCAGCCCTTGAGCCCGCACGCCTCGATCAGCCGCGCGGCGTGATCGCCCGGCGGATTGCGGAACACGCTGCCGGCATTCGGCTGCTGCAGCGGCTGCGAGGCGATGCGCCGCGCGAGCAGCTCCTTGATGCGCGCGCGCGCCGCCGCGGAGTCGCCGGGCGGGAAGCGGAACCACGCCGCCGTGAAGAAGCCCCGCGGCGGCGACCCGTCGCGCTCGGTCACGCTGCGGTAGCCGATGCGGTAGTCGGCCGGCGTGCGGATCGTGAACGTGCCGTCGCGCAGCAGCACCTGGACGCGCGCCACGTAGGCCCAAGTCTCGCCGCCGTAGCAGCCCGCGTTCATCGCCAGCGCGCCGCCGACCGTGCCCGGCACCCCGGCTAGGAACTCGGCTTCGGCGCACCCGTGCATCGCGGCGAAGCGCGCGAGCTTGGGGCTCGCCACTCCCGCGTCGGCGTAGATCAGCCCGTCCTGCACGGCGAGCATCGCACCCGGGTCGTGCATCAGGATCACCGTGCCGCGCACGCCGCCGTCGCGCACCAGCGTGTTGCTGCCCAGCCCCAGCGCCAGCACGGGCTCCGTCGCCGGCAGCGTGCGCAGGAACGCGGCGAGGTCGTCGCGGTCGGCCGGCACGTACAGGCGATCGGCGTGCCCGCCCGCGCGCCAGCTCGTGTGCGGCGCGAGCGGCGCGTCGCGCGTGAGCTTGCCGCGCAGCGCCGCGAAACGGTCGGGCTCGGCCATCATCATCGCGCCCCCCCCGCGAGCTGCGCCGGCACGCCGCCGATCGAGCCGGCGCCCATCGTGACGACCACGTCGCCGTCGCGGGCGACCGAGCGGATCGCCTCGGCCATCGCCGCGACGCTCTCGACGAACAGCGGCTCGACCTTGCCGGCGACGCGCACCGCCCGGGCCAGCGCGCGGCCGTCCGCGGCGACGATCGGCGCCTCGCCGGCCGGGTACACGTCGCAGAGCACCAGCGCGTCCGCCGTCGACAGCACGCGCACGAAGTCCTCGAACAGGTCGCGCGTGCGCGTGTAGCGGTGCGGCTGGAACGCGAGCACGATGCGCCGCCCGGGGAAGCTCTCGCGCGCCGCCGCCAGGGTCGCGACCATCTCGACCGGGTGGTGTCCATAGTCGTCGATCAGCGTGAACGCGCCGCCGCCGGCGATCGCGACCTCGCCGTAGCGTTGGAAGCGGCGGTCGACGCCGTGGAACTCGGCGAGAGCGCGCGCGATCGCGGCATCGGCGACGCCGACCTCGCGGCCGATGGCAATCGCGGCGAGCGCATTGAGCACGTTGTGCACGCCGGGCACGGCGAGGTCGACGGCGAGATCGGGGGCGTCCGTTGAGCGCGCGGTGAAGCGCATGCGGCCGCCCACGTTGGCGACGTCCACCGCGCGCACATCGGCGTCCCCGGCAAGCCCGTAGGTGACGACCGTCTTGCTGATCTCGGGGCGCAGCTCGCGCAGGTGCGGGTCGTCGGCGCACAGCACCGCCACGCCGTAGAACGGCAACCGCTGCACGAAGTCCACGAACGCGCGCTTGAGCCGCGCGAAGTCGTGGCCGTAGGTCTCCATGTGGTCGGCGTCGACGTTCGTCACGACGGCCAGCACGGGCGTGAGGTAGAGGAACGACGCGTCCGACTCGTCGGCCTCGGCGACGAGGAAGTCGCCCTTGCCCAGCCTCGCATTGGCGTCCGCCGCCAGCAGCCGCCCGCCGATCACGAACGTCGGGTCGAGGCCGCCCTCGGCGAGCACCGAGGCGATCAGCGACGTCGTCGTCGTCTTGCCGTGCGTGCCCGCCACCGCGATGCCCTGCTTGAGGCGCATAAGCTCGGCGAGCATCAGCGCGCGCGGCACGATGGGCGTGCCGCGCTCGCGCGCCGCGGCGACCTCGGGGTTGTCGGCGGCCACGGCGGTCGACACGACGACCGCGTCGGCGCCCTGCGCGTGCGCCGCGTCGTGGCCGACGAAGACCTGCACGCCCATGGCGCGCAGCCGCCGCGTCGTCGCGCTCTCCGCGAGGTCGGAGCCCGACACCTGGTAGCCCTGGTTGGCCAGCACCTCGGCGATGCCGCTCATCCCGGCGCCGCCGATGCCCACGAAGTGCACGCGCTTGACCTTGTGCTTCATCGCCGTGCGAGCTCCAGGCACACGTCGGCCACGCGCTGCGTCGCGCCGGCCTTGCGCAATCCGCGCGCGCGCGCCGCCATCGCCGCGAGCTGCGGGCGGTCGATCGCCGCGAGCCGGTCGGCGAGTCGCCGCGGCGTGAAGTCGCGCTGCAGCCACATCTCCGCGGCGCCGTGGCGCGCGAGCTGCGCCGCGTTGTCGACCTGGTGGTCGTCGGCGGCGTAGGGGAACGGCACGAGCAGGCTCGCCACGCCGACGGCCGCCAGCTCCGCCACCGTCGTCGCCCCGCTCCGGCAGACCACGAGGTCCGCTTCGGCGTAGCGCGCCGCCATGTCGTCGATGAACGCGACGCACTCGGCCTCGACGCCGGCGCGCGCGTAGGCGCCGCGCAATGCGTCGATGTGCTTCGCGCCGGACTGGTGCGCGACGATCGGCCGGGCGACGGCGGGCAGGAGCGCGAGCGCGGCGGGCACCGTCTCGTTGAGCGCGGCAGCCCCGAGGCTGCCGCCGACGACCAGCAGGCGCAGCGGCCCGGTGCGCGCGCCATAGCGAGCCTGTGGCGGCGGCACCGCCTCGATGTCGGCGCGCAACGGGTTGCCGACCCACTCGACGCGCCGGTCGCTTCCCTCGCCGAGCACGCCGGGGAAGCCGGTGAGCACGCGATCGGCGCCGAAGCGCAGCACGCGGTTGGCGAGCCCCGCGCGCGCGTCGAGGTTGTGGACGACGAGCGGCAGGTTGCGCGCCACGCCCATCAGCGCGCCGGGAAACGACGCGAAGCCGCCGAAGCCCACGACCACGCCCGGCGCGCGGCGGCCGATGACCCCCCACGCCTGGCGGCAGGCGCGCGCGATCGAGTACGGCCCGAGCAGGAGGCGCTTCAGGCCCTTGCCGCGCACGCTGCCGAACGCGATGCCCTCGAAGTCCACGCCGTGGCGCGGCACGAGCTGCGCCTCCATGCCGTCGCTCGTGCCCATCCAGAAGACGCGCGCGCCGCGGCGCAGCAGTTCCGCCGCCACCGCGAGCCCCGGGAAGATGTGGCCGCCGGTGCCGCCCGTGGTGATCATCACGATGGCCATGCCACATCCCGCGCCGCCGTGCGGCGCGCATTCCACTTCCCCTCTCCCGCTCGCGGGAGAGGGGGAAGGGATGAGCGCACATCCTGCGCCGCAGCGCGGCGCGCACTCCATTTCCCCTCTCCCGCGTGCGGGAGAGGGGGAAGGGGTGACGGAAAGCCCGTCACTCCGCGTACCCCCGCAGCAGGCGGCGATTCTCGTAGTCGATGCGCAGCAGGATCGCGACCGCGATGCAGTTCGCGACGATCCCGCTGCCGCCGAAGGACAGCAGCGGCAGCGTGAGGCCCTTGGTGGGCAGCACGCCCATGTTGACGCCGATGTTGATGAACGACTGCACGCCGATCCACACGCCCACGCCGTGGGCCGTCAGCGCGGCGAACGGGCGGCCGAGGCGCGCCGCCTGCCGGCCGATCGACCACGCGCGGAACAGCAGCCACACGAACAGCGCGAGCACCACGGCCACGCCGGCGAAGCCGAGTTCCTCGGCGATCACCGCGAGCAGGAAGTCCGTGTGCGCCTCCGGCAGGTAGAGGAGCTTCTCGACCGAGGACCCGAGGCCCACGCCGAAGAGCTCGCCGCGGCCGAAGGCCATCAGCGAGTGCGACAGCTGGTAGCCCTTGCCGAGCGGGTCCGACCACGGGTCGAGGAACGCGGTCAGGCGCTGCAGGCGGTAGGGCGCGGCGATCAGGATCGCGCCCAGCGCCACCGGCAGCAGCAGCGCGAGCCCGGCGAACAGCCGCCAGTCGAGGCCGCCGAGGAACAGGATGCCGAACGCGATCGCCACGATCACGACGAACGCGCCGAAGTCGGGCTCGAGCAGCAGCAGCGCGCCGATCGCCACCATCACGCCGAACAGCGGCGCGAACCCACGCACGATCGTCTGCTTCAGCGGCTGCTGCGCGTGCAGGAATGCAGCCTTGCGCACAGCGTAGCTCGCCGCGTAGAGCACGACGGCGAGCTTCATGAACTCGGAGGGCTGCACGTTCGCGATGCCGAGCGGAATCCAGCGGCGCGAGCCGTTGACGCTCTTGCCCACGCCCGGGATCAGCACCAGCACCAGCAGGACGGCGCCGGCGATGAACAGCCACGGCGCGAGCTGCTGCCAGGCCTTGACCGGGACCTGGAACGCGGCCCCCGCGGCGACCAGCCCCAGGGCGACGAACGCCGAGTGGCGGGCGAGGAAGTACCACGCGCGAAAGCCGGTGTGCCGCGAGGCCTCGGCCATCGCGATCGACGACGAGTAGACCATCACCAGCCCGAGCGCCAGCAGCAGCAGGGCGACCCAGCCGAGCGAGGCGTCCCACGCCGGCATCGCGCGCGGGTGACGGGACGCGCCCGGCGCGAAGAACGCGAACGGCGAGCGCAGGCTCGCCGCAGGCGCGGCGGTCACTCGCTTGCGCACGGCAGCGCCTCCCCCAGGGCGTTCCGGACGAGCTGCGCGAAGCGCTGCCCGCGCTCGACGTAGCTCGCGAACTGGTCCAGGCTCGCGCACGCCGGCGACAGCACGACGGCGTCGCCCGCG
>JAOUIA010000051.1 GCA_029884335.1 Betaproteobacteria bacterium
GCGCTGCGGGGCTTGTTCGCCCTTGGGGCGGCCCTGCGGGCTCATTGGACCACCCTCCGCGCTTCGCGCTGCGGGGCTTGTTCGCCCTTGGGGCGGCCCTGCGGGCTCACGCGGCGGCCGGCGTCGCGGCGTGCGCCGCGGCCTGCGCGGCTGCAGCCTCGCGCGCCTCCATGCGGCGCAGCACCTCTCCGGCGAGCGCCAGGTAGGCGATCGCCCCCTTCGACTTCGGCTCGAGGACGAGCGCGGGCACGCCGTGCGAGGGCGCCTCGGCGAGCCGGATGTTGCGCGGCACGACGGTGCGGTAGAGCTTGTCGCCGAAGTGCTTCTCGAGCTCGGCCGATACGTTCTGCGCGAGCGTGTTGCGCGGGTCGAACATCGTGCGCAGCAGGCCCTCGATCTCGAGGCGCGGGTTCAAGTGCGCGCGTACCTTCTTCAGCGTCTGCACGAGGTCGGAGAGCCCCTCGAGCGCGTAGTACTCGCACTGCATCGGGATCAGCACGCTGTCGGCCGCGCACAGCCCGTTGAGCGTGAGCAGCGACAGCGACGGCGGGCAGTCGAGGATCACGAAGTCGTATTCCGCCGCGACCTCGCTGATCGCCGCGCGCATCTGCGACAGCGCTTCCATCAGCGCGTCGCGCAGCCGCGTCTCGCGCTCCGGCAACTCGACCAGCTCCACTTCCGCGCCCGCGAGCTCGCGGTTGGCGGGCACGAGGTCGAAGCCGCCCGAAGGGCTCTTCAGGCGCACGCCGGCGATGCCGCGCTGTCCGAGCAGAACCTGGTACACCGTCTGCGACTGCGCGCGCTTGTCGATGCCCGCGCCCGTGGTCGCGTTGCCCTGCGGGTCGAGGTCGATCATCAGCACGCGCCGCTTCATCGCGACGAGGCTCGCCGACAGGTTGACGGCGGTCGTGGTCTTGCCCACGCCTCCCTTCTGGTTCGCGATCGCGATGATCCGCGGCGTCTTCATGGCGTTCCTTCGGCTCTCGTTCTAGCGCGGCCGCAGCACGATGAGGTGCCGCGCGCCTTCCACGCCGGGCACGGAAAGCGGGAGCGTGCGCTCGACGGCGACGCTGCCCGGCAGCTCGCGCAGCTCCTCGACCGGGTGCACGCCCTTCATCGCGACGAGGCGCCCGCCCGCGGCGACCTGCGCCAGCGAGGAGTGCACGAACGTCGCGAGATCGGCGAACGCGCGCGAGACCACGATGGCGAATCCGGGCGGCGATTGCAATTCCTCCACACGGCCGAGGCTCGCCTGCGCGTTCGCGACGGCGAGCTCCGCGATCGCCTGCGTGACGAACGCGACCTTCTTCTGCACGGGCTCGCGCAGCACCACCTGCCACGCCGGGCGCGCGATCGCGATCGGCAGGCCGGGCAGGCCGGCGCCGCTGCCGACATCGAGCACGCGCACTCCTTCGCGTCCCGCGACGAGTTCGTCCAGCGTCGGCAGCACGGCGAGGCTGTCGAGCAGATGGTGCGTCACCATGCGCTCCGGCTCGCGGATCGCGGTGAGGTTGTAGACGCCGTTCCACTTCGCGAGCAACGCGACGTAGCGCAGGAGCTGCGCGCGTGCTTCGGCGGGAACGTCGAGACCGAGCGCCGCGATGCCGTCGTCCAGCGTCCGCCGGAGTGCGGCGTCGTCGACGCGCTCGGAAGCCTGCGCCGTCATGCGAAGCGCCTTGCCGCCGCGTCGCCCCCGGCGCGCCTGCGCAGACTGACGAGCAGCAGCGAGATCGCCGCCGGCGTCACGCCCGAGATGCGCGAGGCCTGCCCGACGGTTTCCGGGCGCTGCGCGGCCAGCTTCTGGCGCACCTCGTTGGACAGCCCCCGGACCGCGAGGAAGTCGAAGTCGGCCGGAATGGCGGTCGACTCCTCGGCGCGATGGCGCTCGATCTCCGCGCGCTGCCGGTCGATGTAGCCCGCGTACTTGACGGTCGCCTCGACCTGCGCGGCGACCGCCGGGTCGTCCGTGCCCGGGCCTGCGCCGGGGAGGGCGACCAGGGCCGCGTAGCCGATTTCCGGCCGGCGCAACAATTCTGCAAGCGTAATACCTTGATTTATTTGCTGTTTTTCTGCTGGCGCCGCGGTCGAGCGCAGTCTCTCGAGCTCGCGGTCGATCGCGTCGCGCTTGCGGCAGAACGCGTCCCAGCGCGCGTCGTCGACGACACCCAACCGGCGTCCGGTCTCGGTCAGCCGCAAGTCCGCGTTGTCCTCGCGCAGCTGCAGCCGGTACTCGGCGCGGGAGGTGAACATGCGGTAGGGCTCCGACACGCCGCGCGTCACCAGGTCGTCGACCAGGACGCCGAGATAGGCCTGGTCGCGTCCCGGCGTCCAAGCTTCCTCGCCGCGGACGAAGCGGGCGGCGTTGATGCCGGCCAGCAACCCCTGCGCGGCAGCCTCCTCGTAGCCGGTGGTGCCGTTGATCTGGCCGGCGAAGAACAGCCCGCCGATCGCCTTCGTCTCCAGCGACGCGCGCAGCGCGCGCGGGTCGACGTAGTCGTACTCGATCGAATAGCCGGGCCGCAGCAGGTGCGCGCTCTCGCATCCCTTCATCGACCGCACCAGGGCGAGCTGAACGTCGAACGGCAGCGACGTCGAGATGCCGTTCGGATACAGCTCGTGGGTGTCCAGCCCCTCGGGCTCGAGGTAGACCTGGTGGGACTCGCGGTCGGCGAAACGGACGACCTTGTCCTCGATGGACGGGCAGTACCTGGGCCCGACGCCCTGGATGACGCCGGTGTAGAGCGGCGAGCGGTCGAGCCCGCCGCGGATGATCTCGTGGGTCCGGGCGTTCGTGTGCGTCACCCAGCACGGCAGCTGGCGCGGGTGCATCTCGCGCCGTCCCATGAACGAGAAGACAGGCGCCGGGTCGTCGCCGGGCTGGATGGGTAGAGAGGCCAAGTCCACCGTCCGGCCGTCCAGCCGGGGCGGCGTGCCGGTCTTGAGCCGGCCGACCGGGAGAGCGAGCTCGCGCAACCTGGCCCCCAGCCGCTTCGCCGGCGGGTCGCCGGCTCGCCCTGCCTCGTAGCGCTCCAACCCGACGTGGATCAGGCCCGACAGGAAAGTGCCGGTCGTGAGGACGACCGCGTCGGCCTCGAAGACGACCCCGATCTGGGTGACCGCGCCCGCGACCCGGTCGCCTTCGACGACCAGGTCGTCGACCGCCTGCTGGAAGAGCGTTAGGTTCGGCTGCGTCTCGAGCCGTCGGCGGATCGCCGCCTTGTACAGGACCCGGTCGGCCTGCGCGCGCGTCGCCCGCACGGCCGGACCCTTGCTGGAGTTGAGAATGCGGAACTGGATGCCCGCCTCGTCGGTGGCCAGCGCCATGGCGCCGCCCAGCGCATCGACCTCCTTGACCAGGTGCCCCTTGCCGATGCCGCCGATCGACGGGTTGCACGACATCTGGCCCAGCGTCTCGATGTTGTGCGTCAGCAGCAGCGTCCTGCGGCCCATCCTCGCGGAGGCGAGCGCCGCCTCGGTGCCGGCGTGGCCACCACCTACGACGATGACTTCGAAGCGTTCCGGAAAGCGCATGCGAACGGCGGGCACGGACGGTGCGCGATTGTAAGTGAAAGCGACGGCGGGAACGACGCGATGCGCGCACCCATCCCGTCCGAGTCGGGGTGTTTCACGTGGAACGTCGTCCGCGGAGCCCGTTCCACGTGAAACAACCCGCCGTTTTCCGGCAACGCGCCGTCCGGTGAGGCCGCCCAGCGCACAGACTAGAATCCATCCTGCGCAGCCCCGCCCGACCCGATGCCGCCACCCCGCCTGCTCGTTCTCGGCCACGCCGCCCACGACCTGGTCTACCGCGTGCCCGTCATTCCGTCCCGGCCCGTCAAGGTCGTGGCCAGCGGGCTCACCGAGTGCGGCGGCGGCATGGCCGCCAACGCGGCGGTTGCCATCGCCCGGCTGGGCGGAAAGGCGACCTACTGGGGACGGGTCGCCGACGATGCGCTGGGCGCGCGAATTCTCGCCGAGCTCGCCGCCGAAGGCGTGGACGTCGCGGACGCCCGCAGGGTTCCCGGCTGCCGCTCCCCCATCTCGTCGATCCTGATCGACGAGCGGGGCGACCGCTTGATCTGCAGCTACAGCGACCCCGCCCTGGACACTGATCCCGGCTGGCTCCCGCTCGACCGCGTCGCGGGATACGACGCGGTGCTCGCGGACGTGCGGTGGCCGCAGGGCTCGGAAGCGCTGCTCGCGGCGGCGCGCGCGGCCGGCCGCCCCGCCCTGCTCGATGCCGACGTCGCGACTGCCGACGTCCTAGACGCCCTCTCCGCCGCCGCGACCCACGTGCTGTACTCCGAGGTCGGCCTCTCCGAGGCGCGCCCGGGCCGCGATGCCGGCGGCGCGCTGCGGGACGCGCGCCGGCCCTGGCACAGCCTGGTCGGCGTCACGCTGGGCGAGAACGGGTTCCTGTGGATCGACGCTTCCGGCGAGCACCACGCGCCGGCGCCGAAGGTCGACGCGGTCGACACGCTCGCTGCCGGCGACGTCTGGCACGGCGCGTTTGCGCTGGCGGTCGCCGAGGGCCGGCCTTTCGCGGCCGCGGCGGAGTTTGCCAACGCCGCTGCAGCGCTCAAATGCCTGAGGCCGGGCGGCCGCAGCGGCGCCCCGACCCGCGCCGAACTGATCGCCTGGCTCGCCCGCTAAGCGAGCGCTTACACTCCGCGCAGACCTCGACCCAGGCGCTCACGCTCTCCGGCCAGCGCTTCGGGTCGGCGCTTGCCGACCTTGTCGAACAGCGCGTCGTGGGCCGCCAGCTCCCTTTCCCACTCGTCGCGCCGGATCGCCGTGACCTCGGCGTAGCGCCCCGCGTCGAAGTCGAGGCCCTCCCAGTTGAGGTCCCCGTAGGCAGGCATCGGGCCGAGCGGCGTGTCGACGGCCCGCGCGCCGCCGGCGCACCGCCCGACGATCCACTGCAGCACGCGCATGTTCTCGCCGAAGCCGGGCCAGGCGAAGCGCCCGGCGGCGTCCTTGCGGAACCAGTTCACCGCGAAGATCTTCGGCGGCTTCGCGACCTTGCGCCCCATCTCGAGCCAGTGCGCGAAGTAGTCGCCGACGTGGTAGCCGCAGAACGGGAGCATGGCGAACGGGTCGCGGCGCACCTCGCCGATCGTGCCCGCCGCCGCGGCCGTCATCTCCGAGCCCATCGTCGCGGCCTTGTAGACGCCCTCTTCCCAGCTGCGCGCCTCGACGATCAGCGGCGCGGTGTCGGAGCGGCGCCCGCCGAAGACGAACGCGTCGATCGGCACGCCGGCCGGGTTGTCCCAGTCGGGGTCCACCGAAGGGCACTGCACCATCGGCACCGTGAAGCGCGCGTTCGCGTGCGCCGCCTTGCGCCCCGCCTTCCCGTCGGCCGGCGTCCAGTCGCGGCCCTGCCAGTCGATCAGGTGCGCCGGCGGCTCCTTCGTCATGCCCTCCCACCACACGTCGCCGTCGTCGGTGAGCGCGACGTTGGTGAAGATCACGTTGGCGTGCAGCATCGCCATCGCATTCGGATTGGACTCGTGCGACGTGCCCGGCGCGACGCCGAAGCAGCCGGCCTCGGGGTTGATCGCGTGCAGGCGCCCGTCGACGCCGGGCTTGATCCACGCGATGTCCTCGCCGATCGTCGTCACCTGCCAGCCCCGGAACGCGCGCGGCGGGATCAGCATCGCGAAGTTCGTCTTGCCGCAGGCGCTCGGGAACGCGGCGGCGACGTGGTACTTGTGCCCCTGCGGCGTGGTGACGCCGAGGATCAGCATGTGCTCCGCGAGCCAACCCTGGTCGCGGCCCATCACCGACGCGATGCGCAGCGCGAAGCACTTCTTGCCGAGCAGCGCGTTGCCGCCGTATCCGGACCCGTACGACCAGATCTCGCGCGTCTCGGGGAAGTGCACGATGTACTTCGTCGTCGCGTTGCAGGGCCAGGCGACGTCGCGCTGCCCGGGCGCGAGCGGCGCGCCCACCGAGTGCACGCACGGGACGAAGTCGCCGTCCGCGCCGAGCACGTCGTAGACCGCGCCGCCCATCCGCGTCATCACGCGCATGCTGGCGACGACGTAGGGGCTGTCGGTCAGCTCGACGCCGACGTGCGCGATCGGGCTGCCGATCGGGCCCATCGAGAACGGCACCACGTACATCGTGCGACCGCGCATGGCGCCGTCGAACAGCCCCGCGAGCGTCGCGCGCATCTCGGCGGGCGCGCGCCAGTTGTTCGTCGGTCCCGCGTCCTCCTCGCGCTGGCTGCAGATGAACGTGCGGTCCTCGACGCGCGCGACGTCGGACGGATCCGAGCGGGCAAGGAAGCTGTTGGGCCGCTTCGCCGGATCGAGTCGGAGCAGCGTGCCCGACTCCAGCATCCGCCCGATCATGTCCTCGTTTTCGGCATCGCTGCCGTCGCACCAGACGATCGCGTCGGGCTTCGCGAGCGCGGCCATCTCCCTCACCCACCCGAGCAGGCGCGCGTGGCGGACGTGCGGTGGCGCGGACACCGAAGCCGCGAGCGTTGCGATCGTTTCGGGATGGTTCATGCGTGGCGGGGAATGCGTTGCGGGGAACGGAAAACTGTAGCACGCGCCGCTCGCGCGGCCGCGCCCTCCGGACCGGCGCCCGATCGGCCTGATGGTCAGGCCGGTTGGAGGTCGCGCCCTACCGGATCGCGACGAGGAACAGCCGCCGGAACGGGTACAGCACGCTGCCGTCGCCGCGCGGCGGATAGGCGCGCGCGAAGCCCAGCGCGAGTTCCGCAGCGAACTCGCGCTGCGCGGCCGCGTCGAGCGCGGCCGTGAACGGCAGCAGCGTCGTCCCGCGCATCCACGCGAGCACCGGGTGTTCGCCATCGGCGCGGCAGGGCAGATGCTGCAGGTACTCGGTGGTCCACGCGTCGACCGCTCGCGCGTGCGGCGCCAGCCAGTCGAAGTACTCCTGCGGGCTCGCCACCGGCCGCGGGCGCACGAAGCGGGCGAGGCGGTCGCGCCACCGCGCCGAAGCCGCGACCTCGTTCAGCAGCGCGTGCGAGGGCGCCGTGGCGTTGTACGGCATCTGCACCGCGAGCGCGCCGCCCGGCGCGACACTCGCGGCCAGCCGCGGGAACAGTGCGGCGTGATCGTCGAGCCAGTGCAGCGCCGCGTTGCTGTAGACGAGATCGAACGGCGACGCCGCGCGCCACTGCGCGAGATCCGCGCGCTCGAAGCGCAGCCGCTCCCCCGCATGCTCGCGCGCCTTCGCGAGCATCGCCTCGTCGCTGTCGAAGCCGACGATCGCCGCACCGGGCCAGCGCTGCGCGAGGCGGCGCGCGACGTTGCCGGCGCCGCAGCCCAGGTCGGCGATCGTCGCCGGAGATGCCAGCGGCACGCGCGCGGCAAGTTCCAGCGCCGGACGCAGGCGCGCGTCCTCGTACTGCAGGTACTGCGCGGGGTTCCACGTCATCGACCGCTCCTCCTGCGCAGGCGTCGAGCATGCCGGAACACGGGCGCGGTGAGGAGCAGCAGCGCCACCAGCCGCGTCACGTGGAACGCGGTGACCAGGGGAACGCCGAGCTGCAGCACCTTCGCGGTGATCGCCATCTCCGCAATGCCGCCTGGCGCCATGCCGAGCACCACGGTCACGGCGGGGCGCCCCGAGACCGCCGCGAGGGCGAGGCCCGCAAGCGCCGAGAGCACGATGGCGAGCAGGACGGCCGCCACGACCGCCGCGACGAAGCGCGGGGCACCGTGCAGGAAGTCGCGTTCGAAGCGGCTGCCGAGCGCGCAACCGAGCAGGAGCTGTCCGGCATTGGCGACGACGGTGGGCAGCGACGAGAGCCGTACTTCAGCGCCGGTGAGCGCGATCGCCACGGCGAGCGCGCCGAGCACGAACGGATTGGGGAGCCGCGCACGCCACACCAGCGCGCCGCCGGCGAGCGTTGCCGCCATCAGCACCGCGAAGCCCCCCGGGTTGAAGTGCGTTGTCCCCATCGCGGACGCGTCGCTGCCGTGCGCGCCGATCAGCGTGAACGCCGCCGGCACCACCGCGACGACGATCAGGATGCGCAGGCTTTGCGCGACCGCCACGCGGTCCGCGCGAGCGCCGAAGAGCTCGCCGAGCCGCACCATCTCCGGCGCGCCGCCCGGCGCGCTCGCGAAGACCGCCGTGGCGGGATCGACGTCCGCGAGCCGAGCGAGCAGCGCGGCGGAAGCGTAGCCGACGGCGATCGAGCACGCGGCGCCGGCTGCGAGCAGCCACCACGCATCGCGCACCTCGGCGAGCACCACCGGCGTGAAGTAGAGGCCGAGTGCCGTGCCGATGATCCACTGTCCGGTCTCGCGCGCGCCCGGCGGCGCGGCGATGGCCAGCCCGCCGACGCGGCACGCGGCGACGACGCACAGCGGCCCCAGCATCCACGGGATCGGCGTGCGCAACCATGCGAAGAGCGCTCCGGCGGCAAGCGCGACTGCCAGCGCTCCGAGCCACGCTTTGAGCTGCGACGCCAAGCGGCTACCGCAGGGCCCGCCGCTCGCGCACGACTTTCCACACCCACGGCGCGAGCACCAGCAGCACAGTGAGCGCGAGCAGCGTCGCCGCGATCGGGCGCTCGAGGAAGACGGCCGGATCGCCCTGGCTGATCGCCATCGCTCGGCGGAACTGCGACTCGGCCAGCGGCCCGAGAATCAGGCCGATGACGGCGGGCGCCACCGGGAAGCCCCAGCGCCGCATCGCGAAGCCGGCGAGGCCGAACACGTAGAGCGTGAGGAGATCGACCCACGACTGGTGCAGGCTGTACGCGCCCAGCGTGGCGAACACGAGGATGCCGGCGTAGAGCAGCGGTCGCGGAATCGCCAGCACCTTCACCCACAGGCCGATCAGCGGCAGGTTGAGCACGAGCAGCAGCACGTTGCCGACGTACATGCTCGCGATCAGCCCCCACACCAGCGCCGCTTGCGACTGGAACAGCAGCGGCCCCGGCTGCAGGCCGTAGTTCTGGAACGCGGCGAGCAGGATCGCCGCCGTCGCCGAGGTCGGGATGCCCAGCGTGAGCAGCGGCACGAGCACGCCGGTGGACGCGGCGTTGTTCGCCGCCTCCGGTCCCGCGACGCCCTCGATCGCTCCGTGGCCGAACTCCTCGGGGCGCTTCGTCAGGCGCTTCTCCGCGGCGTAGGAGAGGAACGTCGGGATCTCGGCGCCGCCCGCCGGGATGGTGCCGAACGGAAAGCCGATCGCGGTGGCGCGCAGCCACGCGGGCCACGAACGCTTCCAGTCCTCGCGCGACATCCACAGCGAACCGGACATCTTCTCCAGCGTCTCGCCCATGCGGCTCTGGTAGGCCGCGACGTACAGCGCCTCCCCCACCGCGAACAGGCCCACGGCGAGCACGACGACGTCGATCCCGTCCATCAGCTCGGGAACGCCGAACGCGAAGCGCATCTGGCCGGTCTGGTCGTCGATGCCCACCAGGCCGAGCAGCAGGCCCAGGAACAGCATCGCGAGCCCGCGCGCCATCGACGCGCCGAGCACCGCGGCCACGGTGACGAACGCGAACACCATCAGCGCGAAGTACTCCGCGGGGCCGAACTTGAGCGCGAACTCGACGACCACCGGCGCGACGAGCGTGAGCAGCACGACCGCGATCGTGCCGGCGACGAACGACCCGATCGCGGCGGTGGCGAGCGCAGGGCCGGCGCGCCCGCGCTTCGCCATCCTGTTGCCCTCCAGCGCGGTGGCGATCGACGCCGACTCGCCCGGCGTGTTGAGCAGGATCGTCGTCGTCGAGCCGCCGTACATCGCGCCGTAGTAGATGCCGGCGAAGAGGATCAGCGCGCCCGTGGGATCGAGCTTCGCGGTGAGCGGCAGCAGCATCGCCACCGTGAGCGCGGGACCCACGCCGGGCAGCACGCCGATCGCCGTGCCGAGCGTGACGCCCACCACCCCCCACAGCAGGTTGGCCGGCTGCAGCGCGACGCCGAAGCCCGTGGCGAGCGCGGCCAGCGTTTCCATCAGCGCCGCGCGCCTCTCACAACCCCGCTCCGCCGAGCAGCGGCGCAAGCCAGCCCGCGGGCAGGCTCACGTTGAGGAACTTCGTGAAGAACAGGTACACCGCGAGCCCGAGCGAGAGCCCGAGGCCCGCGTCGCGCGCCGGCCGCGCGCTGCCGAAGCCGCGCGCGACGCACGCGAAGAGCGCGCCGGCCGCGAGCACGAAGCCCGCATGCCGGATCAGCGCCATCTGCGCCACGAGCCCTGCGGTCACCCAGAGAAAGGCGCCGCGGTGGAACGCGTGCTCGCCGCGTTGCGCGGGATCGTCGTCGACGCGGCTGCGCCATCCGCCGGTGGCGAGCTCGGCGAGCAGCCAGGCCCCGAGCGCCACGAGGCCGCCGGCGACGACCTTCGGCATGAAGTTCGGGCCGACGCGCGCGTAGCCGGCCGCCTCGGGCAGGCGGAACGCGACCGCCGCGGCCGCAAGACCGAGCGCGAGCACGCCGAGCGACAGCGCGAGCTCGGCGCGCGTCCGCGGGCCCCGCGGCGGCACGACGCTACTTCCGCAGGCCCAGCGAGTCGAGGATGGCCGCGACCCGCTTCGTGTCCTCGTCGAGGAACGCCTTGAACGCGTCGCCGGAGAGCCACGCCGAGTCCCAGCCGTACTTCGCCAGCGTCTCCTTCCACGCCGGCGAGTCGACGGCGGCCTTCACCGTGCCGACCAGCCCGTCGCGCTGCGCGGCCGAGAGGCCGGGGCCGCCGAACACGCTGCGCCAGTTGCCGAGCACCACGTCGAGCCCCTGCTCCTTCAGCGTCGGGATGCCTTCCTTGCGCTCGGGCGAGGAGACCGCGAGCGCGCGCATGCGCCCGCCCTTCACGTGCTCGGCGAACTCGCTGATGCCCGCGATCCCCGCGGTCACGTGGCCGCCGATGATGTTCGCAATCTGGTCGCCGCCGCCCTTCGCCGCGACGTAGTTGACCTTCGCAGGATCGCCGCCCGCCGCGCGCACGATCAGCCCGGCGAGGATGTGGTCGGTGCCTCCGGCCGATCCGCCGTGCCACGACACCTTGCCAGGGTCGGCCTTGTAGGCGTTCATCAGGTCGGCCATCGACTTGTGCGGCGAGGCCGCCGGCACCACGACGATCTCGTACTCGCTGGTGAGCCGCGCGATCGGCGTCACCATCGACAGGTCGACGGCGCTCTTGTTGAGCAGGATGCCGCCGACCATCACCATGCCGCCGACCATCAGCGCGTTCGGGTCGCCCTTCGCGGTGTTGATGAACTGCGCGAGCCCCAGCGTGCCGCCGGCGCCGCCCTTGTTGTCGAACTGGACCGAGCCCGCGACCTTCGCCGACTGCATCGCCGCGGCGAGCGCGCGCCCGGTCTGGTCCCAGCCCCCGCCGGGGTTCGCCGGGATCATCATCTTCAGGTTGGCGATGGCCTGCGCGCGGGCGAGGCCGGGGAATTGCGCGGCGGCGAGGGCGCCGAGCGCGGCTTGGGTGAAACGGCGGCGATTCATGGTCTCCTCCTGCGGATTCGTGCGTGCCGGTACAGGGGCGCGAGCATACCGCGACTCAGTGCACCGCGCCGCACCCGATCAGCGCCGTGCGTTGCGCCGCGTCGTAGCCCAGCTCCCCGAGCAGCGCGTCGCGGTGCTCGGAAGGCGTCGGCGGGCGGCGCGACGGCGACGGGCGCTCGCCGTCGATGCGGAAGCCGGGCCGCAGCACGCGCACCTCGCGCGGCGTCCCCGGCACGCCGTCGAACGTTGCCACCAGGCCGCCGTGCGCAGTGTGCGGGTGCGCCAGTATCTCCGGCACCGACAGCACGCGGCCGGCAGGCACGCCGGCCGCGTTGAGCCGCTCCTCCCACTGCGCGGCGCTGCGCGCAGCGAGCCGCGGCTCGAGGATCGCTGTCAGCTCGGCGCGGTGGCGCTTGCGCGATTCGCGCTCGGCGAATCGCGCGTCGGCCTTGAGGTCGGGCAGCCCCAGCTCCTCGACGAGCGTCTCGAACTGGCGCTGCTCGTTGGCCGCGATGTTGAGCAGGCCTTCGCCGGTGCGGAACGTGCCGGACGGCGCGGCGGTGAAGTTGTCGTTGCCCAGCGGCCGCGGCTCGACGCCCGCGTTGAGGTAGTTCGACACCACCCAGCCCATCGTCGCCAGCGTCGCGTCGAGCATCGAGACGTCGACGAACGCGCCCTCGCCGGAGGTCTTCGCGCGCAGCAGCGCCGCGCTCACCGCGAACGCGGCCGTGAGCCCGCCGATCGTGTCGCAGACCGGGTAGCCGACGCGCAACGGCGCGCTGCGCTCGTCGCCGGTCACGCTCATCACGCCCGCGAGCCCCTGGACGATCTGGTCGTAGGCGGGGCTCTGCGCGAGCGGCCCGTCCTGCCCGAAGCCCGAGATCGCGCAGTAGACGAGCGACGGGCGCATCGCGCGCAGCCGCTCCGGCGCGAGCCCGAGCCGCGCCATCACGCCGGGGCGGAAGTTCTCCAGCAGCGCGTCGGCTCGCGCGACGAGCCGCTCGAACACCTCGCGCCCGCGCTCGTGCTTCAGGTCGAGCGCGATCGACTCCTTGCCGGCGTTGGCGGCGAGGAACGAGATGCCCATCGCCTCGCGCGCATAGGCCGGATCGGCGCCGAGCCGCCGCGCGAGGTCGCCGGTCGGGCTCTCGACCTTGATCACGCGCGCGCCGAGGCACGCGAGCTGGTAGCAGGCGAACGGCCCGGCGAGCACGTTCGTGCAGTCGAGGATGGTGAGTCCCGCGAGCGGGGCGGCGGCAGAGGTCATCGTCACTTTCCGATGCAGAAGCGCGCGAAGATCGCTCCGAGCAGATCGTCGGCGGTGAACTCGCCGGTGATCGCCGAGAGCGCATCTTGCGCCTCCCGCAGCGATTCCGCGAACAGCTCGAGCGCGGGCGCGGGGGAGGCGAATTGCGCGCCTGCCTCGTCGAGGCGGGCCGCCGCTTCGCGCAGCGCGGCGAGGTGGCGCTCGCGCGCGATGAAGGCGTCCTCCGGCACGCTGGCCACCCCGGCGATCGCCAGCACTTCGCGCTCGAGCAGGTCGAGGCCGGCGCCGGTGAGCGCGGAGAGCCAGACGTGCGTGCGCGCCTCGCGCCGCTCGACGCGGGGCGCGGCAGCGGCGAGGTCGGCCTTGTTGTGCACGACGAGCCGCGGCAGGCCGGCCGGCAGGCTCGCGAGCACCGCCGCGTCGTCGGGATGGAGCGCGTCCGCGGACTCGCGCGCGTCGACGAGCAGCAGCGCGAGATCGGCGCGCGCGATCGCCGCGCGCGTGCGCTCGATGCCGAGCCGCTCGACCTCGTCGGCAGTGTCGCGCAGGCCCGCGGTGTCGATCACGGTGAGCGGAATGCCGCCGATCGCCGCCGGCCGCTCGACCGTGTCGCGCGTGGTGCCGGGGATCGCCGTCACGATCGCGGCGTCCTCGCGCACGAGGCGGTTGAGCAGGCTGGACTTGCCGACGTTCGGGCGTCCGACCAGCACCACCGCGAGGCCCTGAGCCAGGCGCACGCCGGTCGCCGCCTTCGCGAGCAGCGCGGCGAGCGCGGCGCGCAAGGCGCGGAGCTTCCCGGCCGCGTCCGAGGCGCGCAGGAACTCGATGTCCTCGTCGGGGAAGTCGAGCGTCGCCTCGGTGAACATGCGCAGTTGCGTGACGCCTTCGACCAGCGCGCGCACCTCGCGCGAGAACTCGCCGGAGAGGCTGCGCACTGCGGCGCGTGCGGCGGTCGCCGTGGCGGCCTCGATGTAGTCGGCGACGCTCTCCGCCTGCGCGAGGTCGAGCTTGCCGTTCAGGAAGGCGCGCCGGGTGAACTCGCCCGGTTGCGCCAGCCGCGCGCCGAGCTCGAGGCACCGCGCGAGCAGCAGCCCGAGCCCGACCGGGCTGGCGTGGCCGTGCAGCTCGAGCACGTCCTCGCCGGTGAACGACGCCGGCGCGGGAAACGAGAGCGCGATGCCGCAGTCGAGCGGCTCGCCGCGCGCGCCGCGGAACGTCGCGAACGTCGCCACGCGCGGCGGCGGGACGCGCCCGAGGACGCCTGCGGCGATGCCGGCGACTCCGCCTCCCGAGACGCGCACGATGCCCACGCCGCCCCGCCCGGGGGGCGTGGCGATCGCTGCGATCGTGTCGACGGCGGCGGGCGCGCGGGCCATCCGCGAAGCTTAATCGACGGCGGCGCCCGCCGCCGCGTCAGCGGCCCAGCGCCAGGCGCGGGATCCAGGTCGTGAGTTCGGGGACGTAGGTGATGAGCAGCAGCGTCACCACGAGCGGCACGTAGTAGGGCGCCATCTCGCGCAGCACTTCCTTCATCGTCACCTTCGCGATGTCGGCGACGAGGAAGAGCGCGAGGCCCATCGGCGGCGTCAGCAGCCCGATCATCAGGTTGAACACGACGACCATGCCGAGGTGCACGGGGTCCACCCCCGCCATCACCAGCGGCTTGGCGATGATCGGCGCGATCACCAGGATCGCCGTCGTGCTGTCGAGGAACATGCCCACCAGCAGCAGCAGGACGTTGACCAGCAGCAGCAGGACGTACGGGTCCTTCGAGATCGACAGCAGGACTGCGGTCAGCCGCTGCGGCACCTGCTCGACCGAGAGGATCCAGCCGAACAGCGCGGCGACCGCGACGATGAGCAGGATGCCCGCCGACGCGAGGATGGTCTCGTAGGCCGCCTCCAGCAGGCCCTGCCAGGTGAGCTCGCGGTAGAACAGCCCGCTGATCAGCATTGCGTAGGCGACGGTGACGGCCGCGATCTCGGTGGGCGTGAAGAAGCCGGCCAGCATGCCGACGATCAGGATCACCGGAGCCGCGATCGCCGGGAACGCCGGCTTGAAGTCGCGCCACAGCTCCGCCGGCGTGGGCCAGCGCGCGGCGCGCGGGTAGCCGCGCCGCACCGCGAGCCAGCCGGTCATCAGCATCAGCATCGCCACGCAGATCAGCCCCGGAACGATGCCGCCGAGCAGGAGCTGGATCACCGACACGCCGGTGACCGTGCCGTAGATGATGAGCGGGATCGACGGCGGGAAGATCGGCCCGACGACCGCCGACGAGCTCGTCACCGCGGCGGCGAACGGCACCGAGAAGCCCTTCTTGCGCATCGCGTCGATCTCGATGCGGCCGATGCCCCCGATGTCGGCCAGCGCGGAGCCCGACATGCCCGCGAACACCAGGCTGCCGAAGATGTTGACCTGCGCGAGCCCCCCGGGCAGCCGCCCGACCGCGGTGTCGGCGAACCGGTAGATGTACCGCGAGATGCCGGCGCTGTTCATCAGGCTGCCGACGAACAGGAACACCGGCACCGCGACCAGCGGGAACGAGTCGAGCGCGTAGAGCGTGCGCTGCGCGACGAGGTCGATCGGCAGGTCCTTGGCGAGGATGTAGGCGATGCACGGCACGCCGATCGCGAGCACGACCGGGAAGCCCAGCACGAACAGCGCCAGGAACGCGATGATGACGAGAGGGCCGTCCATGCGAACCGCGCTAACAAGGCGACATGCAAGTGGCAAAACGCGCCGGAACTGGAACAATCCGTCGTCGTCCCCGCGCAGGCGGGGACCCAGCGTCGTCCACACGGAAGTCACTGGGTCCCCGCCTGCGCGGGGACGACGACGGTTTGGCGCCGATCAACACTCGTGCGAGCCTCATCAGGTCAGCACGGTGTGCTTGTCCTCGGGACGCCGGCGGCGCAGCGTGTGCACGAACATCGCCAGCGTCTCCACGAGGAGCAGGAGCGAGCCGACCGCCAGCGGCCCCATGAACAGCCAGAACGGCATCTCCAGCGTGGCCGTCTTGTTGCTCAGGTTCTTGCCTATCGTGATCGCGCCGGCGACGAAAAGCGTCGCGAACATCGCCACACCGACGAGCTCGATGCCGAGCTGCAGGTACCAGCGCGGCCGAGGCGGCAGCAGCGCCTGGAGCTCCTCCATGCGGATCTGGCCGCCCGCGTGCGTCACGTAGGCGGCGCCGAGAAACGTGAGGCACACGAGGAAGTAGCGCGCCAGCTCCTCCGCGCCAGCCATCGGCACGTTGAACACGCCGCGCATCACGATCTGCGCCAGCGGCGTGACCACCAGCAGCGCGAGCAGCGCGAGCGAAGCCGCCCGCACCGCCCGCCGCACGCCGCTCAGCACGCCCGCCCCCCGCGCGCTACTTCACCGCGCGGATCTGCTCGATGTAGCCGGTCCACTCGGGGAAGTCCTTGTTGACCTGCGCGAGCACCGCCTTGCGGAACGCCTCGACGTCGAGCCCGTCCTTCTGCTCGACGAACACCATGCCCTTCTCCTCGAGGTCCTTGCGGTACTTCGCCACGGTGTCGCGGTCCCAGGCGAGCGTCTTCATGCCGACCTCGATCATCGTGTCCTCCATGATCTTGCGGTCGGCCGCCGGGATGGCCTGCCACGCCTTCTCGTTGACGAAGACCGACAGCACCGACTGCATGTGGTTGGTCAGCATCACGTACTTCTGCACCTCGTAGAGCTTGAGGTTGTAGATGTTCGGCAGCGGGTTCTCCTGGCCGACCACGAGCCCGGTGGCGAGCGCGGTGGCGAGCTCGGACACCTCGACCGGGGTGGCGACCGCGCCCATGCCGGTCAGCATCGACGACCACAGCTTGATCGGCACGCCGCGGTACTTCTTGCCCGCCATGTCCTTCGGGGAGAGCACCTTCTCCTTCGACGTGAGCTGCCGCGTGCCCTGGAACAGCGCGGCGACGATGCGCATGTTGCCCTTCTCGACCAGCTGCTGGTTGATCTTCGCGAGCGCCGGCGACTGGCGCGGGTCGGTCGCGCGCATCGCGTGCTCGGGGTCGCGGTACATGAACGGCGTGTTGAACACCGCGGTCTCCGAGACGATCCTGCCCAGCGACGCGAAGTCGTGGTGGCCCATCGAGATCGCGCCGGACTTGACGCCGTCGACCAGCTCGCCGACGCCGCCCAGCTGCGAGTTCGGGAACACCTGGATCTCGACGCGCCCGTTCGTGCGCTCCTTGACGAGCTTCGCCACCTCGTCCGCGTACAGCGTCTGCGGCGCGTTGGCCACGCCGACGTGCGCGTAGCGCAGCTTGACCTGCGCCAGCGCCGGGGTCGCGGCCAGCGCGAGCGCGGCGGCGGCGGCGGTCGCCGACAGGATCCTGCCGATGCGTTGCTTCATTGCCTCTCCTCCTTCAATTGCGGGCGTCGTCGCCCATCGGGTCCGTGGCGAGCGTCACGCGTCCGCGTCGCGCTCGTACAGCTTGAACACCGCCGAGGTGTCGAGCTCGGCGAAGCCGCGGCGGATCAGCATGCGGTACAGGCCGAGCGCCTCTCCGGTCATCGGCACCGGCGCCTTCAGCGCGCCGGCGAACTCGTTCACCATCTCGAGGTCCTTGAGCAGCTGCCGCGCGTAGCCCTGCGGCGCGAAGTCGCGCTGCGCCATGCGCGGGTACAGCCGCTGCAGCAGCGTGCCGTCGGCGTGGCCGCCGGCGAGGCACTCGGGAATGCGCCCGGCGTCGATGCCGGCCGCCTCGGCCACCAGCAGCGCCTCGGCCATCACCGCGTGCGTGCAGCCGACGATCAGCTGGTTGATCATCTTGGCGACGAGCCCGCTGCCCGCCGGGCCCATGTGCGTGAAGCGCGCCGCGACGTCGGCCATCAGCGGCGCCACGCGGGCGATGTCCGCGTCGCTGCCGCCGGCCATCACCGTCAGCGTGCCCGCGGCGGACGCGGGCGGGCCGCCGGACACCGGCGCGTCGACCCAGCCGCAGCCGGTCGCTTCGCGAAGCCGCGCCGCGAACGCCTTGCCCTTGTCCACCTTCACCGTCGAGAAGTCGACGACGAGCTGCGGGGGCTTCACCGCGCTCGCCACGCCGCGCTCGCCGAAGACCGCCGTCTCGACAGCCTCGGTCGTCGGCAGGTTGAGCAGCACGAGATCGGCGTCGCGCGCCGCGTCGGCCGGGGACGTCGCCGCCCGCGCGCCCGCCGCGCGCGCCGCCTCGACCTGCGCCGGCACGATGTCACAGGCGGCGATCGCGTAGCCGAGCGGCGCGAGGCGCCTGACCATCGGCAGGCCCATCAGCCCCACGCCCACGTAGCCGAGCTTGCGTTTCATCGCGTCAGTCGATCGCGTAGATGCGCATCGCGTTGTCGTGGAACAGCGCCCGCTGCTCGGCGGCCGGATAGTCGCTCACCGCTTCGCGGAAGCCGCCGAAGATCGTGCCGAACGCCGCGCACAGGCCGTCGACCGGGAAGTTGCTGGCGAACATGCAGCGGCCGACGCCGAACAGGTCGATGACCGTGCGCACGATGTCGCGATTCGCCGCGACCGTCCACGGCACGCCGCGCTGGCCGATGCCGGAGATCTTCACCGCGACGTTCGGGCACGCCGCCAACGTCGTCATCGCGCGCTTCCAGCCGGCGATCCCCTCGGCGCTGCGATCCGCCGGCAGGCCGGTGTGGTTGAGGACGATGCGCGTGTCGGGGAAGTCGGCGGCAAGGCGCGCGGCCTCGGCCAAGTGCCACCACGGCGTCTGCAGGTCGAAGCGCAGGCGAAGCCGCGCGAGCTCGCGGAAGCCGGCGCGCCACTTCGCGTCCGTCGTGCCTCCCGGCGCGCCGTCGCCGGGCGAGCGGTTCGCCCGCGGCTTGTGCCGCACGCTGCGCACGAACGGGAAGGCGGCCTGCTGCTCGAGCAGGCGCGGCGCATCGGGCGCGTCGAGCCACGCCTGCGCGACGGCGACCGAAGGCAGGCCGTGCTCGCGCCGCAGCGACTCGATGTAGCGCATCTCGCCGAGGGGGTCGCGCGGGTCCCACTCGGCCTCCACGTAGACGGAGCGCACCACCGTGTACGGGGCGGCGTCGGCGCGGTAGTCCGGCGGCAGGTACCGGCGGCGGATCGGCCGGTAGTCGCCGTAGCGGAACGGGATCGGCGGCTCGTCGTTGAGCCACGGGTAGTAGTGGCGCGTCGGGTCCCAGAAGTGCTGGTGCGCGTCGACGATCGCGAACGCGCCGTCCCCGCCTGCCCCCCGCGTCGACGCTTCCCCCAACCGCCGCCTCCGTTGCGCTCGCCCGGGAGAGGACGGCCCTCGCCCACTGCTTGCCGGAATGTCCGCGGAGTCTACTGCATCCGGCGCAGGGAAACGCTCCGCGGCGCGGCGCCGCCTTCGCGCGCCTCGCCCTCGAGGTCCGCGTCGCCGGAGGCGCGCAGCCGCAGCTCCAGGGGCGGGCGGCCCTCGGCGCGCAGATCGAGCGCGAGCGCAGTCCCGACGACGCGCCGGTCGGCGAAACGGTAGTCGCCGCCGCGCCAGCGCAGCGTCCCGGACACGTGCTGCCACGCCTGCGCCAGGTCGAGCGCCAGCGGCTCTTCGCCGGCCTGCCCGCGCCAGCGGCCCGCAACCCGCGCGGGAACGGTCCACAGCATGAGCCTGCTGCGCTTGGTCATGCCCACGGTCTTGCCCGGCGCGTCGACCTCGAGGTCGGCATCCGGCGGCCAGTCGCCGAGGCCGTAGTCGTGCGAGACGATGCGCGCGCCCGGCGCGAGCGTCGCGTACAGCCGCGGCGCGAGGCGCGCGTTGACGTCGGGCAGCAGGTACATCGTGACGACGTCGGCTTGCGCGAAGCCGGTCTCGAACAGGTCCTGGGTGGCGAAGGTCGCGCGCGCCGACAGCCCGGCGCGCTGCGCGGCCTCGCGGCTGCGCTCGACGAGCCGCGGGTCGATCTCGACGCCGTGGGCGAGCGCGCCGCGCCGCGCCGCCTCGATCACGATGCGGCCGTCGCCGCTGCCGAGGTCGACCAGCCGCTCGCCGGGCGCGACGCGGGCGAGGTCGAGCATCGCGCTGACGACGGCGTCCGGCGTGGTGACGAACGGCGTGTCGAGGTCGACCGTCGCCGGCTGCGACTGCGCCTGCGCCTGCGCCTGCGCACAGGCGAGCGCGACCGCTGCCAGCAGGCCGCGGGCGAGCACTACCGCCGCTTGGCCGCGGCCAGCTCGGCTTCCTTCTCCAGCATCCGGTTCACGTGCCACTGCTGGCCGATCTGCAGGACGTTGTTGACGAGCCAGTAGAGCACCAGCCCGGAGGGGAAGAAGATGAACAGCACCGAGAACGCGACCGGCATGATCTGCATGATCTTCGCCTGCATCGGGTCGGTGATCGGCGTCGGCGACAGCTTGACCTGCAGGTACGCGGTGATCGCGTAGATCACCGGCAGCACGAACCACGGATCGGGCGCCGAGAGGTCGCGGATCCAGCCCAGCCACGGCGCGTAGCGCAGCTCGACCGCGGAGAGCAGCACCCAGTACAGCGCGATGAACACCGGGATCTGCACGAGGATCGGCAGGCACCCGCCCAGCGGGTTGATCTTCTCCTGCTTGTAGAGCTCCATCATGCGGATCTGGAGCTGCTGCTTGTCGTTGGCGTACTGTTCCTGCAGCGCCTTCAGCTTCGGGCCGACGATCTTCATCTTCGCCATCGAGCGCGCCGAGGCCGCGTTGAGCGGGTAGAACGCGCCCTTGATGAGGATCGTCATCACGACGATCGCCCAGCCCCAGTTGCCGATCAGGCCGTGCAGCCACTTGAGCAGCCAGAACAGCGGCGCGGCGAGCACCGTGAAGATGCCGTAGTCGACGACGAGGTCGAAGCCGGGGGCGAGCTTGCCGATCACCTCCTGCTCCTGCGGGCCGGCGTACAGCGGCACGGACAGCGAGCCGGCAGTACCCGGCGCGATCGTCCCGAGCGGGACGATCATCCCCGCCGCGTACAGGCCGTTGTCGAGCTTGCGCGCGTAGAACTCGCGCTCGACCTTGTCCTTCGCCGGCGGCAGCCAGGCGTTGACGAAGTAGTGCTCGATCATGCCGACCCAGCCGTTGTCGGCCTTCGGCGTGAACGGCAGCTTGCGCTTCGCGTCGGCGGCGAGCTTGTCGATCTCGCCGAAATCCACCTTCTTGAACTTGTCGGCCTCGTTGTAGACGACCGGGCCGGTGTAGGAGACCGGCGTCCACGAGCTCTGCGGCAGCGCGGTCTTGGTGTCGCGCGTGAGCTGGAAGTAGGCGAACGGCGCGATCGGCTCGCCGCGCGCGTTGGTCACGTCGAAGCGCACGTCGATCACGTACGTGCCGCGGTGGAACGTCAGCGTCTGCACGACCTTCTCGCCGCCGCCGCCGGTCGCGGTCAGCCTGAGTTCGAGCCTGTCGCTGCCGGCGGCGAGCTCGCGCGGCCCCGCCTCGACCTGGTAGGTCGTGCGGTGGTTCGGCATGCCTTCGCCGAGCAGGCCGGCCTGCGCGATCGCGGTGCGCTCGCCGCTGCGCTGGATGACGAGGTAGGGCTTCGATGCGTCGGTGGCGTCGCGGTGCTTCGACAGCGCGACCTGCGCCACCACGCCGCCCACCGGGTCGATCGACGCGGTGTAGAGGTCGGTGCGGATCGCGACGAGCTGCCCCGCGGAGCTCGCCGCGCCAGCGGGGACGGCCGTCGCCGGCATTCCCGGCACCGCGGCCGCGCCGCCCGGCGCGGTGGCCGCCGGCACGGCCGGCGCCGGCGTCGCGCTCGGCACGTCGGCCGGCTTCTTCGCCTCGGCCGGCGCCGTCTTCTGCGCGACCGGGGGCGGCGGATTGACGTGCTTCTGCCAGGCCTCCCACAGGAACAGCAGCGAGAACGAGAAGACGAGGAAGAGGATCAGGCGTTGCGAGTCCATGCGGCCCCGGGGTGGCTGCGTCAGGCCGCGCGCGACGCCGGCTGCTCCGATTTCTCGGGCACCGGGTCGTAGCCGCCAGGATGGTAGGGGTGGCACTTGGCGATGCGCCGCGCCGCGAGCCAGCTCCCCGCCGCCGCGCCGTGGCGCTCGACGGCCTCGCGCGCGTACTCGGAGCAGCTGGGATAGAACCGGCAGTTCGCGCCGATCAGCGGGCGGATCGCGTACTGGTAGCCGCGGATCGCGGCGACGAGCACCTTCCTCATGGCGCGCTGCGCGAGGGCCGGGAGGCGAATGCGCGGCCGAGCAGCTGCGCGGCCTCGGCGGCTGCAGCATCGACTCCGGCGCGCTTCAGCGGCCCCTTGAGGCGCACGACGACGTCGAACGCCTGCGCGTCGGCGCGCAGCGAGCGCATCGCTTCGCGGACGAGACGCTTGAAGCGGTTGCGGTCGATGGCGCGCGGCAGGGCCTTGCGGCCGACGACCAGTCCGAAGCGGCCGAGCGGCAGCGCGGCGGGCATGGCGATGATCTGCACCTGGCGACCTTCGAACCGTGTTCCGTCGCGGAACACCGCCTCGAACGCGCCCGTCCCGGTCAGCCGGTACGGCCGGGCTCCGGCGGGAAGGCGCGCGAGGAGGGCGACGCTCAGGCGGAGAGGCGGACGCGGCCCTTCGCGCGGCGCGCGGAGAGCACCTTGCGCCCGCCGACGGTCTTCATCCGGGCGCGGAAACCGTGGTTCCGCGCGCGGCGGAGCTTGGAGGGCTGGAAAGTGCGTTTCATTTTTTCGGCTCGGCGGGAGTCGGGGGCGGGGCTCGGGCGCTGTCGATCCGGCCACCCGAAAAGCTTTTAATTAGAACAGATTGCGCACGACCCTGTCAACGAGCGCCCGGTGGCTTCCGCCGGCGGCGCAGGGTGCGAGCGATTACTCGCGGCGGGCGCGTTCCCTGCGCTGGGGCCTGCCCGGCACGGCATTCCCGGCAGTTCGCGCTGTGGATAACCCGCCGGACGGCGGCTAGAATGTGCATAACTCGATGGGCGTCCCGGCGGGGCAACACACCGTTCGCGACGCCCGTTTTCGTCGGTCAAGCACAAGCGCGGCAGCCCCGAAGCCGCCCCGGAAAGCCCGTTGGATCCTCTCAACTCCCTGCCGATCGACGTCGCCGGCCCGTGGTCCGCCTGCCTGGCCGCGTTCGCCCGCGACCTCTCGGCGCAGCAATACGCCACCTGGATCCGCCCGCTGCGCTGCGAGCCCACGACCGCCGGCCTGCGCGTGCTGGCGCCCAACCGCTTCGTCCTGCAGTGGGTGAAGGAGCGCTTCGGCACCCAGATCGAGGCGATGGCCGCCGACGTCAGCGGCCGGCCCGTGCCGGTGGCGTTCGGGCTTGCCCCCGAAGACGCCTCGCCAGCGGCTGCGCCGAAGGCCGCGGCCCTGGCCTCGCAGGGCCCTCCGGCCGCGCCGCCCGCGGTCGAGGCCGTCGCTGCGCCGGTGGCCCGGCGCGCCGAAGCGCGGCCCGACGCAAGCAGCCTCAACCGCTCGCTGACGTTCGAGACGTTCGTCACCGGCAAGGCGAACCAGCTTGCCCGCGCCGCGGCGCTCCAGGTCGCCGAGCATCCGACGTCCTACAACCCGCTGTTCGTCTACGGCGGCGTCGGTCTGGGGAAGACGCACCTCATCCAGGCGATCGGCAACCACATCCTGGCGCAGAACCCGGCCGCGCGCATCCGCTACACGCACGCCGAGACCTACGTCGCCGACGTCGTGCGCGCCTACCAGCACAAGAGCTTCGAGGACTTTAAGCGCCACTACCGCTCGCTCGACCTCCTGCTGATCGACGACATCCAGTTCCTCGGCAACAAGAGCCGCACCCAGGAGGAGTTCTTCTACCTCTTCAACACGATGATCGAGGCGCACAAGCAGGTCGTCATCACCTGCGACAAGTACCCCAAGGAGATCGAGGGCATCGAGGCGCGGCTCATCTCCCGCTTCGGCTGGGGGCTCACCGTCGCGCTCGACCCGCCGGAGCTCGAGATGCGCGTCGCGATCCTGCTGTCGAAGGCCGCGCAGAGCCGCGTGCGCATCGACGAGCAGGTCGCGTTCTTCATCGCCAAGCACATCCGCAGCAACGTCCGCGAGCTCGAGGGCGCGCTCAAGCGCGTCACCGCCTACGCGACGTTCCACGGCAACGACATCAACCTGACCGTGGCCAAGGACGCGCTCAAGGACGTGCTGGCGGTGCAGAACCGCCAGATCAGCGTCGAGAACATCCAGAAGACCGTCGCCGACTACTACAAGCTGCGCGTGACCGACATGCACAGCAAGAAGCGCTCGCGGGCCGTCGCGAGGCCGCGGCAGATCGCGATGGCGCTGGCCAAGGAGCTGACCCAGCTTTCGCTGCCCGAGATCGGCAGCAACTTCGGCGGCCGCGACCACACCACCGTGCTGCACGCCTGCCGGACGATCGCGGCCCTGCGGGAGTCGCACCCCGAGATCAATCACGACGTGACATTCCTGCTCCAGGTGCTTCGCAGCTGACGCCGCATCGCGGCGCGGCGGGCGCCCCCGGGTGCACGGGAACGGCTCGTTCGCGCACCGAGCCATCGCCTGCGCGCGACAGCCAGCGCGGGCACGCTCACCCCGCCCTGCCCGCCCCTCGCCCCACCCTTCCGTAACTCCGCGATTTCCCTAGGAAAACACCTGCTCCCCATGTATAATTTGTCGATTTCGCGGGACCTTCCGGAGAGTCGCGAAAGCGTCCCCAATCGGTCCACAGGCCGGCCCGCGGT
>JAOUIA010000052.1 GCA_029884335.1 Betaproteobacteria bacterium
CCCGTGCGAAGGAACGACCGCTCGAATGGCACGCCCGCAAGTCATGGACTTGCTGGCCCACGAACGCGGGCCCCGCGGACTTCGGGACGCGCCAGAAGAGCGAGGGCGGAGAGAGTGAAGACCGCCACGTCCCGGCCGTCGTGCGGACCGTCGCCTTCCGCAGAAACCCCGGGAATCCTCGTGGACGCGCGGGCCCGGGAAAAGAAATGCCCAGCTGCGTGAGCAGCCGGGCACTTGGAGTGGTGGAGGTGGCGAGAATCGAACTCGCGTCCGGAAGCACTCGACCGTCGGGACTACATGCTTAGTCTCGTCGTTTGGCTCTCGCCCCCCCGACGCCGACGGACAGGCTGCGGGGGAACCAGTCGCCTTGCTTTAACGCCTCGCCCAAGCGACCCGGGCGGACGCGATCGTCCAATGGGTCCTCGCCGCCTTCCGGGTTGCCCCTTGGGCCCGGGCTGGACGCCGCCCGGTGCGAGGTCTAGCGGGGATTAAGCCGCCAGAGCGTAGCTATCGTCGTTCGCAGTTAAGTTTGCGATTGCTCGGGTTTTACGAGGACAAGCGCCTCGGCATGCCCCGCGCGACCTTGCAACCCCCGTCGAAACCAGTGCACCCCCGGTGTTCGGCGGCGGCGCCGCCCCGTTTTCGAGGCAGGCCCGCTGGAGAGGCGATGATACCAGTGGGACGAAGGCACCATCGCCTTCCCGATGTGCGGGCGCACCGGCGCGATTCAAGGGCGGCGCGCGACGGGGAAGCGGCGCGACGATGGCCTACAATGCCGCCCTACTCTGCCGCGGCGTCCCATGCCGCATTCCTCTGGAACCCGATGCGACCGCTCGTCCCCGTCATCCTCTCCGGCGGCGCCGGCACCCGCCTGTGGCCGCTGTCGCGGGAGGCCTCGCCCAAGCCGTTCCTGCCGCTGCCCGACGGCGGCACGCTGCTCGGCCGCACGGCGTCGCGCGCGCGTTCGCTGCCCGGGGCCGGCGCGATGGTCACGGTGACCAACCGCGAGTACTACTTCGCCACGAAGGACGTCTACGCGGCGGCCGGCGGCACGCCCGTGCCGGAAACCTACCTGCTCGAGCCGTTCGGGCGCAACACCGCCGCGGCGGTGGCGCTCGCCGCACTGTGGACGCGCGAGCGCGTCGGCGACGACGCGCCGATGCTCGTCCTGCCCGCCGACCACCTGATTCGCGACGAAGCAGCGTTCGCGCGGGCGGTCGCGGCCGCGCTGCCGCTCGCGGCGGAGGGGATGCTGGTCACTTTCGGCATCGCTCCGGACCGGCCCGAGACCGGCTACGGCTACATCGAGTGCGAGGCGCAGCCGCTGCGCGCGGGCGATGCGCCCGGCCATCGCGTCGCGCGCTTCGTCGAGAAGCCGCAGCTCGCCGTCGCGCAGCAGTACGTCGCCTCCGGCCGGCACCTGTGGAACTCCGGGATGTTCTGCTTCACCGCGCGCGCGATCCTCGACGCGTTCGCGCAGCACGCTCCAGCGGTGCTCGAAGGCGTGCGCCCGGCGTGGCAGGCGCTGGCGAAGCGCGAGGGCGGCATGCTGGAGATCGACGCCGCGCTGTTCGAGAGCGTGCCCGACATCTCGATCGACTACGCGGTGATGGAGAAGGCCGCCGGCTGCGCGCCGGGGGTCGCCGTGGTGCGCGGCAGCTTCGACTGGAGCGACATCGGCTCCTGGCAGGCGATCTCCGACCTCGTGGCCGCCGACGAGCGCGGCAACCGCGGCCAGGGCGAGCGCGTGGCCATCGACACGCGCAACACGTACATCCACGCCGAGGATCGCGTCGTCGCGGCGGTGGGCGTGCACGACCTCGTCATCGTGGACACGCCGGACGCGACGCTCGTCGCGCACCGCGACCAGCTGCAGCGCGTCAAGGAAGTCGTGGGCGAGCTGAAGGCGCGCGGCCACGACGCCTACAAGCTTCACCGCACCGTCGCCCGCCCGTGGGGCGCGTACACGGTGCTGCAGGAGGCCCCGGGCTTCAAGATCAAGCGCATCGAGGTCAAGCCCGGCGCGGCGCTGTCGCTGCAGATGCATCACCGGCGCAGCGAGCACTGGATCGTCGTGAGCGGGACCGCCGAGGTCACCTGCGGCGAGTCGGTCTACAACGTCGGCGAGAACGAGTCGACGTACATCCCCAAGCACACGAAGCACCGGCTCGCCAATCCCGGCACGGCCCCCCTGGTGATGATCGAGGTGCAGTGCGGCGACTACGTCGGCGAGGACGACATCGTGCGCTTCGACGACCGCTACGGGCGGGTGCCGGAGCCGGCGAAGGCCTGAGCCTCCCCCGCCCAGCCGCAGTGGGGTGGCTGGCACGTACCGCTGCGCGCCGCGGCGCGCTAAGCTTGCCGCCATCTCTTCGCCGCGACCGCCCGAGGACCGTCCCATGCGCCTTCGCCACACCGTCGCACTCGCGCTCGCGCTCGCGGCAGCGGCGTCGGCCGCGCCGCTCGCCGCGGCCGATCTGCCCATCTTCGACGCGCACATCCACTACAGCCACGACGCGTGGGCGAACCTGCCGCCGGCGCAGGCGGTGGACACGCTGCGCAAGGCCGGCATCCGCCGCGCGCTGGTCTCGTCGTCCGGCGACGAGGGAACGCAGCGTCTCGTCGCCGCCGCGCCGGACCTGATCCTCCCTTCGCTGCGGCCGTACCGCTCGCGCTCCGACGTGAGCACCTGGGTGCGCGACGCGACGGTGATCCCGTTCCTCGAGGAGCGATTGGCGAAGCACCGCTACGTCGCGATCGGCGAGTTCCACGTCTACGGCGCCGACGCCGACCTGCCGGTGATGCGGCGCGTGGTCGAGCTCGCGAAGCAGCGCGGGCTGCTGTTGCACCTGCACGGCGACGCGGATGCGGTCGAGCGCGTCTTCCGCCAGGATCCGGGCGCGCGCATCCTGTGGGCGCACTCGGGCTTCACCGACCCGGCGTCGGTGCGCGAGATGCTGCGCAAGCACGCGAACCTGTGGTGCGACCTCGCGTTCCGCTCCGATCCGGCCGCGGGCGGCAAGGTGAGCCCCGAGTGGCGCGCGGCTTTCGAGGCGTTCCCCGACCGCTTCATGGTGGGCACCGACACCTACACGCCGGAGCGGTGGCTGTACGTCGGCGAGCACGCGAAGTGGGCGCGCGAGTGGCTCGCCGACCTGCCGCGCCCGCTCGCCGAGCGCATCGCGTGGCGCAACGGCGAGGCGCTCATGGCGAAGGTCGCGCGCTCCGGCCTGTGAGGCGGCGCGTGCGCCCGGTCCCGGCCATGCTGTGCGCGGCATTGGTCGCGCTCGCCGGCACGGCGCACGCGGCGTGCGGGGACGCGCTCGGCGCGGGGACGCTCGTCGCCGCTTCGCCGCGCTTCGACGTCGCATTCCGTCCCGATCCCGCGCCGATCGCGGTGTCGAAGCACTTCGCGCTCGACGTCGTCGTGTGCGCGAAGTCCGGAGCCGCCGCGACCGGGCTCGGCGTCGACGCGCACATGCCCGCGCACCGGCACGGCATGAACTACCGCCCCTCGGTCGCAGCGCGCGGCGGCGACCGCTATCGCGTCGAGGGGCTGCTGCTGCACATGCCAGGCGCGTGGGAGTTCCGGTTCGACGTGCGCACCGCGCAGGGGAGCGAGCGCGTCTCACTCGGCGTGGAGATCCCGTGAGGCGCGCCGCGTTGCTGCTCGCAGCTTCGCTGGCCGCCGGAGCCGCGATCGCGCAGCCGATCGCCTTCGACGCGGCCGAGCGCGCGCGCATCCTCTCGCACGGGCCCTGGCCGATGGCCTGGTCGCCCGATCCGTCGAACCGCGTCTCCGGCAGGCCCGCGGCGGTCGCGCTCGGCGAGCGGCTGTTCTTCGATACGCGGCTCTCCGGCAACGGGCTGGTCTCCTGCGCAGGCTGCCACCGGCCCAAGCAGCACTGGAGCGACGGCCACGCGCGTGCCATCGGTCACGCGGAAGCGGATCGCAACACGCCGACGATCGCCAACCTCCGCCACTCGCGCTGGTTCGGCTGGGACGGCGCGGCGGACAACCTGTGGGCGCAGAGCCTGCGGCCGCTCCTCGACCCGCGCGAGATGAGCTTCTCGATCGCGGCGCTGGCGAGGCTCGTGCGCAGCGAGCCCGCGTTCGACTGCCGCTACCGCGCCGCGTTCGGCCGCAGCGTGCCCGCCGACGACGAGCAGGTGGCGCTCGACGCCGCGAAGGCGCTGGCAGCGTTCCAGGAGACGATCGTGACCGGCCGCACGTCGTTCGACGACTTCCGCGACGCGCTTGCGCGCGGCGACGCGACGGCGATGGCGCGCTATCCCGCCGCCGCCCAGCGCGGACTGAAGCTCTTCGTCGGCCGCGCGCAGTGCAGCGTCTGCCACGGCGGGCCGCTGTTCACCAACGGGGAATTCGCCGAGATCGGCGTGGGCCACTTCGTGCGGCCCGGGGTCGTCGATCCCGGCCGCCACGACGGCATCCGCAAGCTCAAGGCGAGCCCCTACAACCTGCTCGGCCGCTGGAACGACGACCGCTCGCGCGGCACCGCGACCGGGACGCGCCACGTCGCGGCCGAGCACCGCAACTTCGGCGAGTTCAAGGTCCCCGGCCTGCGCAACGTCGCCGAGACGGCGCCGTACATGCACGACGGCAGCGTCGCCACGCTGCGCGAGGCCGTGCGCCACTACTCCGAACTGGACCCCGACCGCGTGCACTCCGACGGCGGGACGTTGCTCAAGCCGCTCAAGCTCGCCGACGCCGAGATCGACGACCTCGTCGCGTTCCTGCGCACGCTGACCGAGCCGCCGGCGCCTTTCGCCCGGCGCGAGCTGACCGAGCCGCGCTGCGACTGAAATGAGGGCCAGTCTCGCATTTCGGCGGAATCACGTCGAAATGCGAGTCGGACCCCAAGTCTCGCAGCCGTCGTTCCCGCGAAGGCGGGAACCCAGTGTCTCTTTGACAGAAAGTCGCTGGGTCCCCGCATGCGCGGGGACGACAAGAGTTGTCAGGCGGGAATGTCGGGATCGAGCTCCCGCTCGAGCCAAGCGATCTGGTCCTTGATCAGCAGCTTGCGTCGCTTCATTCGCGTGACCTGGAGGTCGTCGACGTCGGCCCGGTCGCCGAGCCGGTCGATCACGTCGTTGAGGTCGCGGTGCTCGATGCGCAACCGCACGATCCGCTCGACCAGCGCCACGCGGCGCGCATCCTCGCCGGTCGGGTCGAGTTCCAGGACGTCGCCGGTCATCTCCATCCCCCCTCCCTTCAGTCGGTGCCGGCCGGGACCGCGCCGCGACCCCTCCGGCTGGTGATGCCTATGCCGGCGAGGATAAGCCCGATCCCGGCGACATGGAAGAGCGCCAGCCGCTCGCCGAGGAACAGCCAGGCGAGCAGCACGCCGAAGACCGGCATCAGGTGAACGAACAGCCCCGCGACCTGCGGCCCGACCTCCTCGACCCCGCGGTTCCAGAAGATGTACGCCAGCACGGACGAGAACAGCGCCACCGAGGCGAGCGCCGCGAACGCCTGCCAGGACCAGGTCATGCGGTAGCCGAGCGCCTGCTCGCCCAGCCAGAACGGCAGCATGAACGCGTCGCCGATCACGGCGATGGTGAACAGGAACGACAGCATGTGGAGGCCGGCCGGCCGCCAGCGCAGCAGGATCGTGTACGTCGACCACATGGCCATCGACAGGATGACCAGGAGGTCGCCGCCGTTGAGCCGGAACGCGGCCAGCGCCGCGAGCGACCCGCCCGACAGGATCGTGAGCACGCCGGCGAGCGAGATCGCCACGCCGGCAACCTGCAATCGCGTGAGCCGCTGGCGCAGGAAGATCCACGCGATCGCGATGATCATCACGGGGATGAACGAGTTGAGGATGACGCCGTTGGTCGCCGTCGTGTAGTTGAGGCCGAGGTAGGCGAGCGCGTTGTGCGAGCCGATGCCGACCACGCCGAGCAGGAGGAGCCGCCGCCAGTTCCTGCGGATCAGCGTCCGCTGCCGCAGCACGTGCGGCAGCGCGAACGGCGCGAGGATGACCACCGCGAAGAACCAGCGGAAGAAGGTCATCGCCATCGGCGGGATGTCCTGGTGCAGCGCGCGGCCGAGGATCCAGTTGACTGCCCAGAACAGCGGCGTCAGCGTCAGCAGGACGTAGGGCGAGACGAGCCGCTGCGTCGCGGGGCGTGCGCGAACCATGCGCGATTATCCTCCGTATAATTCGACGCCCTCCGCCGTGCCTTCCCTCCCCGCTCCCGTGACCGCGCCGACGCCCCTCGCCGGCCTGCCCTCGCTCGTCCCGGCGCTGCCCGAGGCCGGGCGCAGGATCGCGCTGCCGCCGCCCGCCGGAAGCGCCGACGCGCTCGTGATCGCCCAGCTCGCCGACGCGTGCGCCGGCGGGGGCCGCGCGCTGGCGGTCGTGTGCGCCGACTCGCTTGCGGCGCAGCGGCTGACCGAGGAGCTGGCCGCGTTTGCGCCGGCGCGCTCGATCGCGTTCTTCCCGGACTGGGAGACGCTGCCCTACGACCCGATCTCGCCGCACCAGGACCTGGTCTCCGAGCGGCTGGCCACGCTCTACCGGCTGTCGCGCGGCGAGTGCGACGTGGTCCTCGTCTCGGCGTCGACGGCGCTCGGCCGCCTCGCGCCCGCCTCGTACCTCGCGGCGCACACGTTCTTCGTCAAGGGGGGCAGCCGGCTCGCCGTCGACGCGCTGCGGGCCCAGCTCGCGCTCGCCGGCTACGCGAACGTCACGCAGGTCGTCTCGCCCGGCGAGTACTCGATCCGCGGCGGGCTGATCGACCTCTTCCCGATGGGCTCGGCCCTGCCCTACCGGCTCGACCTCTTCGGCGAGGAGATCGAGACGATCCGCACGTTCGACGTCGACACGCAGCGCACGCTCTACCCCGTGCCCGAGATCCGGCTGCTGCCGGCGCGCGAGTTTCCGCTCGACGAGCAGGGCCGCACGCGCTTCCGCGGCCGCTTCCGCGAGGTCTTCGAGGGCGACCCTTCGCGTTCCGCGCTCTACAAGGACGTGAGCAACGGGCTCGCCCCCGCCGGGCTCGAGTACTACCTGCCGCTGTTCTTCGAGGCCACCGCGGCGTTCGTCGACTACCTGCCTCGGGGCGCGGTGATCGCGTTGCACGGCGACGTCGGCGCCGCGATGGACCGCTTCTGGCAGGACACCGAGTCGCGCTACCGGTTGCTGCGCGGCGACAAGGCGCGCCCGTTGCTCGCGCCCGCGGAGATCTTCGTGCCGCCCGACGCGTTCCGCGGTTCGCTGAAGGCATTCGGCCGCGTCGAGATCCCGCTCGCCGCCGCGAGCGAGGCGCTGCCGGCCGATGCGCCGACGCGCCGCCTGCCGCCGGTCGAGGTGGACCGCCGCGCCGAGGATCCGCTGGCGAAGCTCAAGCGCGCGCTCGACGCCATCGACGGCCGCGTGCTGGTGTGCGCGGAAGGCGCGGGCCGGCGCGAGACGATGCAGCAGTACTTCGCGGAGTACGGCCTCGCGCCTGCTGCCGTCGACTCGCTCGACGCGTTCCTCCAGGGCGATGCGCGCTTCGCCATCGCCGCGGTGCCGCTGCACGCGGGCTTCCTGTGGCCGCGGGCAAGGCTCGCGTTCGTCACCGAGGCGGAGCTCTACGCGAACGTCGTGCGCCGCGGCCGGCGCGACGCCGCGCGGCGCACCAACGTCGACGCGATGGTGCGCGACCTCTCCGAGGTGCGCATCGGCGACCCCGTGGTCCACGAGCAGCACGGGATCGGCCGCTACCTCGGCCTCACGACGCTCGACCTCGGCGACGGCGCGAACGAGTTCCTCCAGCTCGTCTATGCGAACGACGCGAAGCTCTACGTGCCGGTGTCCAGCCTGCACCTGATCTCGCGTTACGCCGGCGCCGACCCCGACACGGCGCCGCTGCACGAGCTCGGCAGCGGCGCGTGGGAGAAGGCGAAGCGCAAGGCGGCGCAGCAGGCGCACGACACGGCCGCCGAGCTGCTCAACCTCTATGCGCAGCGCGCCGCGCGCGTCGGCCACGCCTTCGGCTTCAGGCAGCACGACTACGAGGCGTTCGCGGAGGGCTTCGGCTTCGAGGAAACGCCGGACCAGGCGGGCGCGATCGAGGCCGTGATCGCCGACCTCACGTCCGGCAAGCCGATGGACCGCCTAGTGTGCGGCGACGTCGGCTTCGGCAAGACGGAGGTCGCGCTGCGCGCGGCGTTCGTCGCGGTTGCGGACGGCAAGCAGGTGGCGGTGCTGGTGCCCACGACGCTGCTCGCCGAGCAGCACTTCAACGTGTTCTCCGACCGCTTCGCCGACCTGCCCGTGAAGGTCGCCGAGCTGTCGCGCTTCCGCACCGGCAAGGAGGTCAAGGCGGCGCTGGAAGGCCTGGCGAGCGGACGCATCGACATCGTGATCGGCACGCACAAGCTGCTGCAGGCCGACGTGAAGTTCGCGCAGCTGGGCCTCGTGATCATCGACGAGGAGCACCGCTTCGGCGTGCGCCAGAAGGAGCGCCTCAAGCGCCTGCGCGCCGAGGTCGACGTGCTCACGCTCACGGCCACGCCGATCCCGCGCACGCTGGCGATGTCGCTGGAGGGCATCCGCGACTTCTCGGTGATCGCCACCGCGCCGCAGCGGCGGCTCGCCATCAAGACTTTCGCCACGCCGTGGTCGCGCGGCATCGTGCGCGAGGCGTGCCTTCGCGAGCTGAAGCGCGGCGGGCAGGTCTACTACCTGCACAACGACGTCGCGACGATCCACTCGATGGCGCAGCGCCTCGCCGAGCTGGTGCCCGAGGCGCGCATCGCCGTCGCGCACGGCCAGATGCCCGAGCGCGAGCTCGAGCACGTGATGCGCGACTTCTACCAGCAGCGCGTCAACCTGCTCGTGTGCTCGACGATCATCGAGACGGGCATCGACGTGCCGACCGCGAACACCATCGTGATCGAGCGCGCCGACAAGTTCGGCCTGGCGCAGCTCCACCAGCTGCGCGGACGGGTGGGGCGCTCGCACCACCAGGCCTACGCGTACCTGCTCACGCCGCCCGAGGAGGCGCTCTCCGCGCAGGCGAAGAAGCGCCTCGAGGCGATCCAGATGATGGAGGACCTCGGTTCGGGCTTCTACCTCTCGATGCACGACCTCGAGATCCGCGGCGCGGGCGAAGTGCTGGGCGAGGAGCAGTCGGGCGAGATGGCGCAGGTCGGCTTCCAGCTGTACGCCGACATGCTCAAGGCCGCGGTGTCGGCGCTGCGATCCGGCCGCGAACCGAACCTCAACGAGCCGCTGGGGGTGGCCACCGAGATCAACCTGCACGTGCCGGCGCTGCTGCCCGCGACGTACTGCAGCGACGTGCACGAGCGGCTCGTGCTCTACAAGCGCCTCGCCAGCGCGGAGAGCGCCGAGGACGTCGACGCGCTGCAGGAGGAGCTGATCGACCGCTTCGGCGCGCTGCCCGAGCCCGCGCAGGCGCTCGTCGCCTCGCACCGGCTGCGCCTGGTCGCGAAGCCGCTCGGCGTGGTCAAGGTCGACGCCGGGGCCGAGCGGACGACGGTGCACTTCGGCAAGGAGCCCGGCTTCGATCCCGGCAAGCTCATCCTGCTGGTACAGCGTGACGGGCGCACCCGCTTCGCCGGGCCCGATCGCGTGCGCATCGACCGCGCCGCGCCGGCGCTCGCGGAGCGCGCGGCGCTCGTGCGCGAGTTCTTCGCTCGCCTGCGCTAAAAAGTAGGGTCAGACTCGACTTTCGTCAGATGCCGATCTGAGCGGCGAGCGACCCGCCGGAAAGTCGAGTCTGACCCTACTTTTCCGGGGCTGTCACCGACTTCGCAGGGCGCGCTACTCCAGCTTGCCGATGCGCTTGACGACGTCGGCCATCTTCGCCGCGTCGGCGTCGACGTAGCGGCCGAACTCGGCGCTGTCCTGGTAGAGGATCGGGCTGCCGGCCTTGCCGAGCACTTCCTTCACCTTCGGATCGTTGGCCGCGACGCGTGCCGCCTCGCGCAGCCGCGCCATCACCGGCTCCGGCGTCCCCGCGGGCGCGAACACGCCGGACCACTGCGCGTAGTCGATCGGCACGCCCAGTTCCTTGAGCGTGGGGACGTCGGGCAGCACGGCGAGCCGCGCCTCGCCCCAGTGGGCGAGCACGCGGATCTTGCCGCCCTGCACGTGTTGCACGACGGTCGCCGGCCCGGTCGAGAGCGCGTCGACGTGCCCGCCCAGCAGGCCGACGATCGCCGGCCCCGCTCCCGTGTACGGGACGTGCGTCATCTGGATGCCCGCAGCGCCCATCAGCATCGCCATGGGGATGTGCATCGTGCCGTAGTTGCCCGACGAGCCGAAGTTGAGCTTGCCCGGGTTCGCCTTCGCGTGCGCGACGAAGTCCGCGTAACTCTTCCACGGCGACTCGGCACGCACGGCGAGCACCGTGGGATCGGCGGTGATGCGCGCGATCGGCGCCAGGTCCTTCACCTGGAACGCCGGCGCGCGGCCGAGCACCTTGTCGGCCTCGGGCAGCACGACCAGCGACGAGAGCGCCATCAGGATCGTGTAGCCGTCGGGCTTCGACTTGGCGACGTGCGCCATGCCGATGCCGCCGCCGGCGCCGGCCTTGTTCTCGATGATCACCGGCTGCTTGAGCGCGTTGCCCATCGCCTCGGCGATCGGGCGCGCGACGGTGTCGGCCACCCCGCCGGGCGGGAACGGCACGATCATGGTGATCGGGCGCTCGGGAAACTGCGCCCACGCGCTGCCGGCGGCAAACGCGAGCGCGCACGCCGTCGCGGCAAACCTGGAAGCGGAAAGCATCGTCACTCCTTCTCGTGAATCGGCGCGGCAGCCTGCCGCGGCGCCTGTCGGTTCCAGTCTACCGCGTCGGCGAGCCGCCGCGCGAGGCATCGCGAACGCGTTCCCGCCGCTCGGCGGTCGACGGGTGCGTGGTCGCGAAGTCCGGCAGCAGGCCGGCGCCCCGCTCCTTCTCGAGCCGCGCGAACAGGCTGTCGAGCGCCTCCACGGGCATGCCGTTGTCGCGCATGAACGCGATCGCGTACTCGTCGGCCTCGCGCTCGAACTCGCGCCCGTAGCGAAACGCGCCCATGAGCAGGGGCGCGTTCGCCGCGACGCTCGAGAAGTCGCCCCACAGCAGGCTCGCCACCGCGGCCACGCCGAGCACCTGCACGAACTGCCGCGTCGAGTGCCGGTGGACGACGTGGCCCAGCTCGTGGCCCAGCGCGCCCAGCACCTCGTCGTCGCTCTCCGCGGTCTTCACGAGACCGTCGAACAGCACGATGGCGCCGCCGGGGAGCGCAAACGCGTTCGCCGGCCCGGCGCGGAACTCCAGCCGCACGGCCACCCCCGGCGCGCTGCGCGCGGCCGCAGCGGCGAACGCCCGCGCGATCGCCTGGCTGCGCGCGAGCGGCAGGCCCGAAGGCTTGAGCGAGCGCGCGTCCAGGACTTCCAGCACGCTCTCGCCCATGCGCCGCTCCACGTCCGCGGGAATCACGCTCGTCACCGCGCGCGCGAGAAGCGGCAGCCCGTTGACGTAGCCCCAGGCGAGCAGGCCGACCAGCACGACGAGGCAGGCGAGCGCCGCCGCCCAGTTGCGCTGCAGGCGCACGACAAGCGAGGGGCGCAGACCCGCCACCGCGAGCGCGGCCCCCAGCGTGCGCTCCGGGTCGCGGATCTCCAGCGTCGCCCCGCCGGGCAGCACGACCATGGTCGGCGCGTGCTCGAAGGACTCCGCGATGCGCAGCTCCGCGAGGCGGTAGCGCTCCACGCGTTGCCGCGAGGCGAGGCGAAGCACGCCGCCGTCGATCGCCACTGCGACGATCTCGCCGGCGCCGGAGCGGCCGTCGAAGCGCGTGGCGGCCCAGGTAGCGGTCACGGTGCCCCCACGCTTGCGGCGTGCGCCGCTGCGCTGCCCCCCGAGGGGGCGTGAGCGCCTTGGGACGGCCCGGCGGCGCTCACAATCCGATGTCCACGCCGAAGGCGTCGGCCGCGGCGTCGCCGGAGGCGTCCTGCGTCCCCCGGAGCGTCGACTCCGCCAGCGCGACCAGCGGCTCGTCCGACTCGGCGCGCATGCACTCGATCCGGTAGCGAGCGAGCGCCACGGAGGCGAACGGCCAGTAGAGCCCCGCCGTCGCGAGCGTGAGCAGGACGTTCTTCGCGACGAGCTTGCCGAGCGGCCACGGCGCGATCGCGGTCGCGAAGCGCACGTCGCCCGCGCGCGTGTGCGACCACACGATGGCCTGCAGGCGCGCGGCGAAGTACGGCCAGGCGGCGAGCGCGGCGACGAGGAACAGCGCCAGCGATACGAGAAAGCCGACCCCCGCCGCGGCCGCGGACTCGCCGCGGCCGAAGACCGCTCCCAGCAGGGCGCCGAACGCCACCACCCCTGCCAGCGCAACGCCGACGCCCGCTCCCAGCAGCAGCGCTCCCGCCACGAAGTAGACGCGGTAGAAGCCGGCCGTGGCGGGGAGGAAGGCGAAGTTCCGGTCGCCGTAGGTCGCGCGCGCGTGCTGCCACGCCTTGAGCCGGTGGTGCATCCACGGCACGAGCGCCACGGCCACCACGCCGGCAAGCGTGGCGAGTGCGGCGCGCCGGTCCGCGACGACGGCGGCCACGGTGCCCGAGAACCAGATCGCCATCGGAGGCAGCGCGATGCGATACGCCTCGGCCGTGCCGCCGGAGAAGCCGAAGCGCAAGCCCCGCCAGCTCGTGTTGGCGAGCTTGAAGCGCTGCGCGCGCGCGAACAGCCACGGCCCGACGACGCAGAGCACCGCGATCATCGCGAGCCCCGCGCGGGACGAGAACTCGAAGGCGAGCGAGTACCCGGCGAGCAGCGCAAGCGCGATGACGCGGCCGATCAGCACCGCCTTCGGCCTGCCGTGGAAGTCGAACGCGTAGCCCTCGAGCCGCGTGTTCTGCCAGAAGTAGCGCGTCTTGCGCACCTTGGCCCACGCCGAGTACACGCCCAGCGTCGCGAGGGTGAGCAGCGTGTTCACGACCCAGATGCGGAAGTACTCGGCGCCCTCGCCGGTGAACTGCAGGCGCGCGAGCCGCGCGGGCGGCTCGGCAGGGTCCGGCGCGGCGAGCGGCTGTGAAGCGGACTTGGCGCCAGCAAGCTCGTCGCGCAGAGGCCCCGGCTCGAGTTCGTCGAAGGCCCCGCGAACCCGCGGGCGTTCGCCGGCCGGCGGCTGCCAGCGTCCGTGGTCGGGACCGGCATCGTCACCGCCGCCCGCCCCCTCGCCGTGCCGCGAGTCTTCGCGGGCAGCCATCACCCAGTCATGCAACGCGCCACGCTCCCCACGCGAACGCGAGCCAGCCGGCGAGGAACGCCACGCCGCCGAACGGCGTCACCGCCCCAAGGCCCCGCGCGCCGGTGAGCGCCATCGCGTAGAGGCTGCCCGAGAACAGCACGATGCCGGCGACGAACAGCCACGCCGCGAGGCCCACGCGCGCGTCGGGACGCACGAGCAGCAGCACGCCGATCGCGAGCAGCGCCAGTGCGTGCCACGCGTGGTACTGCACCGCGGTCTGCCAGACCGCCTGCAGGTCCGGCGTCAGGCGGGACTTGAGCGCGTGCGCGCCGAACGCGCCGAGCGCAACGGCCAGGAACAGCAACAGCGAGGCGAGGACGAGCGCGGATCGACCGGTCATGGCACGAATCTACCGCAAGGCGGATGCCGGCGCGATGCCCTTGGACATGCCGCCGCCGGCATGGTGAATCGACTAGAATGGACTTCGCCTCCTCACGCCACTTCAGACCATGACCCTAGAACGCCGCCACGTCGGCAAGCGCCTCTCCGAACTGGTCATCCACCGCGCCAGCGGCCTGTGCTGGCTGGCCGGGCAGGTCGCCGACGACCCGAAGGCCGACGTCACCGGCCAGACGCGCCAGGTGCTCGCCCAGATCGACCGCCTGCTCGCCGAGGCGGGCAGCGACAAGACGAAGATCGCCTCGGCGACCATCTACCTGCCCGACATGGCCGACTTCGCCGCGATGAACGCGGTGTGGGAAGCCTGGGTGCCGGCCGGGGCGACGCCCGCCCGCGCCACCGTGCAGGCCAAGCTCGCCGGCCCCGACTACCGGATCGAGATCCAGGTCGTCGCCGCGCTCTGATCGCGCGAGGGAGACACCGATGACCCCGCCTGAGGCCTCCGCGAAGGCACCCGCAGCCGTCCGCGGCGAGGCGCCGGTCGCGCACAAAGGCGCGACCGCGCCCGTCACGCGCGCGATGTTCGACGCGCTGATGGTGCCCTGCTACTCGCCGGCGCAGTTCGTGCCGGTGCGCGGCGAGGGCTCGCGCGTCTGGGACCAGGAAGGCCGGATGTACGTCGACTTCGCCGCCGGCGTGGCCGTCACGTCGCTCGGCCACTGCCACCCGGCGATCGTCCGCGCGCTCGAGGAGCAGGCGCGCAGGCTCTGGCACGTGTCGAACTGGTTCACGAACGAGCCGGCGCTGCGTCTCGCGCAGCGCCTCGTCGACCACACGTTCGCCGAGCGCGTGTTCTTCTGCAATTCCGGCGCCGAGGCGAACGAAGCCGCGCTCAAGCTCGCGCGGCGCTGGGCGCACGACCGCTTCGGGCCGCACAAGATGCGCGTCATCTCGACGCTCAACGCGTTCCACGGCCGCACGCTGTTCACGGTCACGGCCGGCGGGCAGGCGAAGTACTCGCAGGGCTTCGGGCCGAGCCCGGCCGGCATCACGCACATCCCGTACAACGACGTCGCCGCGCTCGAGGCCGCGTTCCGCGACGAGGGCGGTGACGACGTCTGCGCGGTGATCCTCGAGCCGATGCAGGGCGAGGGCGGCATGACGCCGGGCACTCCGGAGTTCCTGCAGGCCGCGAGGCGGCTCACGAAGGCGCACGACGCGCTGCTCGTCCTCGACGAGATCCAGAGCGGCATGGGCCGCACGGGCGCGCTGTTCTCGTACATGCAGAAGGGCATCGTCCCCGACATCCTCACCTCGGCGAAGGGGTTGGGCGGCGGCTTCCCGATCGGCGCGATGCTCACCACGGCCGACGTCGCCGGCGTGTTCACGCCCGGCGTGCACGGCACCACCTACGGCGGCAACCCGCTCGCCTGCGCGGTCGCCGGCGCGGTGTTCGACATCGTCAACACGACCGAGGTGCTCGACGGCGTGCGCGCGCGCCACGCGCTGTTCATGGAGGGCCTGAAGGCGATCAACGCGCGCCGCAGGGTGTTCCGCGACCTGCGCGGCGAGGGCGTGTGGCTGGGCTGCGAGCTCGACGAGCCGTTCGCCGGCAAGGCGCCCGACGTGCTGCGCGCGGCGTCCGACGAGGGCCTGCTCGTGCTGATGGCCGGTCCGAACGTCGTGCGCATCGCGCCCTCGCTCGTCATCTCCCTCGACGAGATCCTCGAGGGGCTCGCGCGGCTGGAAAAGGCGCTCGCGCGCGCGCTGCCCGCGTAGGGCTGCGGCACCGTTCCGATCCCGTCGGGCGCTCCGGAGCGAAGCCATGCCGACGGCGGTCGAAGTCAACTTCGACGGGATTCCCGGCCCGACGCACAACTACTCGGGGCTCGCGGCGGGCAACCTCGCGGAGACGCGTCACGCGGGCGAGACCGCCAATCCCCGCGAGGCCGCATTGCAGGGGCTCGCCAAGATGCGCGCGCTCGCGCAGCGCGGCATCCCGCAAGCCGTCCTGCCGCCGCACGAGCGGCCGCACGTGCCCGCGCTGCGCTCGCTCGGCTTCGAAGGCAGCGACGCGGAGGTGATCGCGCGCGCCGCGGCGCACGCGCCGCGCCTGCTCGCCGCGTGCTCCTCCGCCTCGGCGATGTGGGTCGCCAACGCCGCCACCGTGAGCGCGTCGTCCGACACGGCCGACGGACGCGTGCACTTCACTCCGGCAAACCTCGCCACGTACTTCCACCGCATGCTCGAGGCGCCCACGACCACGCGGGTCCTGCGCGCGATCTTCGCCGACCCTGCGCGCTTCGCCGTGCACGAGCCGCTGCCCGCAGCGCCGCAGTTCGGCGACGAGGGCGCGGCCAACCACACGCGGCTCGTCGGCGCCGATGGGCGCGGGCTGAACCTCTTCGTCTACGGGCGGGCTGCATTCGGAGCGGCCGCGCCCGGCCCGGCGCGCTTCCCCGCGCGGCAGACGCGCGAGGCCGGCGAGGCCGTCGCGCGCCGGCACGGGCTCGACCCGGCCCGAACGCACTTCGTCCAGCAGAGCGCGGCTGCGATCGATGCGGGCGTGTTCCACAACGACGTCATCGCTGTGGGTGCGGGCTCCGTGCTGTTCTGCCACGAGCGCGCTTTCGCGGCGCAGGACCTCGTGCTGGCCGCGCTCGCCCGCGACCTCGGGCAGGCGTTCCAGCCGATCGTCGTGGCCGGGGCAGACGTGCCGCTGGAGGCGGCCGTGGGCACGTACCTCTTCAACAGCCAGATGCTCGCGCGCGCCGACGGGCGCTACGCGCTGGTCGCACCGGCCGAAGTGCGCGAGCACCCGGCGGTGAGCGACTTCGTGGACCGGCTGCTCGCCTCGGGCGGACCCATCGCCGACGTGGCGTTCTTCGACCTGCGCCAGAGCATGCGCAACGGGGGCGGGCCGGCCTGCCTGCGCCTGCGCGTGCCGCTGACGAAGGACGAACGCGATGCCGCAGGCGCGCGCGTGTTCCTCGACGCGAAGCTCCACGCCGAGCTCGAGGCGTGGATCCTCCGCCACTACCGCGACCGGCTCGCGCCCGGCGACCTCGCCGACCCGGCGCTGCTCGACGAGTCGCGCCGCGCGCTCGACGAGCTGACGCGCATCCTGCGCCTGCCGGCGGTCTATCCGTTCCAGTTGGACTGAACCACGGGGTCGGATCCCGGGGCGAAGGCGATCGTCACGCGTCGGTTCTGCCGGCCCTTGTTCTCGATCTTCGCGACGACGACGCGGCCGATCTCGCGCGTGTTCGCGACGTGCGTACCGCCGCACGCCTGCAGGTCGACGCCCTCGACGCGCACCAGGCGCACGCGGCCGCTGCCGCGCGGCGGCGCGACGGCCAGCGTGCGCACGAGGTCCTCGCGCCTGTCGAGTTCCGCCTCGTCGATCCACTCGGAGGACACCGCGTGGCCGGCGTCGACCAGCGCGTTCACCTTCGCGGTCAGCGCCTCGCGGTCGGCGGCGGCGGCGGGCATGTCGAAGTCGAGGCGAGCGGAGTCTCGCCGGATCGAGCCGCCGGTCACCGGGTAGGGCAGTACTGCGGACAGCAGGTGGCAGGCCGTGTGCATGCGCATGTGCGCGTAGCGGCGCGCCCAGTCGAGCTCGAGCTCGACGGTCTCGCCGGCGAAGGGACCCGCGAACCCGCCCGGCAGCACGTGAACGATCTCGCCGCGCGTCTCGCCCTTGAGCGTGTCGATGATGGGCACTCGCGTGCCGTCCTCGCGCACCAGCATCCCGGTGTCGCCGGGCTGCCCGCCGCCGTGCGGGTAGAAGATCGTGCAGTCGAGCACCAGCCCGCGCGCGTCGGCGGTGGTCACGCGCGCCTCGAGCGTGGTGCGGTAGGCGTCGTCGCGGAAGAGCCAGGCCGTCATCTCGGCCGATTGTACTGTTGCTCGCCCGGGCGCGTCGCGACCGGCGGTCGCGGGGGCAGCCACGAAAGTAGGGTCAGACTCGACTTTTCCTAAACGGCGAATCGATCCGCGAATAAGTAGGGTCAGACTCGACTTTTCCGAACCGCCGAGCCATTCCGTCGGCGGCACGCGGGGAAAAGTAGGGTCAGACTCGACTTTCCTGAAGCGCCGAGTCAATCCGTGGGCGGCACGGCGGAAAGTCGAGTCTGACCCTACTTTTCGCTAGTCGGCGGCGACGGCCGGCAGGCCGCGGTGCCGGCGCACCGGCGACCAGGCGAGCGCCCCCGCGGCGAGCAGCACGCCGAGGACGGCGACCGTCCACAGCGTGGCCCGCAGGCCGACCGCCGTCGCCAGCGCGCCGCCCGCGAACGAGCCGACCGGGGCCGCAGCGACCGTGAGGAAGCGCATCGTCGCCGTCATGCGGCCCAGCAGCCGGTCAGGTGTGATCGCCTGCCTCAGCGCGAGATAGTTGATGCCCCACGTCACGCCGCCGAAGTCGAACAGCAGCATGCCGAGCCCCAGCGCGACGGTGGCGAACCAGACCGGGCCGCCGACCAGGCCGTACACGACCCAGCCCGCGGTGGTGAGCATCAGGCCGAGCATGATCACGTTGCCTACGCCGAACCGTTGCGAAAGCCGCTCCGCGCTCGCCGCGGCCAGCACGCATCCCAGGCCCCCGAACATGTAGGCGAGCCCGATCGCGCCGGCCGACATTCCGAGGTCGCGCGTGGCGAAGAGCACCAGCACGGCGACCTGCATGTGGTGCAGCAGCTGCCACAGCCCGGCGATCACCGCCAGCGCCAGCAGCGTCTCGTTGCGCCGCACCAGCCGGAGGCCCTCGACGATCTCGGCCGTCACCGACGCGCGCGGACCGTCGCGCGGCACGTCGTGGCGCGGCTTCACTCCGCGCAGCAGCAGCGCCGAGACGAGGAAGGCGAACGCGTCGATCAGGATCGCGAAGGGCGCGGTGACGAGCTGGATCAGCGCGCCGGCGAGCCCCGGCCCGACGAGCGCCGACGAGGTCTCGCCGAGCGAGACCTTCGCGTTGGCCTCGACCAGCCGCTTGCGCCCGGCCAGCTGCGCGATGACGACCTGGTGGGCGGCGCCACCGACGACGTTCTGCACGCCGACGAAGAAGCCGACGACGTAGAGCACCTCGATCGACAGGAAGCCCGCCCACGCGGCGGCCGGGATGACCGCCAGCGCAACCGCCCGCGACACGTCGGTGAAGACGATCACCGGCAGCTTGCGCACGCGGTCGAGCAGCACGCCGGCGTGCAGCGACACCAGCGCGAACGGCAGCGTCTCGAGCGCCACGAGGATGCCCATCTGCATGGGCGTCGCCGAGAGCAGCAGCGCGGCCGTGAGCGGCAGCGCGAGGTTGGTGACCTGCGCGCCGAACGACGTGATCGTCAGCGACCCCCACAGGCGGCGGAAGTCGCGCGACAGCCACAGTCCGCGGAAGGCGCGGCGGGCAAGGCGTTGCAGCGTTTCCATGATCGCTCTTCTTCCTCGTCCAGCCGCCTCGCGTGTGGCGAGGCGGAACGGCTGCGAACCCGCGCTTCTGGCGCGAGCTTCACGACTGCGGCGGGAACGATTGGAGGTGCTGCCGGATCCGGTTCGCCCCGCCCCTGCCGGCGCGGGACGCGACCGGGAGGGGTGCTAGCGCGCGACGGCCATGTCCGACGCGATCCCGCGACCGATGCCCGCGCCGCCGGCGACGAGCGTCGCGCCGGTTGGCGTCAGGGAGTCGGTGGTGCGCGGGAAGGTCATCGGTCTGCGGATGTCGGCACGGCTAGTCGCTGCAGTCTAGCGAGCGCGTGCGGTTTCGGCAACCCTCCGGCGCCGCGGGACGCGCACTTCGCACCGCGCGTGTCGCATCGGCGCGACGCATCGCCGCGCCGTCATCCCCGCGCAAGCGGGGACCCAGCGTCGTCATGTGCCGTCGCTTGTAGTGGAAGCGAGAGACGCTGGATCCCCGCCTGCGCGGGGATGACGAGATGAAGTAGCGACGATGCTGGTTCGTCGCCCCCCGACTGCAGTCCTCGGGGGCAGGCTGCGCGGGGATGACGATCCACGGCGTCGCCCCCGCGAAGGCGGGGGCCCAGTGTCGTCTCCACGAAAAGCAATAACACTGGAGCCCCGCCTACGCGGGGATGACGAGGCCAAGTGGCGACGACGCTGGTTCCTCGCCCCCCGACTGCAGTCCTCGGGGGCAGGCTGCGCGGGAACGACGACAGGCACTCGACGACGGTGGAGCTACTTCCGCACCGCCTTCTGCGCCGCCGGGTCGAGGTCGTAGTACTTCCACGCGTGCTCGTGGAAAGCGTGCTTCTTGTAGCCGTCGACCCACGGCCGCACCAGCGTGTTCTCGATCCGCCACACGCCGAGGTCCCACGGGTTGTAGGCGTTCACCAGCTCGCTCATCTTCCGGTAGAGCGCCGTGCGCTCGGGGCCCGCGGGGATGCGCTTGGTCTGCCGGTAGAGCTCGTCGTACTCGGGCAGCGTGAAGCGCGAGTAGTTCGACTGCCCGATGTTCTTCGAGTAGAGCAACTGCATGAACGCGTCGCCCTCGTTGTACTGCGTGATCCACCCCACCGGCCACATCTGCAGCTTGCCGGCACGTCCCATCTTGAGCAGGTCCGGCCACTTCTGCACCAGGAAGTCGACGCGGATGCCGATGCGCGCCAGGCTCTTCTTCCACAGCTCGTCGCGCGCGCGGTCGCGGCCCGAGGTCGCGCTGCCCATGACCAGCGCGAGCGGCTTGCCGTCGGGCTGCTCGCGGAAGCCGTCGCCGTCGCGGTCCTTGTAGCCGAAGCGGTCGAGCAGCTGCATCGCGAGCTTCGGATCGTAGCCGACCGCGCCGCCGACCTTGTCCACGTGGCCGGAGACGACCGGCGGGATCGGCTGGTTGGCCGCGATCGCCTGCCCCTGGTACCACACGTCGATCAGCTCGCGCACGTTGAAGCCCATGACGATCGCGCGCCGCAGCGCGATCCTGTCGGGCGTGTAGCCGCCGACGACCGGGTCCTCCATGTTGAAGTACATGTACGCGAGCGCCGGCTGCGTCACGCGCCAGTGCGCGACCTTCTGGTCGGTGTAGTACGGCTTCAGCTTGTTGCCGGCGTCCAGCACGTTGGGGATGAGGTCCGCCGGGACGTTCGCGTAATCGAGCTCGCCGCTGTTGAAGGCGAGCAGCTGCGGGTTGCTCTCCTCGATGATCGCGATCTCCACGCGGCCGACCTGCGGCAGCCGCCGGCCGTTCATGCGCGCGATCAGCGCCGCGTCGCCGGGCTCGCCTGCTGCCGGGAACGACTCCTCGCGATAGTTCGGATTCGCCTCCAGCACGATCTTCTGCCCGCGCCGCCACTCGGCCAGCCGGAACGGCCCCGTGCCCACGGGATTCGCCATCGCCCACCCCGACGCGTCGCCGTACGCCTCGACCACCTCGCGCGCCACCGCCGACATCGCGTTGTGCGCCATGTAGCCCATGAGCACGTAGTCCGGCTCGACGAGCCTGATCTGCAGCGTGTGCTTGTCCAGCGCACGCAGGCCCTCGATCTCGGCGTCGTAGTCGAGCTTCCCCGCCTCCTTTGCCTTCGGCAGCACCTTGTCGGCGCCCACGAGCTTGCCGTCGAGGTACCAGAGGTAGGGCGAGCGCATCCGCGGGTCGAGCAGGCGCTTCCACGAGTACACGAAGTCGTGCGCGGTCAGTTCGCGCTTGCGGCCCTTGAACGCGGGATCGTCCGCGAACAGGATCCCCGGCTTGATGCGGATCGTCCACGTGCGCCCGTCCGGGGAGATCTCCGGCAGCGCGGCCGCCGTCAGCGGGACGAGCCTGTACGGCCGCGCCAGGTAGTCGTAGGCGTAGAGCGGCTCGAAGATGCCGCGCTGCACGTGGCCGGAATAGAGGTCGGAGGTCGCCTGCGGGTCGAAGCCGGTCTCTGCGATCGGAAACATCACGCGCAGCACCTTCGCCGGGTCGGCGCGCTTCTGCGCAAGCGAGGAGCCGGACGCGAGCGCGAGCGCAAGCGCCGTCGTCGCAGCCAGCACCAGCGCCGTCGTCCGCTTCACGTCACTTCCCCGCCGCGCGCCGCTTCCCGACGTCGACGTCGAAGTACGGCCACGGGTGCTGGTTGAAGCCGTTGAACTTGTAGCCGACGAGCCACGGATGCGCGAGCACGTTCTCGACGCGGAACACGGTGACGATCCACGGGGCATGGACGTTCACGAGCTCGCCCATCTTCTGCATCACCTCGTCTCGCGCCGGGCCGGGCACCATCGCGCGCGCCTGCTCGTAGAGGCGGTCGTACTCGGGCAGCCGGAAGCGCGCGAGGTTGGAGAAGCCCGCGTGCGGCCCGTAGAGCAGGCCGAGGAAGCCGAAACCTTCCGAGGTCGTGTTGATGTTGCCCAGCTGGAACATCTGCAGCTGCCCGAGCCGCGCGGCCTTGAGGAGGTCCGGCCACTTCTGCTTGTTGAACTCGATGCGCACGCCGACGTCCTTCATGCTGCGCGCCCACAGCTCGTCGAACTGGCGCTCGACGGCGCTGGGCGCGGAGGAGAGCGTCAGCAGCAGCGGCTTGCCGTCCGGCTGCTCGCGCAAGCCGTCGCCGTCGCGGTCCCTGTAGCCGAAGCGGTCGAGCAGCGCGCGCGCCTGCGACGGGTTGTAGATCGTCCGCGTGGGCAGCTTCGGATTGTGGCCGCCTACCGTCGGCGGGACCACCTGGTTCGCCGGAATCGCCTGCCCCTGGCGGATCACCTTGACCTCTTCGGGCACGTTGTAGGCCATGCTTATCGCGCGACGCAATGCGATGCGCTCGGGCGTGTTGCCGCCGACGACCGGGTCCTCCATGTTGAAGTAGGCGTAACTGATCGCCGGCTGGAAGCCGCGGCCGAGGACGATGCCTTCCTTCGCGAGCTCGGGCTTCAGCGACGCCGGGGGGTCGAGCACGTTCCACGCGAGCTCCGGCGGCAACGCGACGTAGTCGAGCTCGCCGCGGCGGAACGCGAGCAGCCGCGGGTTGCCCTCCTCGATGATGCTGATCTCGACGCGCCCCACGAGCGGAATGCGCTTCCCCTTGAGCTTCGCCATCGTCGCCTTGTCGGCGGGGTCGGAGGACTCCGGGTAGCGTTCCTCGCGAAAGCCGGGGTTCGCCTCCAGCACGATCTTCTGGCCGCGCTTCCACTCCCTGAGGAGGTAGGGGCCCGTGCCCACGGGGTTCGCCATGGCCCAGCCGGAGGCGTCGCGGTGCGCCTCGATCACCTCGCGAGCCACCGCCGCGTAGGACGTCGTGGTGAGGTTCGATAGCAGCTCGGCGTCGGCGAAGTTGAGCTTCAGGCGGATCGTGTAGCGGTCGATCGCCTGCAGGCCCTCGATCTTCGCGTCGAGGTCGAGCTTGCCCTCGGCGCGCGCCTTCGCGATCACGCCGTCGGGATCGAGGATGCGTCCCTCGATGGTATTCAGCGCGTTCGACCGCATGCGCGGGTCGAGGATGCGCTTCCAGGAGTAGACGTAGTCGTGCGCGGTCAGCTCGCGCTTCTGCCCCTTGAACGCCGGGTCGTCGGCGAAGTGGATGCCCTGCCGCACCTTGATCGTCCACGTCTTCCCGCCGTCCGCGTACTCGGGCAGCGCGACCGCCGTGTTCGGCACGAGCTTGAGCGGCCGGGCGAGGTGGTCGTACTTGTAGAGCGGGTCGAAGATGACGCGGTTGACGGCGTTGCTGTAGATGTCCCCCGCCGCCTGCGGATCGAAGCCGGTCTCGGCGACGGGAAACGCGGCGCGCAGCACCTTGCCCATGTCAGGCTGCGCGTGCGCGCCGGGTGCCACCGCCAACGCCGCCGCGGCAGCCAGGGTGGCGAGGACGCGGCTCACAGCAGCTTCTCGACGTCCGGCGCGATCGACTCGGGCTTGTCGTTCGGCGCGTAGCGGGCGACCACCCTGCCCTCGCGATCGACCAGGAACTTCGTGAAGTTCCACTTGATCGCCTCGCTGCCGAGGAGCCCCGGCTTTTCCTTCTTCAGCCACTTGTACAAAGGCGCGGCGCCATCGCCGTTGACGTCCACCTTCGCGAACATCGGGAACGTCACTCCGAAGCTCGTCTCGCAGAACGTCGCGATCTCCTTCGCGGTGCCCGGTTCCTGCGCACCGAACTGGTTGCAGGGAAAGCCGAGCACGTCGAAGCCGCGCGCGTGGTACTTCTTCTGCAGCGCCTCGAGGCCCGCATACTGCGGCGTGAAGCCGCACTGGCTCGCCGTGTTGACGACGAGCAGCACGCGGCCCTTGTAGCGGTCGAGCTTCACGCGCTTGCCGCGAATGTCGTCGACCTCGAAATCGTGGATGCCTGCCATGGATCGCTCCCGGATTGGACGGGAGCGATTATCCACTGCCGCCCGGGGGACGCTCACCGGCCCCTCACCCCCGGCCCCGCCTCCGCACTGTCGGCGCCGGGCCGCAGCGTCTCGTGTCGGCGGGCTGCGGCGACTCGCTTTTGCCGTCGATCCCCGCTTCGCGGGGCCCCTCGCCGGCTGCTCCCGCCGCTCCCTCCCCGCTGACGCGGGGCGAGGGGAGCGTCGTTCTCCCCTCTCCTGCCGTCAGGCGGGAGAGGGGCCGGGGGTGAGGGGGCGCCCCGCTACTTCGCGCGGACCCTCCGCGCGCGCAGCCCCAGCATCGCGAGCATCAGCGAAAGCAGCACGATCGCCCACTCGGACAGCGTCGGGATCTCGGCGGGCCCGGCGCCGACCGGATCGACCTCGCTGGCGGCGTTGTTGTTGTTGACCGGGTCGGTGATGCCCGGCGGCGGTGCAACGGATGCGCTGT
>JAOUIA010000053.1 GCA_029884335.1 Betaproteobacteria bacterium
GGCGGCCGACGCTCGACTCAACGCATCGCGTCGACCGTCCAAGGAGGCCGCGGACGAAAGTCGGGAAGCAGGGGCCCCGTGAAACGGGGATCGGTCCGGATTCACGGCCAGGCGGCCGACGCTCGACTCAACGCATCGCGTCGACCGTCCAAGGAGGCCGCGGACGAAAGTCGGGAAGCAGGGGCCCCGTGAAACGGGGATCGGTCCGGATTCACGGCCAGGCGGCCGACGCTCGACGCAGCGCTCGCGTCACTCTTCTTGTCGTCCCCGCGAAGGCGGGGACCCAGTGACTTCGCTGTAACCGGACAATGGGTGTCGGAAGACGCTGGGTCCCCGCCCCCCGACTGCGGTCCTCGGGGGCAGGCTTCGCGGGGACGACGAATGGGTGTCTAGATGACGCTCATCAGTTCTCGCCGCGCGCGATGGCAATCTCCGCAAGCACCCGCTCGAACACCCCGGGGTCGCGCAGCAGCGCGTTGTGCGCCACGCCGGAGACCTCGACGTTCGCGCCGAACGCGATGCGCGACGAGGTCTGCGGCGCGACCATCGAGTCGTGCCACGACCACAGGGACACGATCGGCGGCGCATCGGCCGGCGGGGCGCCGAGCGCGGCCAGCCACGCGTTGCCCGGGCGCATCTGCGCCATGCACTCGCCCGGGGCGAGCCAGGCGAACCGGCTGCCGTGATGCGGCGAGCCGATGGTGACCACTCGCGCGATCTTCGCGCCGCTGCCGTCGCGCAGGCAGGCGCGCACGACCAGACCGCCCATGCTCTGCGCGACTATCATCACCCGCGGCGCCTGCGTTGCTGCGAGGATCGCGTCGATGCGGCGCGACAGCTGCTGCGCAAACAGGTCGATCGACGCGAGCGGCGGGCCGTAGGAGATCGCGTAGACCGGCCCCGCGTCCCGTTCGCGCAGGCGGCGCGCGAACGGATGCCACACGCCGGCATTGCACAGCACGCCGTGCACCAGCAGGATCGGCAGCTGCGCGCGCCGCGCCGGCGGATCGCGCATCAGCCAGCGATAGCCGATCATCCGCACGGCATTGCCGGCGATCGTCAGGAACTCGTCGACGAAGAGCCGCACGCGCGCACGAGGGCCGAGCCGCGTCCACGGCGGCCGCTCGACGCCCCACGCGTGCGATAGCGAGAGCGAGACGGCGGTGAACAGCAACGGCAACGCGAGCACCACCAGCGGCAGCGCGGCCGCGAACGGCCACACGGCCGCGCCGGCGGCGATCCGGCCGACCGCCCACACGGCGCAGAGCCCGAGAATCGCGCCGTGCAGCAGCGCGAGGGCGACGGCGGTCCACATGCCGCCATGGTATACGGCCGGGTCGGGGCGCCTCCGTTCACGCCGCGGCCGCGGCGCGCCGGCGCCGGTCACGCCGCCGCGAGGGACTTGCGGAAACGGTTGAGGTCGGCGACCGAATCGAACGGCCGGCCGAACAGGCTTCCCAGGTTGTGCAGGATCATCCGCACCACGCGCTTCTCCCACGCGTCGTCGAAGCGGATCTGCTCGTCGAGCCAGCGCTGCAGCCAGGTCGGATCGGGCAGCCGGCTCTGCACGGTGTCGTTGGGGAACAGTTCCTTGTTGACGTGCAGGTTCGTCGGGTGCAGCGGCTTGCCGGCGCGGTGCGGGCTTGCCATCAGAACGCCGATCTTTGCGAACGCGCGGGACGCCTCGGTGCCGCAGCGCTCGATCGCGCGCCGCATGAAGCGCAGGTAGGCGCCTCCGTGACGCGCCTCGTCGCGCGCGATCAGCTCGTAGATGCGGCGCAGGACCGGCTCGGTGTGCCACTCGGCCGCCCGGCGGTACCAGTGGTTGAGCCGCACCTCCCCGCAGAAGTGGAGCATGAGCGTCTCGAGCGGCGGCGCAGGGTCGAACTCGAAGCGGACGGCGTGCAGCTCGTCCTCGCTGGGCACGAGGTCGGGACGGAAGCGCCGCAGGTACTCCATGAGCACCAGCGCGTGCTTCTGCTCCTCGTAGAACCAGATCGACATGAACGCCGAGAAGTCGCTGTCGTCGCGGTTGTCGCGCAGGAACATCTCGGTGGCCGGCAACGCCGACCACTCCGTGATCGCGTTCATCTTCACGGTGAGCGCCTGCTCGTCGGACAGCAGCGCCGCGTCGAACGAGTGCCACGGCACGTCGGCGGCCAGGCTCCACCGCACCTCCTCGAGCTGGGCGAACAGTTCCGGATAGAGCACAGGTCATTCCTCCCCGGGCCGCGGCTCCGCGCTCGGCGGCAGGTCAGTATCCGGACGCCTGCGGCACCCAGTGCGCCCGCCAGCTGCGCAACGCGTTCACCGCGGAGGCGAGGTCGGGGATCAGCACGACGCCCGGCAGCGTCTTGCGCACGCGGCGCGTCATCTCGCCGCCTGCCCAGATCGTCACCTGGGGCGGCAGCAGGCGGCGCAGGCCGGCCAGTCCGTCGGTCGCCTGCCTCACGGGGAAGGCGCCGGAGAACGACAGCGCGAGGATGTGCACCTTGTGCGCGACGGCCGCCCGCCGGATGTCCTCGAGCGGCGTCTGCGGCCCGAGCGAGATGCACTGCACGCCTTCCGGCACGAGCAGGGCCTCGACCATCAGCAGCCCGAGGCCGTGCTGCTCGCCGGGAAAGGTCGTCAGCAGCACGCGCGGCACGCCCGTCTGCCGAGGCGAGGAGCTCACCGCCATGCGCAGCGCGGCCAGCAGCTGCTCCGTGTACAGGTGCTCCTCGAACACCTGCAGCTCGCCGCGCATCCACGCGTCGCCCACCGCGCGGTTGAGCGGCGTGACGGTGTCGAGCACGAACTTCTGCAGGCCCTGGCGCATGAGCAGGTTTCCCAGCGCGTGCTGCAGGCCGGTCGCGTCGTGCGACTGCAGAAGCGCGATCACGTCGCGCTCCAGCGCAGGCGCGAGCTGGTCCCGGCGCGGGGCCGAGCGCACGTCGGCAAGCGCGTTGAGCTCGTCCAGCGAGCGCGCCATCAGCTTCCCCGGACGCATGCCGACGTCCATCAGGCGCTTGACCGCGCGCAGCTTCGCGATGTCGGCCGGCGTGTACTGCCGCTCGCCGTTGTCGTCGCGCTCCGGGCGCGGGAAGTCATAGCGCCGCTCCCACATGCGCAGGACGTCCTTGGAGAGGCCGGTCTCCCGCTCCACTGCGCTGATGTTGAGCACCAGGTCGGATGCCTGCCCAGTTTGGTTCATGCTTTGTCCAGGACTAACCATTGACATTCCTAAGCTCGGCGGATATTGTAGAGCCTTGTACGGCAAATGTCCAAGACACAAAGGGGCCATCCCATGCACTCCCGACAACTGGCACGCCCGGCCGTCCTCCCGTCGCCCGCCGCCATGCTGCTGCTGCTGGGCATGGGCGTGTGGGCGACCTCCGCGTCCGCCGGGATCGACGCCATGATCGACGCCCACGGGATGGCCGGTCCGCTCGCGGGAGACCCTGCCGTCGCGTCGACGCCCGCGCAGCGGCTGTCGCCGGCGCTGCAGACGATGGTCGCGGAGGCAGCGGCGCCTCCGGCGGCGTGCCCTCCGCTGCTGCGGCACGCGTTCGCGCCCATCCAGGGCGGCCCGCCGCAGTCGCTGTGCAGGTACGCGGGCAGCGTGCTGCTGGTCGTCAACACGGCGAGCCAGTGCGGATTCACCTACCAGTACGAAGGGCTGGAGTCGCTGCATCGCCGGTTTCGCGGCAAGGGGCTCGTCGTCGTCGGCTTCCCATCCAACGACTTCGGCGGCCAGGAGCCGGGCAGCAACAGGGAGATCGCCGAGTTCTGCCGGACGAAGTACGGCGTGCAGTTCCCGATGTACGAGAAGGCCTCTGTCACGCGCCTCGACGAGAACCCGCTCTACGCCGAGCTCGCTGCACGAACCGGCGCGAAGCCGCGCTGGAACTTCCACAAGTACCTGATCGACCGGACCGGCGAGCGCGTGCAGAGCTTCGCGAGCGACGTCGAGCCCGCCAGCCCCGAGCTCGTGCGCGCGATCGAGCGACTGCTCGCCGCGCCGCGCCCGGCACTGCGCAGCTAGCGTCTTCACCGGCCGCCTGCGCTCGTTGCCGCACGTGCGTCGGCGCGCCGAACAACACCGACGAAGGACCTCGATGAACGCCATAGACAAGTTCCTGTTCCTGCCCGACACGCAGGCGCTTCCGGACCTGCGCCGCATGCCCATCCAGAAGGTCGGCATCCGCGGACTGCGCTACCCGATGGCCGTGAAGGACGGCGGCGCGGAGGCGCAGAACGTGCTCGCCACGCTGGAGATGACCGTCGGCCTGCCGCACGACGTCAAGGGCACGCACATGTCGCGCTTCGTCGAGGTGCTCGAGGGGCAGCGCGCTCCGCTCGACCTCGAAGGCTTCCGCGCGCTCTTCGCGACGATGCTGGACCGGCTCGACGCGACGACCGGCCACCTCACGATGCGCTTCACCTACTTCATCCGCAAGGCCGCCCCGGTCTCCGGCACCGAGAGCCTGCTGGACTACGACGCGACCTGGGAAGCCGCCTGCGACGCGCCCGGGGACGTCCGGGTCGCGGTGAGCGTCACCGCGCCGGTCACCAGCCTTTGCCCGTGCTCGAAGAAGATCTCGGACTACGGCGCGCACAACCAGCGCTCGCTGATCACGATCCGCGGCGATGCCGTGCAGCCGATCACCCTCGAGGAGATGGCGCGGCTGGCGGAGGACGAGGCTTCCTGCGAAGTCTGGGGGCTGCTCAAGCGCCCCGACGAGAAGTGGGTGACCGAGCGCGCGTACGACAACCCCAAGTTCGTCGAGGACCTGGTGCGCGACATCGCGCTGCGGCTCGCCGCCGATCCGCGCATCGGCGCGTTCCGCGTGGCGAGCGAGAACTTCGAGTCGATCCACAATCACTCCGCCTACGCCGAGATCGAGGGCCGTGGCGCGGCGCGCGCAGCCGCGAGGGCCTGACCGTGCGCATCGCAATCGTCGGCGCGGGCATCGCCGGGCTCGGCAGCGCCTGGCTGCTCAAGCGCCAGGGCCACGACGTGACCCTTTTCGAGGCCGAGTCGAGGGCAGGCGGCCACACGCACACGGTCGACGTGACGCTCGAGGGCATCACGCATCCGGTGGACACGGGGTTCCTCGTGTTCAACGACCGCACGTACCCGAAGCTTGTCGCGCTGTTCGACGAGCTGGGCGTGGGAAGCGTGGCCTCGGACATGTCGTTCGCCGTGCGCCACGACGCCGAACGGCTGGAGTGGGCCGGGACGAGCCTCCTCACGCTGTTCGCCCGGCCGGGCAACGCGCTGCGGCCGCGCTTCTGGTCGATGCTGCGCGACATCCTGCGCTTCAATCGCGAGACGACGGCGGGGCTGGCCGGCGGCACGCTGCCCGACGTATCCCTCGGCGGTTTCCTCGAGCTCGGAGGCTACGGCGCGCCCGTGCGCGACTGGTACCTGCTGCCGATGGCCGCCGCGATCTGGTCGGCGCCGCGGCACGAGATCCTCGCGTTTCCGCTGCGCACGTTCGTGCGCTTCTGCCACAACCACGGCCTGCTGTCGATCGACGATCGCCCGCAGTGGCGCACCGTGCAAGGCGGCGGGCGCACCTACGTGGACCGCATCCTCGCCGGGCTGCCCGACGTTCGCCTCGCCTGCCCCGTGCTTCGCGTCGCGCGCCGCGCCGACGGCGTGACGATCGATTCGCGAGCGCGGTTCGGCGAGCGCTTCGACGGCGTCGTGATGGCCTGCCACAGCGACCAGGCCCTCGAGCTGCTGCCGGATGCCTGGGCCGACGAGCGCAGGCTCCTGCGCGCCGTGCGATACCAACCCAATCGCGTGGTGCTGCACACCGACGCGAGCCTGCTGCCGCGCCGGCCCAGCGCGTGGTCGGCCTGGAACTACCTCGCCGTCGACGGCGACGACGGCGCCAGGCCGGTCGCGGTCTCCTACCTGATCAACAAGCTCCAGCCGCTGCCGTTCCGCACACCCGTCATCGTCACGCTGAACCCGCCGTTCGAGCCCGACCCGGCTCTGGTGCTCCGGGAATTCGAGTACGACCATCCGCTGCTCGACGGCCACGCGATTGCCGCGCAGCACGAGTTCGCGGCACTGCAGGGGCGCCGGCGCACCTGGTTCGCCGGCGCGTGGCTGGGCTACGGCTTCCACGAGGACGGGCTGGCCTCGGCCCATGCGGTCGCGGAGCACATCGGCGCAGCGCAGGGCGCAGGCGATGCGCGGCAGCGGATTGCCGCCTGACGCCATGACCATGCCGTTGCGGTTGCCGATGTCCCCGCGCAACGACGCCCCCTCGCTGGTCGAGGGCGCCGTCGCGCATCGGCGCGCGCGCCCCGTGGAGCACGAGTTCACCTATCCGTCGTTCTGCCTGCGCATCCCGCTGTCGCGCCTCGGCGACCTGCCCCGGCTCGGCGTGCCGCACAACCGTCCCGGCCTGGTCTCGTTCCACGACCGCGACCACGGTCCACGCGATGGCAGCCCCCTGCTGCCGTGGATCCGCGCGCTGCTGGCGGCGGAGGGCATCGCCGCCGACGGCGAGGTCGAGCTGTATGCCTTCCCGCGCATGCTGGGCTACGCGTTCAAGCCGGTCAGCTTCTGGGTGTGCCGCGACGACGCCGGCGCCGTGCGCGCCGTGCTCGCCGAGGTGAACAACACGTTCGGCGAGCGCCACAACTACCTCGTGGCGCACCCCGGCGGCGGCGCGATCGCCTCGGGGGAGACGCTGCTCGCGCGCAAGGTCTTCCACGTCTCGCCGTTCTGCGACGTGCGCGGCCACTACGCGTTCCGCTTCCACTTCGGCGGCGACCGCTGGCTCGCGCGCATCGACTACTTCGACGACGGGCCGGACGAGCCGCTGCTCGCCACGTCGATGTCGGGAAGGATGCTGCCGCTGAGTTCGCGCAACGTCCGCGCATTGCTCGTCCGCTACCGATGGTTCACCATAGGCGTGATCGCCCGCATCCACTGGCAGGCCGCCAGGCTGTGGCTCAAGCGCGTACCCTTCTTCGCCAAGCCGGCCCCGCCGGCGCTGGCAACGACCCGCTGATTCCCATGACCGCTCTGGACCGCAACTTCGCGCCCACATCCCGACTGGCCGACTCAGGCCCCTCCCATCGCGTGCCCGCCGCCACGCGCGTGCTGCTTGCACTGCTGCGGCGGCTGGAGCACGGCGAGCTGCACGTGCGTCTGCCCGACGGCACGCTGCACCGCTTCGGAGAGGTTTCCGGCGCGCCTGCCGTGCTGGCGATCGCCAACTGGCGGGTTGCCGCGGACACGCTGATGGGCGGCGACGTCGCCTTCGCCGAGGGCTACATGCGCGGCGACTGGGACACGCCGGACCTCGAGCGCCTGCTCGGCGTGATCGCCCGCAATCAGGCCGCGCTCGAACGAGCGGTGTTCGGCCGCGGGCTGACGACCTGGCTTGCGCGCCTCAAGCACCTGCTGCGCGCGAACACGAAGCGGCAGGCGCGGCGCAACATCCTCGCGCACTACGACCTCGGCAACGACTTCTACCGGCTGTGGCTCGATCCGACGATGACCTACTCGTCGGGATGCTACGAAGGCGACCACACGCGCACGCTGGAGCAGGCGCAGCAGGCCAAGTACCGGCGCATGCTCGACGCGCTGCGTCTGCCCGCCGGCGCGCACATCCTCGAGATCGGCTGCGGCTGGGGCGGCTTCGCCGAGCTGGCGGCGCGCGAGGGCTACCGCGTCACCGGCCTGTCGCTCTCCGATGCCCAGACCGCCTACGCCCGCGACCGCGTCGCGCGCGCCGGGCTCGGCGACCGGGTCGAGCTGCGCGCGCAGGACTACCGCGACGAGCGTGGGGTGTACGACGGCGTGGTGTCGATCGAGATGTTCGAGGCGGTCGGCGAGCGCTGGTGGCCGGCCTACTTCGACCGGTTGCGCGACGCGCTGCGCCCCGGTGGGCGCGCCTGCATCCAGTCGATCACCATCGACGAGGCGAAGTTCGAGCGCTACCGCCGCGGGACCGACTTCATCCAGCAGTACATCTTCCCGGGAGGCATGCTCGCCTCGCCCGCGCGGCTCACCGACGAGGCGGAACGCGCCGGGCTCGAGTGCGTGGGCCGGTCGATGTTCGGCGCCGACTACGCCCGCACGCTGCGCGAGTGGCTGGCGGCCTTCGACGCACGGGTTGAAGCCGTGCGCGCCCTGGGTTTCGACGAGCGCTTCGTGCGCTGCTGGCGCTTCTACCTCGCCTATTGCACGGCGGGATTCTCGGCGAGGTCCATCGATGTCGGCCACTTCACGTTCGTTCGCTCGTAGCCTCGCGCTGGTCGTCGCGCTGACGGGCGCGACCGCCGCCTGCGCAAGCCTGCCGGGCATCGCGCCGCTGCCCTCCGCGGTGGCCACGCTCCTGCCGCAGGCGCAGCCGCGAGGCGGCGGCGAGCTCTCCTGGTACGGCCTGCCGATCTATCGGGGATCGCTGTGGTCGTCGGACGAGAGCTTCTCGCTCGACAAGCCGTTCGTCCTCGATCTCGTCTACCGGCGCGCGTTCAGCGGCGCGAAGATCGCGCAGCGCAGCGTCGAGGAGATGGCGCAGCTCGGCGCGACGCCCGTCGACCTCGCCCGCTGGGGCGAGGCCATGGCCCGCATCTTCCCGGACGTGCGCGCCGGCGACCGCATCTCCGGCGTCCATCTGCCGGGGCGCGGCGCGCGCTTCTTCCACAACGGGCAGCCGGTCGGCGAGATCGCCGAGGCGAATTTTGCGCGCGCGTTCTTCGGCATCTGGCTCGATCCGCGGACGTCGCAGCCGGAGCTGCGCCGGCAGCTGCTCGGGCAGAAGTGACGATCGCGCTCGCTTCGGCCGGGCCGGCGCGCGCAGCCCGCCTCCCCGCGCGCGCGCTGGCGGCCTACGGCCTCATGGGCATGCCGCTCGCGATGGCGGCGCTGCCGCTGTACGTCCACCTGCCGCGGTTCTACGGCGAGCACCTCGGAGTCGGGCTGGCCGCGCTCGGCGTGCTGCTGCTCGTGCTGCGACTCGCCGACGGCCTGCTCGACCCGCTGCTCGGCGCGTGGAGCGATCGCTCGCGCTCGCGCCGTGCGCTCGTCGCGCTCTCGGTCCCCGTGCTCGCCTTCGGCATGCTGGCGCTGTTCGCGCCGGCCGTGACCGGCGAAGGCCCCCTGCTCGCGTGGCTGGCCACGTCGCTGGCGCTCGTCTACCTGGCGTTCAGCCTCGCCTCGATCAATCACGGCGCATGGGGCGCGGAGCTCTCCGAAGACCCGGTCGAACGCACGCGCATCACCGCGGCGCGCGAGGGCCTCGCGCTCGCGGGCGTGGTGATTGCCAGCCTGGCGCCCGGCGTGCTGGGCGGCGAGGGCGGCGACCACGCCGGACTGCCGCGTTTCGCGCTGCTCTTCGTGGTGATCGCGCTCGCGTGCCTCGCCGCACTCTACCTCGCGCCCCAGCGCCTGCGCGCGCCTGCGCCGCGTCGAGGGCTGTTCACCGGCATGGGCGAGCCGTTGCGCGACCCGCTGTTCCTGCCGTTGCTCGCGGTGTTCGTCGCCAACGGCATCGCGTCGGCCATCCCTGCCACGCTGGTGCTGTTCTTCGTCGCCGACGTGCTCGACGCCGAAGCGCGGCAGGGCATGCTGCTGGCGCTGTACTTCGTCGCCGGCGCTGCCGGCATGCCGCTCTGGATCCGGCTCTCGGCGGCGATCGGCAAGGTGCGCAGCTGGGGGCTCGCGATGCTGGCTGCGATCGCCGCGTTCGTATGGGCGGCATTCCTGGGCGCCGGCGATACCGCGGCGTTCGCGGCGATCTGCGTGCTCTCGGGATTGGCGCTCGGCGCCGACTTGGCACTTCCGCCCTCGATCCTCGCCGACGTGATCGGCCGGCGCGGCCGCATGGAGTCCACGGGCGCCTACTTCGGCGTGTGGACGCTCGCCACCAAGCTCAACCTCGCGCTCGCCGCCGGCATTGCACTGCCGTTGCTCGCGGCTCTCGGCTACGCGCCCGGGACCGACGACCCCGCGGCACTGCGCTCGCTGGCGTTCGTCTACGCCGTCGTGCCTTGCGCGCTCAAGCTCGCCGCCGTGGCCACGCTCGCGTGGTTCGGCGGGCGCGCCAGAGGAGTTGCCCCGTGAAGACGCTGCTCGCGATCGCCGCCGTCGCCACGCTGACCGGCTGCGCGACCCCCGACGTGCAACACTACAAGGCAGTCGCCCCCGTGCTCGACATAGCCACCTACTTCAACGGCACGATCGACGGCTGGGGCATGTTCCAGGACCGCTCGGGCAAGGTCGTGCGCCGCTTTACGGTGCGCATCGACGCGGCCTGGAACGGCCCCCAGGGAACGCTCGACGAGCACTTCGTATTCGACGACGGCGAGCGGCAGAACCGCGTGTGGCGGCTGGTCCGGGAGGGCAACCGCTACACCGGCACGGCCGGCGACGTCGTCGGCACCGGCAGCGGCGAGCAGCAGGGCAACGCGTTCAACCTCCGCTACGTGCTGGCGCTGCCGGTGGACGGGCGCATCTGGCACGTGGACATGGACGACTGGATGTGGGCGGTGGACGACAAGACGGTGCTCAACCGCACGACGATGACCAAGTTCGGCGTGCGCGTGGGCGAAGTCACGCTCGCGTTCCGCAAGCGCTGATGGGCTTCCTCGCGCCGCTCAATCCCCCGCTCCCCGCGTGGCAGAACGCGCGGGTGTGGGTGATCGGCGCGTCGACCGGGATCGGCGAGGCCGTGGCGCGCGCGCTGCTCGACCGCGGCGCGACCGTGATCCTCTCCGCGCGCAACGAGGCGAAGCTGCGACAGGTCGCCGGCGGGGACGCCGCTTCCGGACGCGCCGTCGTCGAGGCGCTCGACTTCACCGACGAAGCGGCCGTAGCCGCGGCGTGGCGACGGATCGCGGCGCAGGGAGCGGTCGACCTGGTGCTGATCGTCGCGGGGACGCACCGGGAAGTCCGGGCGTGGGACCTCACCGGCCGCGACGCGCGCGACCTGCTCGAGACGAACCTGCACGGCCCGATCGGCACCGTGGCCGCGGTGGTTCCCGGCCTGCTCGCCCAGGGACGCGGCGCCATAGGCATCGTGTCCTCGCTCGCCGGCTACCGCGGCCTGCCCAAGGCGCTGATCTATGGAGCATCGAAGGCCGCGCTCATCAACTTCACGGAGGCGCTCTACCTCGACCTGCGCCCGCGCAACATTGGCGTCTACCTCATCAACCCCGGATTCGTGAAGACACCGCTGACCGACCGCAACGAGTTCCGCATGCCGCACCTCATAGGCGCACAGGAAGCCGCGGAGTCGATGATCGCCGGCATGGAGAGCGGCGACTTCGAGATCGCGTTCCCGAGCGCCTTCGCCCGTCAGCTCTCCTTCCTGCGCCACCTGCCCTACCGTCTCTACTTCGCCGCGGTCCGCCGCGCCACCGGCCTGTGAACACCCTCGACACCCGTGCTGCCGTGGCGCGCGTGCGCGCCTACTACGAGCGCCTGCAACCTGGCGACCTCGCCCGCCTGGCGGAGGTCTACGCGCCGCACGCCTACTTCCGCGACCCGTTCAACGAGGTGCGCGGCATCGACGAGGTGAGCCGCATCTTCCGGCAGATGTTCGAGCACCTCGACGACTGCCGCTTCACGTTCCGCGACGCGGTGATCGACGACGGCAGCGCCATGCTGACCTGGGACATGACGTTTCGCATCCGCCGCCTGCGCCCGCGGGAATCGCGCACGATCCACGGCGCGACTCACCTCAAGTTCGACGCGGCCGGCCGCATCGCGTACCACCGCGACTACTGGGACGCGGCGGAGGAGCTGTACGCCAAGCTCCCGCTGATCGGACCGGTCATGCGGTGGTTGCGCAGGCGGATGGGCTGATCGCCCCGGCGTCGCGCCGGCGGTCTACGCGCCAAGCGCGCGAGCGACGAGCAGCACGCCGTTCATCACGAGCAGGCCGGAGACCAGGCGGAGCACGCCGGGGCCGGACAGCGCGTCGTGCAACCGGTTGCCGAGCCGCAGCCCCGCGAACATCAACGGAACCATCAATGCGGCGAGGACGAGCAGAGGCGCGTCGAGCAGCAGCCCGGTGGCGACGAACAGGACGATGCGCGTCCAGCAGCTCGCGGTGATGAGCAACGACGACGTCGCACGCAGCGCCGTCTTGTCGCGGATGCGCGCCGACAGGTAGACCATGTAGATCGGACCGCCGGTCCCGAACAGCACGGAGAACACCCCGCCGACGAGCCCGATCGGCAACGCCCACCGCGCGCTCGCCCGGGTCATTCGGCGCGCGCCGAGCCACTGCCAGACGCCGTAGCCGGCGACGAAGACGCCGAGCGCCGCGAGCGCCGGGGCGCGCGGCAGGCTGACGAGGACCGTCGCGCCGAGCGCGATGCCGACGAGGATCGCCGGCAGGATGCGCCTGATCTCCTGCCAGGCCGCGTCGCGCCATTGCGCGCGGCTGGCCGTCACCGTCGCCACGCCGTCGAGCGCGGTGACGAACGGCACGGCGAACGTCAGCGGGAACGCGTGCGCGAGCAGCGGGACGGCGATGATGGACGAGCCGAATCCCGTGGCGCCGAACATCGTGTAGGCCGCGAGCACGATCAGCGGCACGGCGGCCAGCACGGGCCAGGGGACGTCGGGGAGCGCGAGCGGCACCGGAGGCGGGCGGGAGTTGCGCGACCGCGGGGAGCTTGGACCGCCCGCGGGCTTGTGCGATAATCGCCGGCTTCGGCGAGCTAGCTCAGCTGGTTAGAGCAGAGGAATCATAATCCTTTGGTCCGGGGTTCGAGTCCCTGGCTCGCCACCACTTTTCCACGCGAAGGCCCGCCCGCAACGGCGGGCCTTTGCCATGCGCGCCTCACATGCGCGCAAGCAGGTCGTCGCGGGCACGCATGCAGTGGCGCAGCGCGATGTCCGCAGCGCGCGCCGCGTCGCGCTTGCCGATCGCGCGCACCAGCGCGGCGTGCTCGGCAATGATGGCATCCGACCGGCCTGCGCCGTAGCCGAAACGCAGGCGAAGCGCATCGGCCAGCACGCGGCCCTGAGCGAGCATGCGCTGCGCCTCGGGGTTGTCGGCCGCGGCGTTGATCGCGTCGTGGAAGCGGCGGTTCGCCGCGACGATCGCCTCGGCGTCGCGGCGCGCCGCCGCCGCCTCGACCTCGCGCGCCGCGGCCTTCAGCACCGCGAGCCCTGCGGCATCGATGCGCTCGGCGCAGCGGCCGGTGAGCATGCCCTCGATGGCGCCGCGGACGTCGTAGAAGTTGCGCACGAAGCGCTCGTCCACGCCGCGGATCGTGGCGCCGCGGTGCGGCAGCACGTCGAGCACGCCCTCGCCCTCGAGCTCGCGCAGCGCCTCGCGCACCGGCATGTGGCTCACTTCGCACAGCACCGCGAGCTCGTCGATCTTGAGGCGCTGTCCCGGCGCGAGCTCGCCGGACAGGATGCGCCGGCGCAGGTCCGCGGCGACGCGCGTGGCCGTCGTCGCCGACAACGGGGCGACGACAGGCGCGCTACTCCGGAGTGATGCCGACATCGCGGATCAGCTTGGACAGCCGGGCCTCCTCGCTGTTCATGAAGGCTGCGGCCTCCGCCGGCGAGTTGGCCACGACCTCGGCGGAGAGCCCCGCGAGCCGCTCCTTCGTGTCCGGCTCGTTGAGGATGGCGACGATGTCGGCGTTGAGCCGGTCGATGATCGCCTTCGGCGTGCGCGCAGGCGCGATGATCGCGCCCCAGGACGCGTTCACGTAGCCGGGCACCCCGGCCTCGACCATCGTCGGCGTCTCGGGCAGGAACGGCGAGCGCTTCGCGCCGCCCACCGCGAGCAGCCTCAGCTTGCCGGCCTTGACGTGCGGCATCACCGCGGCGACGGCGTCGAACATGACCTGCGTCTGCCCGGCGAGCAGGTCCGGGTGCGCCGCGCCGCTGCCCTTGTAGGGCACGTCGACCATCTTCGTATCGGTCATCTGCTGGAACGCGAGCGCCCACAGCTGCGGATTGCTGCCGCGGCCCGAGGTCGCCACCGCGAGCTTGTTCGGGTTCGCCTTCGCGTAGGCGACGAGCTCGCGCACGTTCTGCGCCGGAACCGCGGGGTTCACCACGAGCCCGAGCTGCACCTGCGCGGTGATCGTGACCGGCACCATGTCGGCGAGCTGGTAGGGCACGGCCTTCATCAGCGCGTGGTTGGTCACGTGCGAGCTCGCCACCAGCCCGATCGTGTGCCCGTCGGGGTCGGCGCGCGCGATCGTCTCGGTGCCGATCACGCCGTTGGCGCCGGCCTTGTTCTCGACGAACACGGCCTTGCCGCCCCAGCGCCTGGCGAGCTTGTCGGCGAGGATGCGCGCCGTGACGTCGGAGGCGCCGCCCGGCGGATAGGGCACGAGGATGCGCACGGGCTTGGTCGGATACTCCTGCGCGAGCGCGGGTACCGCGAGGACGACGGTGGCCAGCGCCGTGGCGAGTGCGATGCGGAAGGGGATCATCGGTCTTCTCCTTGGAGCTTCAGTACGCGGGCTTGACGGGGAACCAGCCCGGGCGGCGCGGATCGAGGTAGGCGCCGGTGATGTCGTTCACTTCGTGCTTCCGCACGAGGTCGAGGTCGACTTCGACGCCGAGCCCCGGCGCCTGCGGCACGGCCAGCGCGCCGCGATCGATGACGAACGGCCTGGCGGTGACGTCGCCGGCGAGATGCTGCAGCTCGTTGTCGATGGCCAGCGTCATGTTGGGGATGCTCGCGGCGAGATGGAGGTACGCGGCCTGCGAGAGCGCGAGCTCGCCGCCGCTGTGCAGCGTGACGGGGATCCCGACGGACTCGGCGATCGCGGCGGCCTTCACCGTCTGCCAGAGGCCGCCCGCCTCGTGCGGGTCGAGCAGGATCACGTCGGCGGCCTGGGCGCGCACGATGTTGCCGACGTCCTGCAGCGTGTAGGCGCTCTCGTCGAGCGCGATCGGGACGCTCTGCGACGCCCGCAGCGCCGCGTGGCCGGCGAGGTCGTCGAGCTCGAGCGGCTGCTCGACGTACGCGGGGTCGTGCGGCAGGAGGCGCTGCAGCTGGCGCTTCGCCGTGCCGGGCGTCCACGCGCCGTTCACGTCGAGGCGCAGCGGGCGGTCCGGGCCGATCACCGCGCGCACGATGCGGGTCAGCTCGACGTCGGAGCGCTCGTCGTAGCCGATCTTGAGCTTGAACGTCTCGTAGCCCTGCGCGAGATAGGCGCGCGCGTCCTCGGCGACGATCGCAGGGTCGCTCTGCAGCAGGTAGGCGGCCAAGGGGATGCGCTCGCGCCAGAGCCCGCCCCAGAGGCGGAAGAGCGGCTGGCCGCTGATCTTGCCGAAGGCGTCCCACATCGCCATCTCGACCGCGCACATCGCCATCACCGCCGCGCGCTTGTGGTGGTAGTAGCCGGCGCCGAGCACGTGGCGGTGGAGGCGCTCGACCTCGTCCACGCCGCGGCCGACGGCCAGCGGCATCACGACCTTGTCCAGCACCGCAGGAATCGCGTCGAGCAGGCAGATCGTCTCGCCCCAGCCGACGACGCCGCCCTCGGTGGTCAGCTCGACGAGGAGCCGCGTGACGCCGGTGCGCACGCCGGAACCCCACACGATCGGCGTGCGCACGGGCACGCGCACGAGGAAGCGGCGCAGCGAGCGGATGGCGAGCGGGTTGGCGGCCGGCGCAGGCATGCTGCCATGATATTTGATTTTTGATCAAATAACAAGAACGGCACAGGACAGCCCGCCGATCCGCGCCGGCGCTCTCGCGGCATGGCCCCGCAAGGAAAGCTGTGCGTGACCCGCGGATGCGCGCGGCGTGAGGCTACGCAGACGATCCCTACGGCGTCACGAACTGCCAGAGGTTCGCGGCCGGCAGGAAGTCGAGGCAACCGCACGGCGTGAGATTCCTGGGCAGGCAGGCCTGCGCGACGACCCGTTCGCCCTGTTGCACGCCGTACGCCAGCACGCCCTGCGCGTTGCTCCACGGCAGGTGCTCACGCTCGATGGCGCTCCACCGGCTCGCGCGGGCGCGTCCGTCGACGGTGTAGCGCGCTCGCACGCTCCACCCGTAGGTCGTCGCCGGGGCAAGCGGCGCCTCGAAGCGGTATTCGGGATCGCGCAGCCCGAGGCGCTCGGCCACGAGAGCGTCGACGCGGCCGTCGACGACGCTCCACACGCGCAGGTCGTAGCGGAAGTCGCTCGCGCCGGCAGGAGGAGCGAGCGAGGCCGGCTCCCTGGGCCGCGCTTCCCAGGCAAGCCTGGGAACGAGCGAATCGACGCGTTGAGCCGACCACTGCGTGAAGGGCGGCTCGTAGCGCGGCTCGACGGGCACGACGCCGCAGGTCTGCACGTACTCGCCGACGGCAAGTCCCGACTGGAGCACGAAGGTCTCGACGACCCGCTCGGCGAGCGCGCGCACGAGCCGCTCGACCTCGCGTTTCGCGAGCGCGCCGTCCTCGCGCGTCCACTCCGCCGCCGTATGTGGCGCGCTCTCGACGAAGAACGTGCGCATGGCGGTCGTCCGCCCGGAGGATGGATCGACGAGGCGGACTTCCGCAGCAAGCGCCATGGCCATCCGCGTCTCGATTCCGAGGCGCGCCCAGAACCACAGCGCGGGCGTTCGCAGGGCGATGACCGCCCCGTAGCCGTGCGCTCCGGGCAGCCCGCTTACGGAGGACTGACTCGCGGGTGCATCGCTCACGACCTCGCCGCGGGCTGACGTGATGGCTGCAACGTCGGCCTCGACGGCCTTCGCGGTCCGCTCAGCCAGCGCCGCACGAGCGGTGGTGGCTTCCGTGCCGGCAAGGAGCGTTGCGACCTTGTCGGTGAGCGCCTCGGTCTGCGCGCCGATGCTGGCCCCGCCTGCCGCGCCGACGAGCGCGCTGCCTGCGACGAGCGCACCGAGCGCGGGGGCCATGAAGACCACCTGCGGTCCGGCAAGGGACAGGAGGAAGAGGCCAACCTGCGCGCCCGCCGCACCGCCCGCAAGCGCCCCTGTACCGGTGCTCATCGACGCGGCCGAGGTCCCGCCCTGCGCGAGGTCCGGCTCGATGACGATCGCCACCGTCTGCGGCGTGCCCGGCCGGTCGAGCGGGGATCGCTCCTGGTGGGGCATCGCAGCACATCCGCCGAGCACGGCAAGCGCGGTGACGACGAGCACGACCGCTGAGACGTGCATAGCATCTGTTCCATGCGCACGAGGCGTATCTGCGTGCGACTTGGCCACGCCTGCACGAGCGTCTCCCGACGTACGGTCAATGCGCCCGCGCGATCTTGGCAACCCGGATGCTCTGTCCAACATCGCAAGCTTTCAGGGCGTCGTGAACTGCCAGAGGAAAGCGGCGGCGGTGGAGTCCACGCACCCGCAGGAAAGAAGGCGCTCATGCCCGCAAGGGATCTCCTGCGCCACTGCTCCGTCGAGCACGACGTACGCAAATTGATCCGCACGCATCGGCCCTCGGATTGCCTCCGTACGGCTCCACTGGGCAGCGCGCGGGCGACCCTGGACGCGATAGCGTGCCCTCACGCTCCAGCCGTACGTCGCGCCGGGCGCAAGCGGCGCGTCGATTCGATGCACGGGCTCGGCAAGGCCAATGCGCTCGACGATCAATTCGTCCGCATGGCCCTCCCTGATCCGCCAGAGGCGCAGGTCGTAACGCACGTCGGTTGCACCAGCGAGTGCCGCCCCCGACTCCGGTGCCCGAGGCACCGGATCCCAGGCGAGACGCGGCGTCAGCGAGTCGACCCGCTGCATCGCCGGCCCGCTGAAACCCCGCCCGGACCTGGGCTCGCGGTGCTCCACGCCGCAGGATGGCGGATTCCTGTACGGTGGGGCGGCGTTGAACGCCTGCAGCACGAACGTGTCGGCGATGCGCTCGGCGAGCGTCCGAGTGGCCGCCTCTGCCTCGACTCTCGCCGACCTTGCATCGTCCCGAGTCCACTCCGCCTGGGGGCGCGGCCGGCGCTGTGCGAACACGTTTCGGGCGGCCACCACGCGGCCGTCCGCGGTATCCACCAGTCGCGCGTGCGCCCGTGCGTCGAGGAAGTAGACGGCGTCCGGCCCGGCAAACGTGAAGAAGTCGAGTTTCGGTCCATGGACGACAATCAGCGAACCGTAGCCGCGCTCGCGCAGCGCGCGGACAAACGCCGGATCGTACGGATCGCCGGGGCCGTCGCGAATCAACGCCGCGCGAGTCCCACCGGCGATGCCGATGTGCTCGTCGAGGAACAGCCCGATCGACTCGTGGGCTGCCTCTTCCACGGCCGCAAGTCCGGCATCCCTGCCGACCTGCGCCGCCATGTCGTTCGCCACGGAAGCCATGAGACCAAGCCACGCGGCGCCAGCCCCCATGAAGGCGACCGCTGCCAGGGCGCCCGGACCGGCGGCCGCAGCCATCGCTCCGAGGGAGGCGCCGGCGGCTCCAGCGGCCGCAGCGCCGCCCGCAGCGCCTGCTGCGCCCGTGAGCGCAACGGCGCCCGCCACTGACCCCGGGGTGCCCTTTGATCCGGCGGGCGTTCCGGGATCGAACCATCGCAGGGCAACGATTGCGATCCCCACGGGCGCGCCGGCCTGCTCGTGCGGAGGAGGCGGAACGACGGGAACGCGCGGCGTCGTGGCGCAACCAGCAAGCAGGCAGAGCGCGAACACTGCGTGGCGGCCGGGACGCATTGCGGACATCGCTCGCCCCCTCTTCGCGGACGCGAAGGGCGCGACGCCGGCCGCCACGCCCGCCGCGGCACCTCGTCCGGCGATCGCCTTCGCGCGCGAGGCGGGCTTTGGCGCGATCCTAGCGGCCAGGGCGCGGCGAGCCTTGACCCATGGCAAGAGACCGCAAATGACGAGAGGGCCCCAGCGGAACTACGCGCGCCCGAACGTCCCCGACTGGTAGTCGCGTATCGCCTGCTCGATTTCTTCGCGCGTGTTCATCACGAACGGGCCGTACTGCGCCACCGGCTCGTTCAGCGGCTTCGCGGCGAGCAGCAGGAAGCGCGCGCCGTCGCTGCCCGATTCGACCGCGACGTCGCCGGCGGCGGTCAGCACGCCGGCGTCGTGCGCGGACAGCGCTCGCCCTTCGATCGCCAGCGAGCCCTCGTACGGGTAGACGAACGCGTTGTGGCCGTCGGGCAGCGGATGCGCGAAGGTCGCTCCGGGAGGAAGCCGCACGTCGAAGTACAGCGGCTCAGTCGCGAGCCCCCCGATCGGGCCCTGCGTGCGCGCACCCGCGACCTCCGCGGCGCCGGCAATCACGCGCAGGCTGCCGCCGCCGCCCAGCTCCACCTCCGGGATCTCGCTCGCGTCGAGGTCGCGATAGCTCGCCGGCTTCATCTTCTCGCGCGCGGGCAGGTTGATCCACAGCTGGAAGCCGCGCATGCGGCCGCTCTCCTGCTGCGGCATCTCCGAGTGCACGATGCCGCGGCCCGCGGTCATCCACTGCACGCCGCCGCTGCGGAGGTGCCCCCGGTTGCCGAGGTGGTCCTCGTGCAGCATGTGGCCCTCGAGCATGTAGGTGACCGTCTCGAAGCCGCGGTGCGGGTGCGGCGGGAATCCGGCCACGTAGTCGTCGGGGTTCTCCGACGAGAAGTGGTCGAGCATGAGAAACGGGTCGACGCGCGCGTGCGGCCCCTGGCCGAGGCTGCGCATCAGCTTCACGCCGGCGCCGTCGGAGGCGGGAACGGCGCGGATCACGCGCGCGATCGCGCGGCGCGGGCTCATCGGCGCGGCGCCACCGGGAGCGCCGGCAGCGCGCCCTTCGCCGGGGCGGCAGGCAGGTAGCCGGAGGGCGCGGGCAACGGCCCGGGGCGGGGCGGACGCGAAGGCGCCGGCGGCCACGGCCAGTACCCGCCCCACGCGTAGCCGGGGTAGCCCACGTACTCGCCCTGCCTCTCGGCCTCCGCCTGCCGTTCCGCGCGCATGCGCGCTTCGCGGGCTTCGCGCGCAGCCTGCGCTTCGGCCTGCGCCTTTGCTTCGCGCGCCGCGTGGCGCTCGGCGAAAGCCTTCTCGTCGCGCCGCAAACGCTCGATCGCGGCGGGATCGGCCTTCCCCGGCTGCACGTCGACCTTCGTGCCGTCCCTGCACGGCACGTCGGCGTAGAGCACCCCGCCCCTGCCGTCGTCGCAGCGGTAGACGCCCTGCGCCGGCGCCCCGCCGGCGAGCGCTACCGCCGCGATCGCCAGCGCGACGTCAATCCGCCGCATGCGACTTCCCCGCGGTCATCCAGTCCGAGCGCCTCACGTCCTCGAACACGACGTCCACGGCCTGCGGCGCGCAGCCGAGCACGCGCACGGTCTCGCGCGTCAGCGCCTCGCCCAGCTCCCGCTTCTGCTCCGGGGTGCGGCCTTCGAAGAGGCGGACGTGGATGAACGGCATGTCCAGGCTCCCTTGCGCGGATGGAATCGCAATCATCGCACGCCGCCGCGTCAGGCGTAACGCAGCGCGGCGAGCAGCGGTGGCAGGCCCCACCACGACAACGCGAAGATGAGCAGGATGCCGGCGAGGTTGAGCCAGAGCCCCGCCCGCATCATCTGCGGGATGCGCACGAGCCCCGTGCCGAACACGATCGCGTTGGGCGGAGTGCCCACCGGCATCATGAACGCGCAGCTGGCGCCGAGCGTGGCCGGGATCAGCAGCATCGCCGGCGGCAGGCCGAGGATCGGCGCGATCGCCGCGAGGATGGGCACCATCGTGGCGACCTGCGCGGTGTTCGACGTCACCTCCGACATGAACACCATGATGGCGATCATCGCGAGCAGCGCGGCCCACGCGGGCCAGATCGACAGGCCCTTGGCGATCGAGCCGATGTAGACGGCCACGCCGTTGGCCTCCGCAGCGCCGGCGAGCGCGAGGCCTCCCCCGAAGAGGACCAGCACGCCCCACGGCATGCGGACCGCCGTCTCCCAGTCCATGGCCATGCGCGTGCGCTCGCGGTCGACCGGGATCGTGAACAGGGCGAGCGCGGCGGCCACCGCAATGCCCGCGTCGGAGAGCTTCGCCAGCGGCGCCGCTCCACCCACGTCGATGCCCGCCAGCAGCGGCCGGAGAACCCACAGCGCGACGGTGCAGGCGAACACGGCCAGCGTCACCCGCTCGCCGCGGCTCGAAGCGCCCAGCTTCGCCCACTCGCTCGCGAAGTACTCGCGCCCGCCCTCGATCTCGCCGATGCGCGTGGGGAAAAGGAGCTTCACGTTGATCAGCCACGCAAGCGGCAGGAAGAGGAGCGCCACCGGCACGCCGATCGCCATCCACTCGAGGAAGCCGACGCTGACGCCGCGCGTCTCCAGGTAGCGCACGAGGATGCCGTTCGGCGGCGAGCCGACGATCGTGCCCAGTCCCCCGATCGACGCCGCGTAGGCCACGCCCAGCAGCGTGGCCAACGCGAGGTTGCGGACGTCCACGTCGTCGGCAGGGATGCCGCCGTGCTGCGCGAGCGTCCTGCCCGTGCGCCGCTGCAGGGTCACGTCGATCACGGACAGCGCGATCGGCGCCATCATCGCGGCGGTCGCCGTGTTCGAGACCCACATGCTGATGAACGCGGTGGCCCCCATGATCCCGGCGACGATCGCGCCGGGCTGCGCGCCGACGATGCGCAGCGTCGCGAACGCGATGCGGCGGTCGAGGCCGTGCTTCTGGATCGCGGCAGCCAGCACGAAGCCGCCGAGGAAGAGGTAGACGACGTCGGAGCCGTACGCCGCGGTCGTCACCGCGAGCGAGGAGACGCCGAGCAGCGGGAACGCCACGATCGGCAGCAGCGCCGTCGCCTCGATCGGCACGGCCTCCGTCATCCACCACGCGGCCATCCACGCCATCACGGCGAGCGTCGAGCGGCCGGCCGGGGATAGCGTCCCCTCCGCCACCACCTCCGAGACCGGAAGCCACAGGTACAGCGCGAGCGCGAGCGCCGGGCCGGCCCAGAAGCCGATCCGGCGCACCAGCGCGGTGGCGTCGCCCGCCGCCGCGCCCGCGGTCACCGCTTCATCGTCCACCGACGACCGCCATCCACGGAAGCGTCACGACGAGGAACGCAGCGACGAAGATGAGGCCGAATACCACGCCCAGCCGCCAGTAGTCCTTGCCGGGCAGATAGCCGGAGCCGTAGTACACGGGGCTGGGGCCGGTCGCATACGGCGTCAGCACGCCCATGATGCCCAGCGTCAGGCACAGCAGCAGCGCGAACTGCGGCATGTTCATCCCGGGGATCGTCGAGCCGACGGCCAGCATCACCGGCAGCAGCGCGGTGACGTGCGCGGTGATGCTCGCGAACAGGTAGTGCGTGAAGAAGAACACGAGCACCAGCACGATCATCACGGCGAAAGGCGGGAAGCCGGTCAGGTGCGCGGCGACGCTGTCGGCGAACCACTTGACGAAGCCGACGCGGTTGAGGCCGTCGGCGAGCGCGACCAGCGTGGCGAACCAGGCCAGCGTGTTCCACGCCGGCGAATTCTTCACGATGTCGTCCCAGCTCACGACGTTCATCGCCAGCATCAGTCCGATCACCACCAGCGCGACCGTCGTCGCGTTGATGACGTCGCCGCCGAAGATCCACAGGCCGAGGGCGAGCAGCACGAGGATCGCGAGCTCCAGCTCGCGGGACGTGACGCCGCCCATCCGGCCGAGCTCGGCACGCGCCCACGCGGGCACCTCCTCGCCGGACTTCACTTGCGGCGGGTAGAGCCAATAGGTCACCAGCGGGATCGCGACCAGCATCAGGATGCCCACCGGCGCGAAGGCGACGAACCACTCCATCCACGTGAAGCTCACCTTCGCGGTCTTGTTCACCAGCTCGACGGCGAGCAGGTTCGGCGCCAGCGCGGTGAGGAACATCGAGCTCGTGATGCAGGTGGTCGCGATCGCGACCCACATGATGTAGCTGCCGATGCGGCGCGCCGACGGGTCGTTCGGCTTGCTGTCGTACAGCGCGGGCAGGTTGCGGATCACCGGGTAGATCGTGCCGCCCGAGCGCGCCGTGTTCGACGGGGTGAAGGGCGCGAGCACCGTGTCGGCGATCGTCACGGCGTAGCCGAGCGTCAGCGTGCGCCGGCCCATCTTCTCGACCAGCCACAGGGCGATGCGCTTGCCGAGCCCGGTCTTCTCGTAGCCGAGCGCGAACATGAACGCGCCGAAGATCAGCCACACCGTGCCGTTGGAGAAGCCCGAGAGCGCCCAGGCGAGCGCAGCGTTGGCCGGCTTGAAGCCCGGCCTGGCGAGCTCGGCGGGCGCGAACAGCACGTACGGCGCCAGCACGGCGACGGCCGCCACGCCGATCAGGCCGACCGCGCCGCCGGGTAGCGGCTCGAGCATCAGCCCGACGATGACCCCGGCGAAGATCGCGAAGAAGTACCACGCGTGCTGCGCGAGCCCGTCCGGCGGCGGGACCAGGGCGATGATCGCGGCGATGGCGATCGGCAGCAGCGCGCGCCACATCCGTCCGGGCGGGGTCGCGGCGGCCGCGGCCGTGGCGACAGGCGGGGTGACGCGTTCGGGGGTGGCGGTGATGCCCATGCTCAGGCCTCCGCTGCCGGCCGGTCGCGCAGGACGCTCTGGGCGCGTTGCGGCAGGTTCGTTGGGGAACCGTGACGGACCGCGGCGCACACTGCATCTTCGCTCGCCGGCGCGAAGCCGGCGGCGGCCGGCGGCGTGCAGCCGGCCTCGATGCGCAGGGTCGCGCGCAGGAACGCAGCGCGGCCCGCAGGCGGAGCCATTCGATCCTTGACTTGCACGACGCGCATCGCGCGCGTCAACGACGATATTCCGCCGTCACGGGCCCCGGGGATTGAGCGCGGTCAACACGCGGCCCGTGTTGCCGCTTACGCGTTGACGCGCCTCAAGGACCGCGCGACGGCGCGGCCGGAAATGCGCCTCGGCTGCGCGCGTCAGGCGGCGAACCCGATCAGCAGCAGCCCGAGCAGCAGCGCGAGCATCCACAGCCCCATGCTGCGCACCGACCAGGTACGCGCCATGATGCCTTCCGGCCCATGCGTGCGGTGCACGTGCGCGGCGATGCCCTCGACGGCGCTCGACCACCCCGCGTGCCAGCCGCGAGCGACGACGCGCCGGGAACGCTCGGCTGCGGCGACGATTGCCGGCAGGGCCCGACGATAGAGCCAGTCGACGTCCAGCGT
>JAOUIA010000009.1 GCA_029884335.1 Betaproteobacteria bacterium
TTCGCCGAGATTGGCGATCGATCCACTCTACTCTCACTGCGTTCTTGCGGGAGGCCATCAATCCGCCAATCTCGGCGAACTCGATGCGGCGATGCCAAGCGCAACCCGGCGAGGCCCGTGTGCCACAGCAGTCCGGGCAGCGGAAGCCTGCCGCGTCACGGCGGCTTTTGCAGCGCTGCGCGACTTCCGTCGCCGCGTCCAGGGCAGCCCTGGCAGGGGTCCCCCTCTTGCGCGGCCCACAAACTTCGACGCTCCAGCCAGCGGTGCGACTGTCCAAGTCCGAACCGGCATCGCCCGCGATCGCTCCTATGCAGTCGAAGCGCAGGCGGGCCCGCGCTTCCTCGCCGGGACTCGCGCAATCAGACTATGATCCGGCGAATCGGTCGGCGGTTGTGGAGCGCCCCGGGCGTTGGCAGAAAGCGAAGGCTGCAATGGATCTGGTCGTCGGTGCAACCGGCAGGCTCGGTGGCGAGATCTGCCGGCTCCTGCTGGAGCAAGGCGCCGAGGTCAGGGCGTTGGTCAGGGACACCTCGAGTCCGGACAAGGTCGAGAGGTTGATAAGCCTTGGCGCCGAGGTGCTGCGCGGCGACCTCGGGAACCGGGCGTCGCTGGCAGCGGCGTGCCGCGGAGCAAGCGCGGTCGTCTCGACGGCCTCTTCGGTCGGGTCGAGGAAGGATGGCGACTCCATCGAGACCGTCGACCGCCTGGGACAACTGGCGCTGGTCGACGCCGCGGAGGAGGCCGGTGTCGGGCACTTCGTCCTGATCTCGTTTCCGACGGTCGACGTCGACTTCCCGCTGCAGAGCGCGAAGCGCGCCGTCGAGGAACGCCTGCGGCGAGGCCGGATGACGTTCACGATCCTCCAGCCGACGTTCTTCACCGAGGTCTGGCTGAGTCCCGCATTGGGCTTCGACCCGGCCCGCGCCGTCGCCAGGATCTATGGCGACGGGCACAACAGGATCAGCTGGATCTCCTTCGAGGACGTCGCGAAGTTCGCGGCCGCCGCCCTGCGCAGCCCGCGCGCGGTCGGCCAGGCCATCAAGCTGGGCGGTCCGGATGCGCTGAGCCCCCTGGAAGCGATGGAACTGGCGCAGCGGGTGACAGGCAGGGAGATCGTGGCGCAGCATGTGCCCGAAGCGGCGCTCCGGGCGCAGCTCGCCGCCGCTGCGGATCCGCTGCAGCAATCGCTTGCCGGGCTGATGCTCTACTACGCCCGAGGCGACGCCATCGACATGACGGAGGCGCTTCGCGCGCTTCCGGTGCAGCGCCTGAAATCCGTTCTCGACTACTTCCGCGCGACTGCCTGATCGTCGGACACCGTGTCCGGCTGGCTCCGCTGCGGGAGAACCGGACGCGGCAGCGGGACTTCCGGCTTCCCCCGAACGTTCGATGCCTGGCAGCGAAGCTTCAGCACGTTGTTTCTGCCTTGCATGCGTCTCGCGCGTGCAACCGTTGTCGTCCCTGCGCAGGCGGGGACCCAGCGACTTCGGCTTCGCTGTCCGCTCGAGGGATCCAGAGACACTGGGTCCCCGCCTGCGCGGGGACGACAAGTGCGCGGAGGGCATGCATCAACGAAACAGCCTCTTGACGGTTCGCGCCTAGCCGCCGGTCCCGCCCACCGTCAGCGCATCGATGCGCAGCGTCGGTTGCCCGACGCCCACCGGCACGCTCTGCCCGTCCTTGCCGCAGGTGCCGACCCCGGTGTCGAGGCGCATGTCGTTGCCGATCATCGACACGCGGGTGAGCACGTCGGGGCCGTTGCCGATCAGCGTCGCGCCCCGCACCGGATAGGCGAGCTTGCCGTTCTCGATCTTCCACGCCTCGGCGGCGGAGAACACGAACTTGCCGCTGGTGATGTCGACCTGCCCGCCGCCGAAGTTCACCGCGTAGATGCCGTCGCGCACCGAGGCGAGGATCTCGCCGGGATCGCGGTCGCCGTTCATCATCACCGTGTTCGTCATGCGCGGCATCGGCAGGTGCGCGAACGACTCGCGGCGGCCGTTGCCGGTGAGCGGCACGCGCATCAGCGCGGCGTTCATGCGGTCCTGCATGTAGCCGCGCAGGATGCCGTCCTCGATCAGCACCGTGCGCTGCGTCGGGTTGCCCTCGTCGTCGAGGTTGAGCGAGCCGCGGCGGTCGGGAATCGTGCCGTCGTCGACGACGGTGACCCCGCTCGACGCGACGCGCTGGCCGACGCGCCCCGAGAACGCGCTCGTGCCCTTGCGGTTGAAGTCGCCCTCGAGGCCGTGGCCGATCGCCTCGTGCAGGAGGATGCCCGGCCAGCCGGGGCCGAGCACCACCGTCATCGTGCCAGCCGGCGCCGGGCGGGCCGCGAGGTTGAGCAGCGCCTGATCGACGGCCAGCTTCGCGTAGCTCTTGAGCACGCCGTCGTCGAAGTACGCGTAGTCGAAGCGCCCGCCTCCCCCGGAGTGCCCCTGCTCGCGCCGCCCGCTCTCCTCCGCGATCACGGTGACCGAGACGCGCACCAGCGGCCGCACGTCGGCGGCCATCAGGCCGTCGCTGCGCGCGACGAGCACCGTCTCGTGCTCGGCGGCGAGCGAGGCGATCACCTGCGTCACGCGCGGGTCGAGCGAGCGCGCGTACTGCTCGACGCGGTGGAGCAGCGCCACCTTGTCGCCTTCGGCGAGGCTCGCGACCGGGTCGTCCTGCGAGTACAGCGCGCGCGCCTGCGCGTTGCGGGTCAGCGGCGCGACGGCGGAGCGGCCCTGGCGGCCGATCGCGCGCACCGCGACCGCCGCCTCCTCCAGCGCGCGCGGCGTCACCTCGTCGGAGTAGGCGAACGCCTGCCGCTCCCCGGCGACCGCGCGCACGCCCACGCCGCTGTCGATCGAGAACGAGCCCGACTTCACGATGCCCTCCTCCAGGCTCCAGCTCTCGAAGCGCGAGTGCTGGAAGTAGAGGTCCGCGAAGTCCACTTCGTGAGTGTGGATGGACGCGAGGATGCGATCGAGCTGCGGCCGGTCGAGGCCGCCCGGGGCGAGCAGCGCACGTTCGGCGTCGGCGACGCCGGGAGTCACGGGTTGCGACATCGGGGAATCCTGCAGGGGCGAGCCGGCAAGTTTACTCCGGGCACGGCGCAACACGGGGTCGCAGCCGTCGCACGCGCGAACTGCCGCGCGCGAACGACCCGCCCCGGCCTCAAGCCGCCTTGATGCCGAGGTAGGTCGCGGCGACCTTGGGATCGCGCGCGAGATCGGCGGCCGGCCCGTGCGTAGCCACGTCCCCGGTCTCCAGCACGTAGCCGTAGTCGGCCACCTGCAAGGCCGCGCGCGCGTTCTGCTCGACCAGCAGGATCGTCACGCCGGTCGCTCGGAGCTGCGCGACGATGGCGAAGATCTCCTTGACGATCAGCGGCGCGAGCCCAAGCGATGGCTCGTCGAGCATCAGCAGCTTCGGCCTGCCCATCAGCGCACGACCCAGCGCCAGCATCTGCCGCTCGCCGCCCGAGAGCGTGCCGGCGAGCTGCCCGCGCCGCTGCTCGAGGCGCGGGAAGCGCCCGTACACCTCGGCGAGCGTGGCCTTCGTGGCCCGCTCGCCTTCGCGGCGCCGCGCGAACGCGCCCAGCGCGAGGTTGTCCTCGACGCTCATCGCCGCGAACAGCTCGCGGCGCTCGGGCACCAGCACGAGCCCGCGCGCGACGCGCTGCTCCACCGTGAGCCGCTCGAGCGGCTCGCCCATGTAGCGCACGCTGCCTCGCGCCGGCAGCAGGCCCATGATCGCGCCCAGCATCGTCGTCTTGCCGGCGCCGTTGGGCCCGATCACCGTGACGATGCGGCCAGCGTCCGCGGTGAGCGCGACGTGGTGCACGGCCTCGACCTTGCCGTAGGCGACCGAGAGGTCGGCGACTTCGAGCAGCGGCGCGGTCATCGAGTGGCCCTCGCGCCGGCCCTCACCCCCGACCCCTCTCCCACCTGCCGGCGGGAGAGGGGAGTGGCGCTCTCCCCTCGCCCCGCGTCAGCGGGGAGAGGGGTCGGGGGTGAGGGGCGAGACTCCCCTCGCCCCGCGTCAGCGGGGAGAGGGGCCGGGGGTGAGGGGCGCCTCATGCGTCGACCCCGCCCAGGTACGCCTCGCGCACCTGCGGGTTCGACTGGATCTCGGCGGGCAGCCCTTCCGCGAGCTTCTCGCCGAAGTCCATCACCACCAGCCGTTCGGTCACGTCCATCACGAAGTCCATGTCGTGCTCGACCAGCAGGATCGTCATGCCCTCCGCCTGCAGGCTCCTGAGCAGCGCCTTGAGCTCCTGCTTCTCGAGGAAGCGCAGGCCCGCCGCCGGCTCGTCGAGCAGCAGCAACTCCGGGGCGGCGAGCAGCGCGCGCGCGATCTCGACGATGCGCTGCTTGCCCAGAGCCAGGCTGCCGGCGGCATCGTGCAGGTGCGCGGAGAGCCCGCAGCGCTCGATCGCCCTCGCCGCTTCGGCGCGCGTGCGCGCCTCCTCCGCGCGGTCCAGGCGCAGCGCGGCGCTGACCACGCCCGTCGAGCCGCGCAGGTAGGCGCCGAGCGCGACGTTGTCCAGCACGCTCATCATCGGGATGAGCTTCACGTGCTGGAACGTGCGGCCGATGCCCAGCGCGGCGATCTCCCAGGGCGGCACGCCGCCGATCGGCTGCCCGGCGAACACGACTTCGCCGGAGGTGAGGGGCAGACCGCCGGAGATCAGGTTGAACGTCGTGGTCTTGCCGGCCCCGTTGGGGCCGATGAGCCCCACGATCTCGCCAGGCCGGATCGCGAACGAGAGATCGTTCACGGCGATCAGGCCGCCGAAAGCCTTGCGCGCGCCCTTGAGCTGCAGCAGCGCGCCCTCGTGCGGACGCGTCGCGCGCTGCGGCAACGGCTCCGCCGGCACGATCGGCGGCGGCTTGCGCCTGGGCACGAAGCGGGCGAACCAGGGCCACAGCCCCTCGGGCGCGCGCTGCAGCAGCACGACCAGCAGCGCGCCGAACATGATCAGTTCGAAGTTCGACGACGGCACCACCGACGGCGGCAGCACGGCCTGCAGGCCGTCGCGCAGAACGGTCATCAGCGCCCCGCCCTCCTGCAACCACTGCTTGAGCAGCGTGATCAGCGTCGCGCCGAGCACTGCGCCCCACACGCTCCCGGCGCCGCCTACCACCGCCATGAACAGGTACTCGATGCCCTGGTGGATGCCGAACGGCGTGGGATTCACGAAGCGCTGCAGGTGCGCGTACAGCCAGCCGGAGAGCCCGGCGAGCAGCGCGGCGTAGACGAACACGACTATCTTGAGCCTTGCGCCGTTGACGCCAAACGCCTGGGCCATCTCGAGGCCGCCCTTGAGCGCGCGGATCGCGCGCCCCGGGCGCGAGTCGAGCAGGTTGTTGGTGGACCAGAGCGCGGCGAGCGCGGCGCCCCAGATCAGATAGTAGTAGAGGCGCTCGTTGCGCAGTTCGAAGCCGAACACCGACAGCGCGGGGACGCCGGTCATCCCGGTGTGCCCGCCCAGCATCTCGAGGTTGCCGAACAGGTAGTAGAGGCTCGCGCCCCACGCTATCGTGGCGAGCGGCAGGTAGTGTCCGCGCATGCGCAGCGTGATGAAGCCGAGGAACAGCGCGACGGCGGCCGTGAACGCGAGCCCCACGGCCAGCGCGAACCACGGCGACACCGCGTACTTCGTCGTGAGGTACGCCGAGGTGTACGCGCCCAGCCCGACGAACGCGGCCTGGCCGAAGGACGTCTGCCCCGCCACCCCGGTCAGCAGCACCAGTCCCAGCGCGACGATGCTGTAGAGGCCGATGTAATTGCCCAAAGTCACCCAGAACTGCGGGGCGAACAGGGGCATCCCGAGGGCGAGCGCGATGAAGGCGGCGAAGGCGAGGCGGCCTGGGTTCACTGACTGCCGTCCCGGCTACTCATCTTCTTCGTGGTGCGTCGTGGTGAGGCTGCGCCACAGCAGCACGGGGATGATCAGCGTGAAGACGATCACCTCCTTGAACGCGCTCGCCCAGAACGACGAGAACGACTCGATCAGCCCGACCAGGATCGCGCCCGCCGCGGCGAGCGGGTAGCTTGCGAGCCCGCCGATGATGGCGCCGACGAAGCCTTTGAGGGAGATCAGGAACCCCGAGTCGTAGTAGATCGTGGTGATCGGCCCGATCAGCACGCCGCAGAACGCGCACAGCAGCGAGGCCAGCGTGAACGTGAGCGACCCGGCGAAATTCGGCGACACGCCCATCAGCCGCGCACCGACGCGGTTGAGAGCCGTCGCGCGCAGCGCCTTGCCGTAGAGCGCCCGCCCGAAGAAGAGGTACAGCGCGAGGATCAGCAGGACGCTCGTGGCGACGACGAGCAGGCTCTGCAGGTTGACGTGCACGGCGCCGACGGAGAACGAGAACGACGAGAACGGCGGCGTGCGCGAGCCCTCGGCGCCGAAGAACCACAGCCCCAGGCCCAGCAAGGCGAAGTGCACGGCGACCGAGACGATCAGCAGCACGAGCACCGACGCCTCGGCGAGCGGCTGGTAGGCGATGCGGTACATGAGCGGGCCGAGCGCGGTCACGGCGGCGAGCGTGGCGAGCACCTGCACGGGCAGCGGCGCCGACAGCGGCGCCAGCGCATAGACGGCGGCGGCAATCGCCAGCGGCAACCCGACCCACACGAGCAGGCTGCGCGGGATGCGGCGCGTCTCGCCGGTGCGGACGCAGGCGATGACCTCCATCGCGCCGGCCACCACCGCCATCGCGACCAGCAAGCCGACCGTCCCCGGCGTCTTGCCGAGCTGCAGCGCTGCCAGCGTCAGCGTGCCGAACGCCACGAACTCCCCCGACGGCACCCAGATGACGCGGGTGACCGCGAACACGAGCACCAGCGCCAGCGCGAGGAGCGCGTAGATCGCGCCGTTGGTGATGCCATCCTGCGTCAGCAGGGCGGCGATCGACAGGTCCATGGGCGACCCCGGCTCAGCCGGCCAAGGGGCGCTGCCCTGACCCCTTCGTCGTCGTCCCCGCGGGAGCGGGGGCCCGGCGGCCTGCCTTGCAGCGTGGCAAAGTCGACGCCAGCGGATCCCGGCGGAGCCCGCCACCGCGGAGGCGGCGGCGGGAGTGCCGCTGGCGCGGCATCGTCACTTGATCAACGTCCACTTCCCGTCGACGATCCGGACCATCACCCGCGCCCGATTGTCGAAGCCGTTGTGGTCGTTGGCCGTCATCACGTACACGCCGTGCGTGGCGACCACCGTGGCCGTCTCCAGCGCGTCGCGCAGCGCCGCGCGGAACTCCTTCGTCCCGGGCTTGCCCTTCCTGAGCGCCGCGGGGATCGTGGCGTTGAGCAGCAGGTAGCTGTCCCAGGCGTGGCCGCCGAAGGTCGAGCGCGTGCCGAACTTCTTCTCGTAGGCGTTGATGTACTCGGCTGCGACCTTCTTGATCGGGTTGCTGTCGGGCAGCTGCTCGTAGACGAGCATCGGGCCGGCGGGCAGCACCGTGCCGTTGCCATCCTTGCCGACAACGCGCAGGAAGTCGGGATTGGCCACGCCGTGCGTCTGGTAGATCTTGCCCTTGTAGTTGCGCGCGACCAGCTCCTTCTGCGGGGTGGCGCCGGGCGTGCCCGCGGCGCCGATCAGGATCGCGTCGGGGTTCGCGGCGACGAGCTTCAGCACCTGACCGGTGACCGACGGGTCGGCGCGGTTGTACTTCTCCTCGGCGACGACCTTGATCCCGGCGGTCTGCGCGGAGCGCTTCATTTCGGCGAGCCAGCCGTCGCCGTAGGCGTCGGCGAAGCCGATGTAGCCCATCGTCGCGACGCCGTTGGCCTTCATGTGCACCGCGATCGCGTCGGCCATCAGCGAGTCGCTCTGCGGCGTCTTGAACACCCAGCGGGTCTTCGGGTTGGCCGGGTCGACGATGCGCGCCGAAGCCGCCATCGAGATCATCGGCACCTCGGCGTCGGCAACCACGTCGACCATCGCCAGCGAGTTGGGCGTGATCGTCGAACCGATGATCACGTCGACCTTGTTCTCGGTGATCAACCGCCGCGTGTTCGTCACGGCGCGCGTGGTGTCGGACGCGTCGTCGAGCACGATCCAGTTGATCTTCTCGCCGCCGATCGACGTCGGCAGCATCTCGAAGGTGTTCTTCTCCGGGATGCCCAGCGAGGCCGCAGGGCCGGTCGCCGACAGCGTGACGCCGACGTTGATGTCGGCATGGACGGCGCCCGCGAGCGCCAGCGCCAGCAGGGGCAGGAAACGCGCCTTCATGGTGGTTCTCCTCCTTGGAAGCCTCCGGGAATCCCGTCGGCGCCGCCCCTTCGCCGGGAGACGGTCACCGCAAAATCGGCTGAATTCTCGCACCCGAATGCGTATTTGGTCAACGCGCCCGGTCGGGTAGACGGGATGTTCGTGCCGCCCGCACGCCCTGCCGGGCGGGCGGATGGCGATTATCGGCAGAGAAGGTCCTACCTGCGCCGCAGCTCGTCGCGGATCTCCCGCAGCAGCGCCACGTCCTCCGGCGGCGCCGGCGGGGCTGCCGGCGCGGCTTCGGGGGTCGCCCTGACGCGATTGATCGCCTTGACCATCCAGAATACGACCAGCGCGAGCAGGACGAAGTTGATGAGCACCGTCACGAAGCTGCCCCACGCGAACACCACGGCAGCCTTCTGCGCGGCTTCCAGCGAAGTCCCCGCAGGCACGCTGCCCGACAGGACCAGGTACTTGTTGGAAAAGTCGACCGATCCGCCGAGGATCGCGTTGATCACCGGCATCGCGATGTCCTTGACCAGCGAGTCGACGATCTTGCCGAACGCGGCGCCGATGATGACGCCCACGGCGAGGTCGACCACGTTGCCCTTGACCGCGAACTTGCGGAACTCCTTCGCGAACGACATGGCATGCTCCTCCTTCTGCACCGGGCAGCACGCCCGGCTCGCGCACCACAGTGCATCCGACGCGCGTCGTCTGGTGCCGTTGCCCTCAGGGCCGGGGAATCCCCGGACGCTCGCCCTGACTCCCATTCGATGCGAGAGGCGCAGCGCGACCGGTCGTCAGGCGCGGCGCGCACGAACGCCTCTTGCATCGACCCTACACGGCGGCCTCGCCCGACTCGCCGGTCCGGATGCGCACGACCTGGTCGACCGCGGTGACGAAGATCTTGCCGTCGCCGATCTTGCCGGTGCGCGCCGCGCGCACGATCGACTCGATGGCGCGCTCGACCAGCGCGTCGGGGACGATCACCTCGATCTTGACCTTGGGCAGGAAGTCCACGACGTACTCGGCGCCGCGGTAGAGCTCGGTGTGGCCCTTCTGGCGGCCGAAGCCCTTGACTTCGCTCACGGTGAGGCCGGAGACGCCGAGCTCCGAGAGCGCCTCGCGGACCTCGTCGAGCTTGAACGGCTTGACGATCGCTTCGATCTTCTTCATGGCATTGGCTGGTCGCGGACGGGAACCGGCGCAAGCTTACACCAACGCGCCGGTCAGCCTGGCAGCGACTCCCAGTCGTTCCACGCCGAGGTGATCGGGTAGCGCCAGTCCTTGCCGAAGCCGCGCGGCGTGATGCGGATGCCCACCGCCGACTGCCGGCGCTTGTACTCGGCGATCTTGATCAGCCGCACGACGCGGCGCACGTCGGCGGCCGGGTAGCCCATCGCCGCGATCTGCGCGGGGCTCGCGTCCTGCTCGACGTACGCCTCGAGGATGGCGTCGAGCACCTCGTAGGGAGGGAGCGAGTCCTGGTCGGTCTGGTCGGGCCGCAGCTCGGCGGACGGCGGCCGGGTGATGATCCGCTCGGGGATCACGCGCCCGAGCGAGTTGCGGTAGTGCGCGAGCCGGTAGACCAGCGTCTTGGCGACGTCCTTGAGCACCGCGAACCCGCCGGCCATGTCGCCGTACAGCGTCGCATAGCCGACCGCCATCTCCGACTTGTTGCCGGTCGTCAGCACGATGGCGCCGAACTTGTTGGACAGCGCCATCAGCAGCGTGCCGCGGATGCGCGCCTGGATGTTCTCCTCGGTGGCGTCGGGCGGCAGCTCGCCGAACTCCGGGGCGAGCGTGTCGAGGAACGCCGCGAACGGCCCCTCGATCGGCAGCTCGTCGTAGCGCACCCCGAGAATGCCCGCCATCTCGCGCGCGTCGTCGAGGCTGATCCGGGCGTTGTACCGCGAGGGCAGCATCACCGCGCGCACCGCGTCGCGCCCCAGCGCGTCGACGGCCACGGCGAGCGTGAGCGCAGAGTCGATGCCGCCGGACAGGCCCAGCAGCGCGCCGGGGAAGCGATTCTTGCGCACGTAGTCGCGCACGCCCATCACCAGCGCGTGGTAGACGTGGTGCTCGGGCCGCGGGTCGAGCGTCCCGCGCACGGGCTTCGGCGTCGCGCCGTCCAGCGCGCACAGCGCCAGCGCCTCGTGCCACGCGGGCACCTGCTGCACGACCTCGCCCCCGGCGTCGGTCACGAACGAGGCGCCGTCGAACACCAGCTCGTCCTGGCCGCCCACGCGGTTCGCGTAGATCACCGGCAGCGCGTTCTCGCGGGCCCGCGCCCCGACGGTCTGCCGCCGCAGCGCCTGCTGCCCGGTGTGGTACGGCGAGCCGTTCGGCACCACGAGCACCTGCGCGCCGGCATCGCGCGCCTGCCGGGCCGGCCCCGGCCACCACACGTCCTCGCAGATCAGCAGGCCGAAGCGCACGCCGCCGGCCTCGAACACGCAAGGCTCGCGACCCGGCTCGAAGTAGCGCTCCTCGTCGAACACCGTGTAGTTCGGCAGGCACTGCTTGCGATAGACCTGCGCCACCTTGCCGCCGGCGAGCACCGCGGCGGCGTTGTGGCAGCGGCCTTCGTGGCGGTCCGCGAAGCCGACGACCAATGCGCTGTCGCGCACCTCGGCGGCGAGCGCGGCGAGCTCGCGCAGGTTGGCGTCGACGAACGCCGGCCGCAGCAAGAGGTCCTCGGGAGGGTAGCCGGTGAGCGAGAGCTCCGGCGTGACGGTCAGCGCCGCGCCCGCCCGCTCGGCGTCGCGCAAGGCGGCGAGCATCCGCTTCGCATTGCCTGCAAGGTCGCCGACGATCTGGTCGAGCTGCGCGATGGCGACGTGCATCAAGTTATGCTAGCACGCGACCTGGCACGTTCTCCCATGCGCCCTGACCCGCCGCCCAAGCCGCTCGCCGTCGAACGCGACGTCGTACCCGAGTCGCTGCCTGCCGCTGCGTGGAACGCGCTGGCGCCCGGCCAGCCGCTGCTGTCGCACGCGTTCCTGAGCGCCCTGCACGAGACCGGTTGCGCAAGCCGGGCCACTGGCTGGACGCCCCGCTACCTCGCCGCGCGACGGGGGGGCCGCCTCGTCGGCGCGCTGCCGCTGTACGCGAAGACGCACTCGTGGGGCGAGTACGTGTTCGACTGGGGCTGGGCCGACGCCTACCGCCGGCACGGCCGCCGCTACTATCCCAAGCTCGTCGCGGCGATCCCGTTCACTCCGGTGACCGGGCCGCGCCTGCTCGGCGGCGATCCGGAGGCCCGCGCGGCGCTGCTCGCCGAGGCGCGTGCGCTGCTCGCCGCGGAGCCCTACTCCTCGCTGCACCTCCTGTTCCTCGACGCGGAAGACGCTGACCTGTGCGAAGGCTCGGGCTGCACGATGCGCAGCGGCGTGCAGTTCCGCTGGAGCAACGCCGGCTACGCCGACTTCGATGCTTTCCTCGCGACGTTCTCGCGCGACAAGCGCAAGAAGGCGAGGCAGGACCGCCGTCGGGTGGCCGAGTCGGGCGTGACGTTCGTGCGCAAGACGGGGGCCGCAATCGGCGCGGACGACTGGGCGCTCCTCCACCGTTGCTACGAGGCCACCTACCGCGCGCACCACTCCACGCCGTACCTCACGCGGGCGTTCTTCGAGCGCATCGGCGCGACGATGCCGGAGCACCTGCTGCTCGCCGTCGGCTATCGCGACGGACGCCCGCTGTGCGCGGCGCTGGACGTGTTCAACGACACGACGCTGTGGGGCCGCTACTGGGGCACGCTGGAGTACGTGCCGGGCCTGCACTTCGAGGCCTGCTACTACCAGGCGATCGAGTTCGCCATCGAGCGGGGGCTGGCGACGTTCGAAGGCGGCGCGCAGGGGCTGCACAAGCTCGCGCGGGGACTCGCGCCCGTCGTCACCCGCTCGGCACACCTCATCGGCGACCCTGCGTTCGCCGCCGCCATCGCCGACTACTGCGCGCGCGAGCACGCCGACATCGGGCACACGGTCGGCGAGCTCGAGCGCTCGTCGCCCTACCGCGCCGCGCGCGAATGCTGATCTACGCCTCCGACCGCTTCGTGCTGCCGCTGCCGGCGGGACACCGCTTTCCGATGGCGAAGTACTCGCGGCTGCGCGAGCGCGTCGCCGCGGTGGCGGGCGACCGCATTCGGGAGCCCCCGGCGGCGACCGACGACGAGCTCGCGCGAGCGCACGACCGCGCCTACGTCGAGGCGGTCGCCCAGGGACGGCTCGACGAGCGCGCGCTGCGCCGCATCGGCTTTCCCTGGTCCGAGGCGATGGTCGAGCGCTCGCGCCGCTCGGCGGGCGCGACGATCGCCGCGTGCCGCTCGGCGCTCGCCCACGGCTGCGGCGTCAACCTCGCCGGCGGCACCCACCATGCGCACCGCGGCTTCGGCGCTGGCTTCTGCGTGTTCAACGACGCCGCGGTCGCCGCGCGCGCGATGCAGGCCGAAGGGCTCGCCCGGCGCGTTCTCGTCGTCGATCTCGACGTGCACCAGGGCGACGGCACCGCGGAGATCGTCGGCGACGACCCGAGCGTTCACACGCTGTCGATCCACGGCCGCAACAACTTCCCGTTCGCCAAGCGCGCGAGCCGCCAGGACGTCGAGCTCGACGACGGCACGGGTGACGCAGCCTACCTCGCGGTGCTGGCCATCGCGCTCGACCTGGCGCTGCGATCCGGGCCCTTCGACCTCGCGATCTATCTCGCGGGCGCGGATCCGTTCGCGGGCGACCGGCTCGGCCGGCTCGCGGTGTCGAAAGCGGGACTCGCGCGCCGCGACGAGCACGTGCTCGACATGCTGGGCGACGCGTCGATCCCCGTCGCCATCGCGATGGCCGGCGGCTACGCCGAGAACGTCGACGACATCGTCGACATCCACTTCGCCACGGTGCGCACTGCGCTCAAGCGCGGCTGCGCGGCGCCCGGCGGGACGCATGCGCGTAGTAAGATTCCCGCATGAATGCACCCGTGCTGCTGGAGCGCGACGGCACCGTGGCCACGCTCACGCTGAACCGCCCCGAGGCGCTCAACGCGCTCGACGACGCGATGGTCGAGGCGCTGGTCGCGCGCACCGCCGAAGTCGCCGCCGATGACACGATCCGCGTGCTCGTGCTGCGCGGCGCCGGGAAGCACTTCATGGCCGGCGGCGACATCCGCCTGTTCGCGCAGTCGCTGGCCACCGAGGGCGTCGCGCGGGCGAAGGAGTTCCAGCGTCTCGCGGAGCGCATCCACGCGGCGATCGAGACGCTGGCGCGGATGCCGCAGCCGGTGATCGGCTGCGTGCGCGGCGCCGCCGCGGGCTTCGGGCTGTCGCTGATGAACGCCTGCGACCTCGTGTTCGCGTCCGACGACGCGTACTTCGCCTCCGCCTACCTCACGCTCGGCGTCACGCCGGACGGCGGCGGCACCTGGTGGCTGCCGCGCATCGTGGGATCGCGCAAGGCGGCCGAGATCATGCTGCTCGGCGAGCGCATCGCGGCACAGCAGGCGCTCGAACTCGGGCTCGTCAATCGCGTGCTGCCCGGTGCGGAGCTGGATGCGGCGGTGGCCGCCGCGGCGCGGCGCCTCGCGCGGGGCCCGCAGCAGGCAGTGCGCGGCGTCAAGCGGCTGCTGCGCCAGTCGGGCGGCGCGACGCTCGCGGAGCAGTTGCAGGCCGAGGCGCGCAGCTTCGGCGCGTGCGCGGGAACCGGCGACTTCGCGGAGGGCGTGCGCGCGTTCCTCGACAAGCGCCCGCCGGAATTCAGATAGTCACTTCTCCTCGCCGGAACCCTCGGGCGGCAGGTCGATCGTCCGCCGCTTCTTGAGCGTGATGCGCGGCGAAGGGTTGCCGGGCTTGGGCGCGTGCAGCGACGAAACCGACGGCTCGCGGTACTCGCGCTCGTCGCGGATCGACGAGCCCATTGCGCGCTGGCCGCGCCGCGCGTGCTGCTTGCCCGTGCGCATTCCCGGGACGTAGCCGGCGACGTTGCCGTTGGGCGGGCCGCGGCGGCCCCGACGCTTGGCGGCCTTGCCCTGTCCCTGCGCACCCTCGCCCTTGCGCTGGCCTTGCCGCGCTGCGCCTCCCGGCGCGCCTGGCGGCGCCATGCCGGGCTTCCCCTTGCGCTTGCCGCGCCGCTTGCCGGGCTGACCTTGCGGCTGCCCCTGCGACGGACCCGATGCGCCGGCGTGGCGGCCGGGCTCCTGGGGCGCGACGTTGCCGTCCGCCTCGCGCGGTCCGCCGGGATGGCCGGGGCCGCGCCGGCCGCGGCGCCCGCGCCCCTTCGCGGATTTCGCGCCGGCGCTCGCGCCCTGCGCGTGCCCTTGCCCCTGCGGGCGCGGCGGGCGCGGCCCGCCTTCGCCGGCCGGCGCAGCGGCGCCGCCCGCGTTGGCCTTGAGCCCGATCGACTTGAGCAGCGCGTTGACGTCCTGCGGCTCGAGCTCCATGACGTCGCCGCGCTTGAGCGCCGGAGGCATCGAGATGCGCCCGTAGCGCGTGCGGATGAGCCGGCTCACGGTGAGGCCGAGCGCCTCGAACAGGCGGCGCACCTCGCGGTTGCGTCCCTCCTTGATCGAGATGTTGTACCAGTGGTTCGCGCTGTCCTCGTCGCCGCCGCCGTCCTCGACCTTCTCGCACTTCGCGGGCCCGTCGTCGAGCTCGACGCCTTCGGTGAGCTCGCGCACCTGCTCGTCGGTCAGCCGCCCCATCACGCGGACCGAGTACTCGCGCTCGACCTCGTAGCGCGGGTGCATCAGGCGGTTGGCGAGCTCGCCCGAATTGGTGAACAGCAGCAGGCCTTCGGTGTTGTAGTCGAGGCGGCCGACCGCGATCCACTTGCCGTCGCGGATCGACGGCAGCTGCTCGAAGACGGTGGGACGCTCCTCGGGGTCGTCGCGCGTGACCAGCTCGCCGGCGGGCTTGTGGTAGAGCAGCACGCGCGGCTTCGGCTCGGCGAAGCGGATCTTCACCGGCTCGCCGTTGATGCGGACCTCGTCGCCCGGGCCGACCTTCTGCCCGATCTCCGCCGGCATCCGGTTGACCGTGATGCGGCCGGCGATGATCAACTCCTCCATCGCGCGGCGCGAGCCGAATCCGCACGACGCGAGGATCTTGTGGAGCCGCTGCGGCTCCGAGAAGACCTCGTCAGTGGAGGACTTGTGCTTGCGGAGGGGCGTCTCCTCCGCGATCCTCTGCAGCGCCAGCGACGACTGGTGCGTCGTCGGCTGCGGCGAGGATCGGGCCCGCGAGCGCGAGCGGCGCTTCGGCGGCCTTGGTGGGGGCATCGGGAATCTCCAGGAGATGGGAGGGATCGAGCTCGGCGAGCGGAGGGAGTTCCGCGAGGGAGGTGAGGCCGAGGTCGTCGAGGAACGTCTTCGTCGTCGCGTAGAGCGCCGGCCTGCCCGGCGTCTCGCGATGGCCGACCGCCTCGATCCATTGCCGGTCCTCGAGCGTCTTGATGACGTTCGTGGACACGGCGACGCCGCGGATCGACTCGATGTCGCCGCGGGTGACGGGCTGCTGATAGGCGATGATGGCGAGCGTCTCCATCGCCGCGCGCGAGTACTTCGGCGGCCTCTCGGGCGAGAGCCGGTCGAGGAAGGCCTGCACCTCGCGGCGGCCCTGGAAGCGCCAGCCCGAGGCGACCTGCACGAGCTCGACCTTGCGGCCGCTCCAGTCCTGCTTCAGGTCCTCGAGCAGGCGGCGCACGAGGTCGGCGGGCAGCGGCGGGTCGAACAGCCTGGCGAGCTGCGCCACCGGCACCGCCTCGCCGGCGACGAGCAGCGCAGCCTCGAGCACGCCCTTGATCTCGCCGACGTCGCCGCCTTCGGGCATGTCGTTCGCATCCGCGCCGGGCGGCGGCTCGTCCGGCCTGATCGTGTCGATGTCGTCGGTCAAGGCTCTCGCCTCCTTGCTGAATCGTCAGGCTTCGTCGGCCTGCAGCGCAAACGGCCGCTCGCCGCGGCCGTGCACGTAGATCGGCGCGTACGGAGCGGTCTGCGCCACTTCGACCAGCTGCTCGCGGGCGAGCTCGAGGATCGCGAGGAACGTGACCACCAGGTGCGGCACGTCCGCGTGCTCGGCGAACAGCGTCGTGAACTCGGCGTAGCGCCCCGAGTCCAGCGCCTTCAGGATGCGGCTCATCTCGGCGCGCACCGAGAGCTGCTCGCGCGTGACGAGGTGGTGGCGGTGGATCCGGGCGCGCTGGATCAGCCCGGCCCAGGCCGCGCGCAAGTCCTCCGGAACGACGCGCGGCAGGCGCGAGGCCGCCTCGCGGTCGAACCACACCCTCGCCGTCTCGAAGTCGCGCCCGGCGAGCGGCAGCGCGTCGATCTCCCGCGCCGCCTCCTTCATGCGCTCGTACTCGAGCAGCCGGCGCACGAGCTCGGCGCGCGGATCCTCGACTTCCTGTCCGGGGATCGCGGGCGGCCGCGGCAGCAGCAGGCGCGACTTGATCTCGATGAGCACCGCGGCCATCAGCAGGTACTCGGCGGCGAGCTCGAGGTGCGTGCGCCGCATCATCTCGACGTAGCCCAGGTACTGGCGCGTGAGCTCGGCCATCGGGATGTCGAGCACGTTGATGTTCTGGCGGCGGATGAGGTAGAGCAACAGGTCGAGCGGCCCCTCGAACGTGTCGAGGAACACCTCCAGCGCCTCGGGAGGGATGTAGAGGTCCGTCGGCAGGTCGTTGTACGGCTCGCCGTAGACGCGCGCGAGCGGCTTCGGCTCCGGCGACGCGTGCGCGAGGTCGAGGGCGCTGTCGGTCATGGCGTCAGTCGTACCTGAGGCCCATGGCCTCGCGCACGTCCTGCATCGTCTCCTCGGCGAGCTCGCGCGCGCGCTCGCAGCCGTCGGCCACGATGTTGCGCACCATCTGCGGGTCGTCGAGGTAGGGCTGCGCGCGCTCGCGCATCGGCCCCTGCTCGCGGATCACGGCGTCGATCACCGGCTGCTTGCAGTCCAGGCACCCGATGCCCGCGGAAGTGCAGCCCTTCGTCACCCAGTCGCGCGTGGCCTCGTCGGAATAGATCTGGTGCAGCGCCCACACCGGGCAGCGCTCGGGGTTGCCGGCGTCGCTGCGGCGCACGCGCGCCGGATCGGTCTGCATCGTGCGGATCTTCTTCGTGACCTCGGCGGGCTCCTCGCGCAGGAAGATCGCGTTGCCGTAGGACTTCGACATCTTCTGGCCGTCGAGCCCCGGCACCTTCGGCGTCGCGGTGAGCAGCGCCTGCGGCTCGGGCAGGATCACGCGCCGCGAGCCCTCGAGGTAGCCGAACAGCCGCTCGCGGTCGCCCAGCGCGAGGTTCTGCGTGTCCTCGAGCAGCGCCTTCGCTTCGGCGAGCGCCGCCTCGTCGCCCCGCTCCTGGAACGCGGTGCGCAGCACCTCGTAGCGCTTGGCCTTCTTGCTGCCGAGCTTCTTGACCGCGGCTTTCGCCTTGTCCTCGAATCCCGGCTCGCGGCCGTACAGGTTGTTGAAGCGGCGCGCCAGCTCGCGCACGAGCTCGAGGTGCGACACCTGGTCCTCGCCGACCGGCACGAGGTTCGCGCGATAGATGAGGATGTCGGCGCCCTGCATCAGCGGGTAGCCGAGGAAGCCGTAGGTCGCGAGGTCGCGGTCCGCGAGCTTCTGCTGCTGGTCCTTGTAGGTCGGCACGCGCTCGAGCCAGCCGACCGGCGCCATCATGCCGAGCAGCAGCGTGAGCTCCGCGTGCTGCGGCACGCGCGACTGGATGAAGATCGTCGAGCGGTCGGGGTCGAGCCCGGCGGCGAGCCAGTCGATCACCATCTCCCACGCGGTGTCCGCGATGTTCTCCGGCTCCTCGTAGTGGGTGGTCAGCGCGTGCCAGTCCGCCACGAAGTACAGGCACTGGTACTGCTCCTGGAGGCGGACCCAGTTGCGCAGCGCGCCATGGTAGTGGCCGATGTGCAATCGGCCCGTCGGGCGCATGCCCGACAACACGCGGTCAGCGAACATCGTTTCGCGAGGAGTGGATGAAAGGCCGCGCCGGCGGGTGCTACAGACCGGTCAGCGCGGCGATGATGCTCTCGGCGCCGGCGATCAGCGGGCGCATCAGGTTGTCGAGCAGCCCCGCTGCGAGCAGGGCCACGATCACGAACAGGCCGTACGGCTCGATGCGCGCGAACACGCGCGCCGCCGGCGCCGGCAGGAGCCCGGTCAGGATGCGGCCGCCGTCGAGCGGCGGGATCGGCAACAGGTTCAATGCCATCAGGATCAGGTTGATCTGGACGCCCGCGAACGCCATGCGCGCGAGCCCCTGGCTCGCCAGCACGCCGCCGCCCATCGCCGCCACCAGCACCATCGCCCACGCCAGCGCCTGGACGAAGTTCGACCCAGGTCCCGCAGCCGCCACCCAGATCATGTCGCGCTTCGGATGTCGCAGGTTCGCGAAATTCACCGGCACCGGCTTCGCCCAGCCGAACACGAACGGCAACTTGAGCAGCACCATCGCCGCGGGCACCAGGATCGTGCCCACCAGGTCGACGTGCTTGACCGGATTCAGCGTCACGCGACCCAGCATCGCGGCGGTGTCGTCGCCGAACATCCGGGCGACGTAGCCGTGGGCGGCTTCGTGCAGCGTGATGGCGAGGACGACCGGCACGCCCCAGAGCACGGCGGTCTCGAGCCAGTCCATCGGTTGCAATTCTACCCGAGTTCGGCGTTCCCCGCCGGGGATGCCAATCCGAGCCGTGCCGGGTCGCCGCGGCCGCGCCGCGTGACCTGCGGCGGATCGACCGCCAGGTCGACGACCGTGGTGGGCTCGGCCGGGCAGGCTCCCGCGTCGAGCACCGCGTCCAGCCGCTTGCCCAACCGGTCGCGGATCTCCTCGGCGTCGTTGAGCGGCAGCGCGTCGCCGGGCAGCAGCAGCGTCGAGGAGAGGATCGGCTCGCCCAGCTCGTCGAGCAGCGCGCGCACCACCGGGTGCTCGGGAACGCGCACGCCCACCGTGCTGCGCTTGGGGTGCTGCAGCCGCCGCGGCACCTCGCGCGTGGCGGGCAGCAGGAACGTGAACGGTCCGGGAACGCCCTTCTTCACCATGCGGAACTGCCAGTTGTCCAGCCGCGCGAAGTGCCCCAGCTCCGCGAGATCGCGCAACACCAGCGTGAGGTGGTGCTCGAGTCCCACGCCGCGGATCAGGCGGATGCGCTGCGCGGCTTCGAAGTCGCCGAGCCGGCACCCCAGGGCGTACGAGGAGTCGGTCGGGTACGCGATCACGCCGCCGTCGCGCAGGATCGCGGCAGCCTGGCGCACGAGGCGCGGCTGCGGCGACACGGGGTGGACGGTGAAGAGTTGCGACAACGCCGGGGTGGGGGGTGGGGGGTGGGGGGTGCCGGGCAAGCGCGCCCGATCGGGCGCCGGAGGATCAGGAAGGCGGGATGGTGGGCGGGGCGAGAGGGCCCGATCGGGCGGCAGCGCTATCATCGCGGGCAATTCTAACGTCGACAGCACGGGCGCACTTCGCGTCAGGCACGCCGCATTGCGTCATGCACGCCCACCCTTCACCCTTCACCCTTCCCCCCGTCATCCTCGAACCTCCGGCAGCTCCGCTCCGTCGTCGCCGTGGTCGGCGACCGGGAGCGGACCGCCAGGCGTTCCGGCACCGCCGCGACGTGGGCGAACCGGCGACCGCGACCACTCACAGGCCGGCCCGCTGCGTGCTGCCCCGCGTGATCCAGGCGTTCGCCGCCCGCGGGCTCGAGCCGAGCGAGTTGCTCACGGTCCTCGTCGCGCCGCGCCATGACCTGGCGGCCGTCGACGCGCTGCCCGGCAAGGGCGCCTCCCGTTGACCGCGCCTGCGCGCGTCCCCGCGGGGCCGCCCCCGGCGCGGCGGCACTGGCCGCTGGCCGCACTGCTCGCGTCGCTGACGATGATCGGGCCGTTCGCCATCGACGCCTACCTGCCGGCCTTCACCGCCATGCGCGACGAGTTCGGCGTCGCGCCGCTCGCGATCCAGCAGACGCTCTCGGCCTACCTGCTGGCCTTCGCGTTCATGCTGCTCTGGCACGGCGCGCTCGCCGACGCGTTCGGCCGGCGCGCCGTCGTGATGGTCGCGATGAGCGTGTTCGCGGTCGCCACGCTGGCCTGCGCGATCGCCGGCAACGTCGAGTCGCTGTGGCTCGCGCGCGCGCTGCAGGGCCTGTGCGCCGGCGCCCCGATGGTCGCGGGCCGCGCCATCATCCGCGACCGCTTCCACGGCGCCGAGGCGCAGAAGGTGATGTCGAAGGTGACGCTGATCTTCGGCCTGGCGCCGGCGATCGCGCCGGTGATCGGCGGATTCCTGCTCGAGGCGCACGGCTGGCGAGCGATCTTCTGGTTCGTGTTCGCCTTCGCGCTCGCGGCGCTGGCCTGGGCGTGGAGGTCGCTGCCCGAGACGCTCGCCCCCGACAGGCGCCAGCCGCTGCACCCGCGGGTGCAGCTGCACAACTACCGGCACGTCGTCGCCAAGCCGGACTTCCTTCTGCTCGCGATGATCCCGGCGCTCAACTTCTCAGGCTTCTTCATGTACGTCGCCGCGGCCCCCGTGTTCCTCGTCGAGCGGCTCGGCGTGTCGACGACGGGCTTCGCCTGGCTGTTCGTGCCGATGATCGGCGGCGTCATGCTGGGCGCCTTCCTGTCGGGCCGCGTCGCCGACCACCGGACGCCGCGGCAGACGGTGAAGCTGGGCTTCCTGTTCCTTTTCTCCGGCGCTGCCCTGCAACTGGCTGCCGCGCTGTTCGCGCCGCCGCACGTCGCCTGGCACGTGCTGCCGATCGCCGTGTACACGGTGGGCTCGGCGATCGTCATGCCCAGCGCGACTTTGCTGCTCCTCGACCTGTTTCCCGCCAACCGCGGCCTCGCCGCCTCGCTGCAGGGATTCCTGCAGTTCTCGCTCTCGGCGCTGACCGCGGGTACGATTGCACCCCTGCTCGCCGTTTCGCTTCCCGCGCTCGCGCTGGGGATGGCCGGATTCGTCGCCGCCTCGTTCGCGCTCTGGCTCGTCTACCAGCGCCGCGCGCCGCAAGGACCCGCCGCATGAAGTCGCTCGCCCTTTTCCTCCTCACGCTGCCGCTGGCGCTCGCCGTCCCCCCTGCCGTCGCGCAGCCGGGCAAGCCGAACACGGGCCTGCCGGTCGTGAAGCTCACCATCGCCGGGCACGCGCTCGCCGCCGAGGTTGCCACGACCGACGCGCAGGTCCGCACCGGGCTCATGTTTCGTTTCAGCCTCGCGCCGGACAGCGGCATGCTGTTCGTGTACTCGACGCCGCAGCCGATGGCGTTCTGGATGCGCAACACCTACGTGCCACTTTCGATCGCGTTCATCGCCGCCGACGGCCGCATCATCAACATCGAGGACATGGCACCGCTCGACGAACGCCTGAAGTTCTCGACCGCGCCCGCGCTCTACGCGCTGGAAATGCGCAAGGGCTGGTTCGCGCAGAAGGGCATCCGCGCCGGGGCGAAGGTCGAAGGACTGCCGCCGGCGTCGCGCGAGTAGCCCCGTGGCCGCGCCCGCTTCACTCGGCCTGCCGCGCTGGACGTTGGCCGCGCCCGCGGCGGCGTGGCTCGCGCTCGCGCTGCCCGGAGCGGGCGGCGGCCTGGCCGCGCTGGCGATGGCCGCCGCGCTGGTCGCCGGCGTGCTCGCCGCCGTGCACCACGCGGAGGTCGTCGCGCACCGCGTCGGCGAGCCGTTCGGCACGCTGATCCTGGCCATCGCGGTGACGGTGATCGAGGCCTCGCTCATCGTCTCCCTGATGCTGGCCGGCGGCCCAGCGACGTCGGCGCTCGCGCGCGACACCGTGTTCGCCGCCGTGATGATCATCCTGAACGGCATCGTCGGGCTGTGCCTGCTCTGGGGCGGCTCGCACCACCACGAGCAGCAGTTCTCCCTGCAGGGCGCGGCCGCCTCGCTCACCACGCTGGCGGCGATCGTGGTCCTCGCGCTGGTGCTGCCGAACTACCTGACGACCGCCCTGGGCCCGGTCTACTCGCTGAGCCAGCTCGTGTTCATCGCCATCGTGTCGTTGATCCTGTATGGCGCGTTCGTGTTCGTGCAGACGGTGCGGCACCGCGACTACTTCCTGCCGCAGCACGCCGCGTCCAGCGAAGCGCATCACGCGCCGCCGCCCGCGAATCGCACCGCGCTGGCGAGCCTCGCGCTGCTCATGGTGTGCCTCGGCGCGGTCGTCCTGCTCGCAAAGGCGCTTTCGCCGGCGCTGGAAAGGGCGGTCGCCACCGCGGGCGCGCCGGCCGCGCTGGTCGGCGTGATCATCGCCGCCGTCGTGCTGCTGCCCGAGGGACTCGCCGCGCTGCGCGCAGCGCGCGCCGACCGCCTGCAGACCAGCCTCAACCTCGCGCTCGGCTCGGCGCTGGCCACGATCGGGCTCACGATTCCCGTCGTGGCCGTCACCTCGATCCTGCTCGGCTTCCCGCTGACGCTGGGCATCGACGGCCGCTCGACCGTGCTGCTGCTGCTGTCGCTGTTCGTGACCAGCCTCTCGCTGTCCACCGGGCGCACGACGGTGCTGCAGGGGACGATCCTGCTCGTGCTCTTCGCCGTCTACCTCTTCACGTCGGTCGTGCCGTGATGCTCAGCGCAACCGGGGGGAGCGAAGCCCGATGCCGGACCACTGCGCGAGCGCGGTGCCCAGCCGGCGCGACAGCCGGTCGGCGAGGTTCTCGTCCGGCGTGAAGTCGACCAGCTCCGGCGCCTGGATCACGTCGCGCGCCACCGAGTGCGCCGAGCCCAGCGCGTCGGCGAGGCCGAGCTCGATCGCCCGCGCACCGGTCCACACCAGCCCGGAGTAGAGGTCGGGCGATTCCTTCAGGCGCGCGCCGCGGCCGTCGCGCACGACGCCGATGAACTGCTCGTGCACCTCGTTCAGCATCTTCCCGATGTGCGCGACGTCCTCGGGCTTCTGCGGCTGGAAGGGGTCGAGAAACGCCTTGTTCTTGCCGGCCGCGATCACGCGCCGCTCGACGCCGAGCTTGTCGATCGCCCCGGTGAAGCCGAAGCCGGACATGATCACGCCGATCGAGCCGACGATGCTCGCCTTGTCGACGTAGATGCGGTCGGCGGCCGCGGCGATGTAGTAGCCCCCCGACGCGGCCATGTCCTCGACCACCGCGTGCGCCGGCTTGTCCGGGTGCTTCGCGCGCAAGCGCTTCAGCTCGTCGTGGATCTGGCCCGCCTGCACGGGGCTGCCGCCCGGGCTGTTGATGACCACCAGCACGCCGGCGACCTTCGGGTACTCGAACGCCTGCTTGAGCGAGTCGACGACCGCCTCGGCGTTCGCGCGCTCGCCGCGGTCGATCTCGCCGTCGATGCGCACGACCGCCGTGCACTTGTCGAGGCAGACCTTGTGCCCCAGCCCGGAGGCGGCGAAGAGCGACACGCACACGAGCAGGACCAGCGCGACGGCGACGAAGCGCCAGAAGTTGCCCCAGCGGCGAGTGCGGCGCCTCTCGGCCACGACGTCCTCGGCGAGCTTCGCCAGCACATCGCGTTCCCAGTTCTCTTCGGCCATCGTCGTCTTCGGCGGGAGTCGTCGGATCCCGCGAGTCTACCCGTCCCCGGCCGCGACGATCGCACCAACGCGCTCGGCTACGAAGCGCACGCCGGCACCGCGCTCGGCGGGGTCCTCCGAGCGCGCGATCACGCGTTCGACGCCAGCCACGAACGCAGCTCCGCGACCGAGTGGACCGTGGCCAGCGGCGCGAGCGCCGCAAGCCCTTCCGGCTCGTGCGCGCCGTAGGCGACGGCGACGGCGCTCGCCCGGGCGCCGCGCGCCACCTCGAGGTCGTGCGTGGTGTCCCCGATCATCAGCGTGCGCGACGGCCCGACGCCGAGCTGGTCCATCAGGTACAGCAGCATGTCCGGATGCGGCTTGGGCCGGCCCTCGTCGGCGCAGCGCGTGGCGTGGAAGCGGCCCTCGAGCGCGTGGGCGGCGAGCGCGCGGTCGAGGCCCTTCCGCGTCTTTCCCGTGGCAACGGCGAGCAGGTAGCCCGCAGCGGCGAGGTCGTCGAGCAGCTCGCGCGCGCCGTCGAACAGCGGGATGTGCGGGTCGCGCGCCAGGTAGTGGTCGCGGTAGCGCGCCGAGAGCTCGGGGTAGCGATCGACGGGGAGGTCGGGCGCCACGAGGTTCAGCGCGTCGCGCAGCCCCAGACCGATCACGTAGCGAGCCGAGGCGTCGTCGGGCACCGGTTCGCCGAGGTCGCGGCACGCGTCCTGCAGGCAGGTCGCGATCGCCGCAGTGGAGTCGACCAGCGTCCCGTCCCAGTCGAAGACGATCAGGCCGAAGCGGCGCACTGAGCGGTCAGGCGGCGGGACCATCGAGCGCGGCGAGGAAGCCGGCGAGATCCGGCGGCAGCGGCGATTCGAGCGCGATCGGCGCCCCTGTCAGCGGGTGGTCGAAAGCGAGCCGCCAGGCGTGCAGGAACATGCGCTTCAGGCCCGCCTTCGCGAGCTCGCGGTTCCACGCGAAGTCGCCGTACTTGTCGTCGCCCGCCAGCGGGAAGCCGAGCGAGGTCAGGTGCACGCGGATCTGGTGGGTGCGCCCGGTGTGCAGTTCCGCCTCGAGCAGCGCGAGCGGCGGCGCGCGGTCGCGCCAGACCTGCCGGCGGTGGAACACGGTGACCGCCTCGCGCCCCCCCTCCTCGTCGACGCGCACGCGCCGCTCGCCGGAGGTCGTGGCGAACTTGTGCAGGGCGAGGCGCACGGTGCGCTTCTCGTCGCGCCAGCGGCCGCGCACGAGCACGAGATAGCGCTTGGCCACGCGCCCCTCGCGCAGCGCCGCGTGCAGCGCGGTCAGCGCCGGGCGCTTCTTGGCCACGACCAGCAGTCCCGAAGTCTCGCGATCGAGCCGGTGGACGAGTTCGAGGAATCCCGCGCCGGGGCGCGTAGCGCGCAGCGTCTCGATGAGGCCGTGCGCGATCCCGCTGCCGCCGTGGACGGCCAGCCCCGAGGGCTTGTCGACGACCAGCAGGGCTTCGTCCTCGTAGACGATCGGCGGGGCCGCCGAGGCCGGCAGCCGGCGCGGCGCGCCGGGAGACGCGGTGCGGATGGGCGGGACGCGGACGCGGTCGCCCGCGGCGAGCCGCGCCTCAGGCCCGACCCGCTTGCCGTTGAGGCGCACCTCGCCCGAGCGGAGGATCCGGTAGACGTGGCTCTTGGGGACGCCCTTGAGGGTCCGGCAGAGGAAGTTGTCGATGCGCTGGCCGGCCGACTCCTCGCCGATCGCCAGCTGACTGGCCGAATCCTTGCTTAACCCGTTCATTCGGTTACAATTCGGCCGCGACCCCGATTTCCGTGCAGCCTTCCCCGGGAAGGCGCCGATCGATCGGGGCTCGCCCGCCTGCCCGCGCATTCGGCGGGACGAGGTGTGGAGGCAGTACCGCCGGTTACGTCGCTCACCGGCCGGGGCATCGGACCCCGGGGAAGTAGCGATACTAAAGGATTGGCGCAGTCCCCGCACCGCCCGTGACCGGTACTTGGCGGCGACGACGCGGCGAACTGCGCGGCACCGACAGCAAAGCGAGCGTCCCGCCCGACAACCATGCCGGCCGCCGTCAGCGCACATTGCGCCGCGGCCCGCGACCGAGTCGACGAGGCGCCCGAACGACGAGTCCGCAGCGACCGACCAAGCACGACCTGGCGCCCCGCGAGGGGCAGCCGCGACGATCGAGCCCACGTTGCCCACACCGCGCACCCGTTCGACCCAGGACTCCGCGAGCCACCGCCCGCGGGGACCCCGGCTTTGCTGGAGTCCGGCCGCGTAGCGCAGTTCCGTCCGCAGCAAGGCAGCTGACGCCGCGCCTTCCGGGCCGGCCGCTGTCACCGTCGCCCGCCGCTTCGCCGGCAGGCCGTGCGCGAGGACCCTGACGCCGAGGGAACCCCGCATGAAGCGCATGCTGTTCAACGCCACCCAGGCCGAGGAGCTCAGGGTGGCGATCGTCGACGGCCAGAAACTGGTCGACCTCGACATCGAGTCCGCTGCCAAGGAGCAGCGCAAGTCCAACATCTACAAGGCGGTCATCACCCGCGTCGAGCCCTCGCTCGAGGCGTGCTTCGTCGACTACGGCACCGACCGCCACGGCTTCCTGCCGTTCAAGGAAGTCGCCCCGCAGTACCTGCGCGAAGGCGACGGCGGCCACCGCCGCGTGGCCGACCAGCTGCGCGAAGGGAAGGAGCTGATCGTCCAGGTCGACAAGGACGAGCGCGGCAGCAAGGGCGCGGCGCTCACCACGTTCATCTCGCTCGCCGGGCGCTATCTCGTCCTGATGCCGAACAACCCGCGCGGCGGCGGCGTGTCGCGCCGCATCGAGGGCGAGGAGCGGCAGGAGCTGCGCGAGGCGATCGGGCAGCTCGAGGTTCCGGGCGGCATGAGCGTCATCGCGCGCACCGCCGGCATCGGCCGCAGCGCCGAGGAGCTGCAGTGGGACCTCAACTACCTGCTCAAGCTCTGGGCGGCGATCGAGGACGCGGCGAAGATGCAGTCCGGCGCGTACCTCATCTACCAGGAGTCGAGCCTCGTCATCCGCGCGATACGCGACTACTTCCAGCCGGACATCGGCGAGCTCCTGATCGACACCGAGGCGGTCCACGAGCAGGCGCAGCAGTTCATGGCGCACGTGATGCCCGACAACGTGCAGCGCGTGAAGCTCTACCGCGACGACGTCCCTCTGTTCTCGCGCTTCCAGATCGAGCACCAGATCGAGACCGCCTACGCGCGCCAGGTGCCGCTGCCGTCGGGCGGGTCGATCGTCATCGACCACACCGAGGCGCTGGTCGCCGTCGACGTCAACTCGGCGCGCGCGACCAAGGGCAGCGACATCGAGGAGACCGCGTTTCGCACGAACTGCGAGGCCGCCGACGAGATCGCGCGCCAGCTGCGCCTGCGCGACCTCGGCGGCCTGGTCGTCGTCGACTTCATCGACATGGAGAGCGCCAAGAACCAGCGCGAGGTCGAGAACCGGCTCCGGGACGCGATGCGCTACGACCGCGCGCGCATCCAGCTGGGCAAGATCTCGCGCTTCGGCCTCATGGAGCTGTCGCGCCAGCGGCTGCGTCCCGCGCTCGCCGAGTCCGCGCACCAGGCCTGCCCGCGCTGCCACGGCATCGGCCACATCCGCGGCACCGAGTCCACCGCGCTGCACATCCTGCGCATCGTCCAGGAAGAGGCGATGAAGGAGAACACGGCGCAGGTCGTCGCCCAGGTGCCGGTCGACGTCGCCACGTTCCTGCTGAACGAGAAGCGCCCCGACGTGCACGCGATCGAGGCGCGCTTCAAGGTGAACGTGCTGCTGGTGCCCAACCGCTACCTCGAGACGCCGAACTACTCGATCACGCGGCTGCGCCACGACGACCTCAACCAGGCCGAGCCGCTGCCGCCGTCGTTCCAGATGGTGGAGCAGCCCGAGCAGACCGACCACGCGCAGAAGATCAAGGAGGAAGCCGCCCAGCCGCGCCAGGAGGCGATCGTCAAGGGCATCACGCCCGAGCAGCCCGCCCCGGTGCCGCCGGCGCCCGCGGCACAGCCCGTCGCGGCCCCCGCGAGGGCGGCATCGGGCAACTGGCTCGACAAGGTGCTCGGCTGGTTCCGCGGCCCGCGCGCAGCAGAGACCGCGCCCGCCACCGACACGAAGAAGGCAGCCACCGCGCCGCGCGAGCCGCGTCGCGAGCAGCGACGCCCTCACGGCGCGCCGGGTCGCGGCGAGCGGCGCGACGAGCGCCGTGGCGATCGCCGCGAGGATCGCGGCGGCGAGCGGCGCGATGCGCCCCGCGAAGGGGGCCCCCGCGACGCCGCGCGACGCGAAGGCGGACGCCCCCCGCAGCAGCCGCAGGCGCCGCGCAAGGAACGCGAGCCGCGCGAGGCGCGCGAGCCGCGCGAACCCCGCGAGGCGCGCGAGCCGCGCGAGCCGCGCGAGCCGAAGGAGCGTCGCGAAGGGCAGCCGCGCGAGCAGCGCGGCGAGCGTCCGCCGCGCAAGGAAGCGCCTCAGCCCGCCGCTGCGCTGGAGCATGAAGGCGTCGCCGCCCCGGCGGCGGATGGCGCCCCGCAGGCGGAAGGCGAGGAGCGGCGCGAAGGTGGCCGCCGTCGTCGCGGACGTCGCGGTCGCGGCGGTGGCGAGCGCGCCGGCGAGCAGCGTCCCGCCGGTGCGCCGGAAGGTGCGGCAATCGCAGCCGCCACGCCGCCCGCGCAGGCTGCCGCCGACGCTCCTGCCATTGCGTCCGCCGAAGGAACGGTCGCGTCGACGATCGACGCGATCGCCGGCGCCGCAGTGGACGTGCAGTCGATCCCGCTGCACGTCGAGCCGGAGAGCGTCGAGCGCATCGCGCGTCCGGTTCCGCGCGTACCCGAGCGCGCGCCCGTACCGCCGGTCGCGGAAGCGCCGATCGACGTGGCAGCAGTGGAGCCCGCGCCGGCGCCGCGAGCCGCGCCGCCCGAGCGGGCCCGGCCGAAGAACCTGCCCGAGCTGCCGCCGGTGACGATGGAGTTGCCGCCGGAGTCCGGTCTCGAACTCGTCCAGACGAAGCGCCACGAGGCCCCGCCCGCCGAGGATGCGCCGCAGGAGCCGCTGCCGCGCCGCGTGCGCCCGCCGCGCCCCGTCGTCGCCGAGGAGCCGCTGCAGATCGTCGAAACGAAGCACGGCGAAGGACAGGCCCCCAGCGCCTGACTTGGCCTCGCGCAGGCAGGCGCGCAAGGCGGGCCCTCGTGCCCGCCTTCGCCTGCGCTGCGCCGGCGCGCCTTGACTTCGGGCAAGGACACGCTTCGCGTCCGCCCCCAAGCTATGTCGCCCTCACTACGGCGCGCGAGCGCCGGAGACGGCCGGGGAGGAGGCAGGCGTGGACGATTCGCCGCAGTCCGATCGCAGCTGCGCGCGCGACCTTGCGCGGGCTTCGTCCATCCTCGCCGACGCTGCAGCGGCCGGGCACATCAGCCTGCCGGCGGCGCAACTCGCCGAACTCGTCGCGAGCCTCGGCCTCGAGCTTCACGCGCAATCACCGGAGCGGGCGCAGCCTGCTGCAGTCGAGCTTGACCTCGCGCTCGCCCACACGCGCGAGTTCGGGCTGGTCCTGTCGGCCGGTCCCGGCGGGCTCGACGCAGCCGTGCCGCCCGGAGACTATCGACGCGATCGCCACAGCGTCCACGCCGTCGCCGAGCTGACCGACGCCGCCGACTTCCTGCGCCTGTTCCGGCGCACGATCGCCTGTCGCAAGCTCGAAGCGCAAGCCGGCGTGCGCGGCCAGCCGCTGCCGGCCGCCCGGCTCGAGCGCTGCTTCGATGCGCTCCTCGCCCTCGCAGCGTGCTGCGCGGAAGGTACCGCCAGGGCGCGCTTCACGCTCGACGTGCTGGCGCTGCGCGTCGTGTTCGCCGAGGGCGCGCTCGCGGTGGCCGGCGCGCGCTGCGCGCTCGCGCCGCCGCAGCGACGCCCGCATCCGCGTCCGATCGCGAAGATCGACAAGCTGCTGCACCCGGGAACACTGGGAATCGTCGGCGTCTCGGCCACCGGCATGAACTTCGCGCGCATCATCCTGCGCAACATCGTCGGCAGCGGGTACGCGAAGGAGCGCATCACGATCCTGCGGCCGGGCGAGAGCGAGATCGACGGCGTGCGCTGCGTGGAGGGCCTGCGGGCGCTGCCCGGGCGGCTGGACCTGCTGATCGTCGCCGTCAACGCCGACGCGGTGTACGGCCTCGTCGACGAGATCATCGCCACCGACGCGGTCGACGCCGTGATGCTGATTCCCGGCGGGCTCGGCGAGACGCCGCGCAGCCGCGAGGCCGCGGCGGCGATGGCCGCGCGCATCAACGCCGCGCACGAGCGGCCCGGCGGCGGGCCGATCTTCCTCGGCGCCAACTGCCTCGGCGTCGTCTCGCACCCGGGGTCGTACGACTCCTGGTTCATCCCGCTCGAGCGCCTGCCCAAGCCGCAGAAGCGGCCGGAGCGCAACGCGGTCATGCTGAGCCAGAGCGGCGCCTTCATGATCACGCGGCTGTCGCAGAACCCGTGGCTCGACCCGCGCTACATGATCGCGATGGGCAACCAGACGGACCTCACGCACGGGGACCTCCTGAGCTTTTTCGCCGAGCGGCCGGAAATCGCGACGATCGGAATCTACATCGAGGGCTTCCGCGACCTCGACGGCCTCGACTTCGCGCGCGCCGTCCGCCGGGCCGTTCGCAGCGGCAAGGACGTGGTCGTCTACAAGGCGGGGCGCACCGACGCCGGCGCGGGGGGTGCGCTCGGCCACACGGCGTCGATCGCCGGCGGCTACGCGGTGTTCGACTCGGTCGTGCGTCACGCCGGCGCGATCGTGGCGGAGGACGTGACGGCGTTCGACGACCTCTTCTACGTCGCGGGCGCGCTGCACGCCACGACGATCGCCGGCAGGCGCCTCGGCGCGATCAGCGGCGCCGGGTTCGAGGCCGTCAGCATGGCCGACGCCATCGAGGTCGACGGCTTCGCGATGGAGATGGGCGCCCTCGCCCCGGCCACCGTGGATCGCGTGCGCGAGATCCTCAAGGCCAAGCGCCTGGACGCGCTGGTGGAGGTGGCCAACCCGATCGACATCAACCCCGGCGCGGACGACGAGGCGCACATCGCGATCGCCGAGGCGTTCCTCGATGATCCCAACGTCGACGCCATCGTCGTCGCGCTCGACCCGACGGCACCGGCGGTGCGCGCGCTCGAGGAGAGCCGCCTGCGACCGGGCCACGACCTCGGCGATCCGCAGGGGACGGTGCACCTGATGCCGCCGCTCGTCGCCCGCCACGCCAAGCCGGTCGTCGGCGTGGTCGACGCCGGCAGGCTCTACGATGCGATGTGCGTGCGCCTGATGGACCAGGGCGTGTGCGTGTTCCGCAACTGCGCCCGCGCCACGAAGGCGCTGGTACGCTACGTCGAGGCGCGGCTGGCGGCCGCGTCGCTGCGCGACCCTTCCACGGCCAACCCCGAGAGCCCGAAACGATGAGCGACACCCTCAAGCCCGGAGCGACCCTCACCCGCCGCATCGAGGTCGACCGCGAGCGCACGATCAGCTTCATGGGCGACGAAGGCCGCGTGTACTCGACCCCGCGCATGCTGTTCGACATCGAGATGACCTGCCGCGAGCTGCTGCTCGCGCACGTCGAGCCGGGCCGCGACTCGGTCGGCACGCGCGTCGAGCTCGATCACCTCGCCCCCACGCTGCTCGGGATGTGGGTGGAGATCACCGTCACGCTCACGGCGGTCAACGGCGCCGCCGTCGCTTTCGACTTCACGGTGCGCGATCCGGTCGAGGAGGTCGCGCGCGGCAAGCACAACCGCTTCGTCGTCGCCATCGAGAAGTCGATCCAGCGCCTGCAGGCGAAGCGCGCCAAGGCGGGGATGTAGCCGTCCGCGTCCGCTGCTGGCATCCGCGGATGCGGCGGCTGCTCATCGTCTGGCACACGCAGTTCGGCGGCACCGGCCAGATGGCTGCAGCCGCGCTCGCGGGTGCGCGCAGCGTCGAAGGAGTCGAGACCGTCGCGCTTCGCGCGCACCACGCCGGTCCCGCCGACCTCCTCGACGCCGACGCGCTGCTGCTCGGATGCTCCGAGAACTTCGGCGGGATGGCGGGGATGCTGAAGGACTTCCTCGAGCGCTCGTACTACCCCTGCGAAGGCAAGGTCGACGGCCGCGCCTGGAGCCACTTCGTCTGCTGCGGCAACGACGGCGCCGGCGCGATCCGCGGCCTCGAGCGGGTGGCCACGGGACTCCGCCTGCGGCGCGTGCATCCGGGCGTGCTGTGGCGCGGCGGGCGCACCGATGCCGCGCAAGTCGTGCCCGCCGACGTGCTCGCGCAGTGCCGCGAGCTTGGCGCGACGATGGCGGCCGGCCTGGCCGAACGGCTCTGGTAGCCACGCGTCAGCCGCGCAGGCCCGGCGCCACGCGCTCGAGCAGCCTCTCGCTCGCTTCCTCCAGCAGGTCGAGCACGCGCTCGAAGCCCTCGCCGCCGCCGTAGTAGGGATCCGGCACCTCGCGCACGCCGAGCGAGGGGGCGACGTCGAGCATCAGGCCGAGGTGGCCGCCGAACGCGTCCGGGCGCATCGCCGCGAGGTCGCGCAGGTTGTCCTCGTCCATCGCGAGGATCCAGCCGAAGCGGCGGAAGTCCTCGCGCGTCACCTGCCTGGCGCGCAGCGGAGCGAGGTCGTAGCCGCGCCGCGCCGCGTGCGCGATCGCGCGCCGGTCCGGCGGGTGTCCGACGTGCCAGCCGCCCGTGCCCGCCGAGTCGACGAGGACGCGATCGCCAAGGCCCGCGCGGGCGGCGCGCTCGCGGAACACCGCCTCGGCCGTCGGCGATCGGCAAATGTTGCCCAGGCATACGAACAGCACCGACTCGCGGGGCTCCGGGCGGGTCACGGCCGCTCTCCGGGCAGTTCGAACAGCGACGTCGCCTCCATGTCCAGCACACAGTGCCCGCCCTGGTTGTGCAACCGCCAACGCCAGCGCAGGATGCCGAGCCGCGGATTGCCGCGCGAGACGCGCTTCTCCAGCACGTCCGCGCGCATGCCCAGCCGATCGCCCGGGCGCACCGGGTACAGCCACTTGAGGTAGGCGAGCCCGGGCGAGGCGAAGCTCTCGGAGTCGTGCAGGAAGTTGTCGACGGCGAGCCGCATGGCCAGCCCGCAGGTCTGCCAGCCGCTGGCGATGAGCCCGCCGTGCCGCCCGTCCGCCGAGCGCTCCGGGTCGACGTGGAACCACTGCGGGTCGTAGTCGCGCGCGAACGCGACGATCGCGTCCTCGTCCACGGCAATGGGCCCGGCCTCGAGCACCTGCCCCGCGGCGAAGTCGGCCCACTTCATCAGTACGTCTCGAGGTGCAGCCGCCCCTCGCGCCGCATCGCATCCGCCAGCGCGTCCCACGAGAGCCCGCCGGCGACGGCAGCGTCGCGCAGCGCCAGCAGCACGCCCTCCTCCATCGCTCGCAAGCCGCACACGTAGACGTAGGTGTCGGACTGCTGCAGGAGGCCGGCCAGGTCCGCGGCGCGCTCCCGCATCAGGTCCTGCACGTGGCGCTTCGGCTGGCCGGCCGTGCGCGAGAACGCGAGGTTGATGTCGATGAAGTCCTTCGGCAGGCTCATCAGCGGTCCGAAGTACGGCAGCTCCTCGCGCGTGCGCGCGCCGAAGAACAGCATGAGCTTGCCGCCCTCGAACTTGCCGCCCTGCCGCAGCCGCCGGCGCCACTCGGTCATCGCGCGCATCGGCGCGCTGCCGGTGCCCGTGCAGATCATCACGATGTTCGACCGCGGGTGGTTCGGCATCAGGAACGAGGTGCCGAACGGGCCGATCACCTGCACCTTGTCGCCCACCTTGAGGTCGCAGACGTAGTTCGAGCACACGCCCTTGACGGCCCGGCCCTGGTGGTCGGCGGTCACGCGCTTCACCGTCAGCGACACGTTGTTGTAGCCGGGGCGCTCGCCGTTGCGCGGGCTCGCGACCGAGTACTGGCGCGCGCGGTGCGGCCGTCCGGAAGCGTCCGCACCGGGCGGGACGATGCCGATCGACTGTCCCTCGAGCACCGGGAACGGCATCGCGCCGAAGTCGAGCACGACGTGGTGCGTCTCGTTGGCGAAGCCGGCCTCGGTGACGCGGAAGTTCCCCGTGACCGTGGCGACCGTCGGCGCCTTCGGCCCGTAGAGGTTCGCGTAGGCGTGCGCCGCCGACCACGGCGGCAGCAGCGACGAGTAATGCGCCGCGTCCAGGGGCACCGGCTCGCCGGGGTCGGCCGTGGCGACGACGGCGACCGCCGGCGCGACGACACCGATGACCGCCTCGGGCACACCGGCGGCGGCGAGCTCGTCGTGCGTCAGTTCCGCCGGCAGCACGTCCCAGCCGAGCTGCTCCTCGATCGAGTACACCCTCGCCGACGGCACGACGCGCCAGTTGTCGATCGCGCCGGTGGGACACGGTGCGATGCACGCGTTGCACGGCTTGCAGACGTCGGCGCGAACGACGTAGTTGCGCTCGTCGTGCGTGATCGCCCCCACCGGGCAGGTCGCCTCGCAGGTGTTGCAGCGGATGCAGATCTCCGGGTCGATCAGGTGCTGCCTGATCGTCGTCGCGGCCGCAATGTCCATCGGGCTCCCGCTCGCTGTGATGTTTCGATGCGTTGCTCGCCGGCGCATCAATTCAGGTCATTCGTCGTCCCCGCGAAGGCGGGGACCCAGTGTCGTTCGTACGTGCGGGCGTGCCAACGCGGGAGACGCTGGATCCCCGCCTTCGCGGGGACGACGATTCAAGAGTGCGAGCAGCGCAAGTCTTGCAGCAACAACGTCGTGACAGCTAGCCGAACCGAACGTACTCGAAGTCGACCGGCTGCTTGTTGATGCCCACCACCGGCGGCGCGATCCAGTTGGCGAACTTGCCAGGCTCGACCACGCGCCCCATCAGCGAGGCGACGAACGCGCGGTCGGCCTCCGTGGGCAGCCACTCGCCGACCTTCGCGTTCCACTCCGCCTCGCTCACCACGCGGCCGTCGGGTGCGATCCTCGCCCCCGCCAGCGCGCCGATGCGGCGGTGGAACGCCTTGTGCGGCACCGCGAGCCGGAACGGCAGCCCCGCCTTCTCGATCACCTTGTTCCAGCGGTTGACCCCGCCGACGGAGTCCTTGATGTAGTCGTCGCGCAGCACCTCGTTCAGCGCATTGAGCATCGGCACCTCCTTCTCGGCGAGGCGGCCGTCGTGGACCTCCAGCACCCTGTAGTGGTCGCCCTTGAGCCGGTGGTCGTCGGCGCGCTTGCCTTCCTCGTAACGGCCCTTGAGGCCGGAGCTGTAGAAGATGGCGGCGTTGCTCGACTGGTCGGCGCCGAAGAGGTCGATGGTGACGCTGAAGTGGAAGTTGAGGTAGCGCTGGATCGTCGGCAGGTCGATGACGCCGGCGGCGCGAAGCTTCGCCGGGTCATCGGTGCCGAGCTCCCGCATCGCGTCGCAGGTGCGCTGGATCACGCGCGACACGCCCGACTCGCCGACGAACATGTGGTGCGCTTCCTCGGTCAGCATGAACTTCGTGGTGCGCGCGAGCGGGTCGAAGCCGCTCTCGGCGAGCGCGCACAGCTGGAACTTGCCGTCGCGGTCGGTGAAGTAGGTGAACATGAAGAACGCGAGCCAGTCGGGGGTCTTCTCGTTGAACGCGCCCAGGATGCGCGGGTTGTCGCGGTCGCCGGAGCGGCGCTCGAGCAGCGCCTCCGCCTCCTCGCGGCCGTCGCGGCCGAAGAAGCGGTGCAGCAGGTAGACCATCGCCCACAGGTGCCGGCCCTCCTCCACGTTCACCTGGAAGAGGTTGCGCAGGTCGTACTGCGACGGCGCGGTCAGCCCGAGGTGGCGCTGCTGCTCGACCGAGGCGGGCTCGGTGTCGCCCTGCGTGACGATGATGCGGCGCAGGTTCGCGCGGTGCTCGCCGGGCACGTCCTGCCAGGCGGGCTCGCCCAGGTGGTCGCCGAAGTGGATCTTCCGCTCGGCGTCGCCCGGATTGAGGAAGATGCCCCAGCGGTAGTCGGGCATCTTCACGTAGCCGAACTGCGCCCAGCCGGACGGGTCGACCGACACCGCGGTGCGCAGGTAGACGTCGAAGTCCCGCGAGCCCTCCGGCCCCATGTCCTGCCACCAGGCGAGGTAGTTGGGCTGCCAGTGCTCGAGCGCGCGCTGCAGCGTTCGATCCTGCGACAGGTTCACGTTGTTGGGGATCTTCTCGCTGTAGTCGATCGTGCTCATGTCTCCGCTCGCATAAGGCTGGCGTCGTTCCCGCGTACGCGGGGGCCCGGTGTCGTTCGCAAGACGCCCGGTCCCCGCCCCCGCCTGCGCAGGGACAGGCTTCGCGGGAACGACGGTGTGGTTGGGTCAGACTCTGTTGAAGTCGAAGCCGGCCTTCTCGCCGGTCCCGTAGACCTTGAGCGCGCCCTTGTCGCCGACCGCGTTCGGCCGCTGGAATATCCAGTTCTGCCAGGCGGTGAGCCGCCCGAAGATGCGCGTGTCCATCGTCTCGGCGCCGCCGAAGCGCAGGTTCGCCTCCATGCCGGTGAGCGCGTCCGGCGACAGGCTCGCGCGCTCCTCGACGGCGATGCGGATCTCGTCCGCCCAGTCGATGTCGTCCGGGGCGGCGGTGACGAGCCCCAGCGCCAGCGCGTCGGTCCCCGACAGCGGCTGCCCGATCACCGCGCGCGCGGCAGCCAGCGGCTCCGCCTCGTCGTAGAAGCGCTGCGCGAGGCGCGCCTTGCCGTTCGCCATCGGGTAGGTCCCGAAGTTCGCCGCCGACAGCGCGAGCGCGGGCGCGCGCTCCGGCTCGTCGGGCAGCGCGAGCATGTAGGTCCGGTCGGCCGCGAGCGCGAGCTCCGCCAGCGTGCCGGCGAAGCACGAGCCCGGCTCGACCAGCGCGAACAGCGTCCGCGACGAAACGTCCAGCCGCGCGAGCGTGCGCCGCAGGAAGCCTACGACCTCGCGCACGAACCAGTGGCCGGCGTGACGGCGCATCGCCTCGTCGGCGGCGAGCACGGCGGCGGCGTCGCCTTCGGTCTTCAGGAGCCACGTGCCGATCGCCGGCTCGTTGGCGCGCATCTCCAGGATCGCGTCGTCGAGCTCGCGCGCCATCGCCAGCGGCCACCACGCCGCTCCGGCGGCCTCGATCGCGGGGAGGTCCGCCGGCTGCGGGCCGCGCGGCGCACGCACCGTGATCGTCGCCGTGCGCTTGGCGCGGTCGATGTCAACGCCCACGTGCGCGTAGGCGATGCGGTCGGCCCCGATCGTGCGCTCGATCCGCGGCAGCGCCACGCCCTTCGCGTCCGCCGGCCGGTCGCAGCGCGCAGCCAGCACGTCGGCCCGCTCGCGTACGACGCGGTCGAAGTCGGCCGGCTTCGCGATCGCGTCGACCAGCCGCCACTCGAGCGCGCGCCTGCCGCGCACGCCCTCGGTGGTCGTGCAGAAGATGTCGGCGTGGTCGTGGCGCACCTTGCGCTTGTCGGTGACGCGCGTGAGCCCCCCGGTGCCGGGCAGCACGCCGAGCAGCGGCACCTCGGGCAGCGACACCGAGGAGGAGCGGTCGTCGACCAGCACGATGTCGTCGCAGGCGAGCGCGAGCTCGTAGCCGCCGCCGGCGCAGGAGCCGTTCACTGCCGCAACGAAGCCGATGCCCGAGTGGCGGCTCGTGTCCTCCATGCCGTTGCGCGTCTCGTTGGTGAACTTGCAGAAGTTCACCTTCCACGCGTGGCTGGAGAGGCCGAGCATGAAGATGTTCGCGCCCGAGCAGAACACGCGCTCCCGCGCGCTGGTCACCACCACCGCGCGCACCTGCGGGTGCTCGAAGCGGATGCGGTTCAACGCGTCGGCAAGTTCGATGTCGACGCCGAGGTCGTAGCTGTTGAGCTTGAGCTTGTAGCCGGGTCGCAGGCCCCCGTCCTCGGCCACGTCCAGCGCGAGCCGGGCGACCGGGCCCTCGACGTTCAGCTTCCAGTGGCGGTAGCGCGAGGGGTCGGTGCGAAAGTCGACGCGCGGGGGCGATTCGGGGGAGTTGGGATCAGCCGACATGACGCACAATAATGCCTATCATGATTTCCTTGATATGCATCATAGTGCCTGTCTACGGAATGTGTCAAGCGTTTCCGCATCGATTCGGCGGGATCCCGCGAGGCGCGGTCAGGCGGATTGCCCGCGTGCCTGGCGGACCCTCTCGCGCAGCACGCCGAACGTCTTCTCCAGCGGCTGGGCGCTGGTGTCGACCGTGGCGTCGGCGCGCGAGTAGAACGCCTCGCGCCCGGCGAGGATGCGGCGCAGGTCGTCCATCGCCTCGCGGCTCGCCGCCATCGGCCGCATGTCGCCCTGCGCGGCGACACGACGCATGTGATCCTCCGGCGCCGCCTGCAACCAGACCGTGAAGCAGCGCGAGACGAGCAGGTCGAACGCGGCGACATCGGCGACCAGCCCGCCGGGGGTTGCGATCACCGCCTCCGCGTGCGTCGCGATCGCCTCCTCCAGCGCGCGCCGCTCGTAGCGCCGATAGGCGTTGGCGCCGTAAAGTGCGTGAACTTCGGGCGTGCTGCAGCCGGCAAGCCGCTCGATCTCCCGCGACACCTCGATGAACGGCACGCCTAGCTCCTCGGCCAGCATGCGCCCGAGCGTCGACTTGCCCGCGCCGCGCAGGCCCACGAGCGCGATGCGTCCGCGCCGTGTCGGGTCCTCGCCTTCGCCGCCCAGCAGGTCTCCGATCGCCACGCGCGCGCGCCTGAGGTCCGCTTCGCTGCGCCCGGCCAGCAGTTCGCGCAGGCTCAGCCACTCCGGCGTGCTGGTGGTGACGTCGCCGAGCAGTTCCGCCAGCGGGCAGTGCAACGCGCCCGCGACCTGCTGCAGGACGAGGATCGACGCGTTGCCGATGCCGTACTCGAGGTTGGCGAGGTGCCGCTCGGACACGCCCGCCGCGCCGGCCACCGCCTTGCGGGTGAGGCCGCGCCGCGCACGCGCGTCGCGCACGCGCTCGCCGAGCGCGACGAGGAACGGGTGCTTGTCCGCGTCCGGCGCCTCGGGCGACGGCGCCGGCGCGGCTTCGTTGACCATGCGGGCTGCCGCCAACGAGGAACCCTCCATCACATGCACTATACTGCTTGACACGATCCAATGCCGGTCGTATCTTGCGTCGACAAGCACAATAATGCATAACGCGGCGCCTGCGCAAGGGCCGCAACCTGAGCGAGGAGCCGGAATGTCCCAGGACGCCTTTCGCGCGCTCGTCGGCGCGGTCACCGCCTCGATCGGTGCGCGTCCGCTCGACGGCGCTCTCGGCGACTGGCTGAACGCCAACCTCGGCCCCGGCAGCGCGACGTACGCGGCGTTGCGCGAGGCCTGCCTCGCCGGCGTCGCGGAAGGCTGGATGTGCAACCGCGAGGCCGGCGGCATCCGCTACGGCCGCGTGGCCAAGCCCGGCGACGACCTCGATCGCTTCTCCGTCGACGTCGTCGACATGCGCGACGTCGTCGGCCCGCATCACTCGCATCCCGCAGGCGAGATCGACCTCGTCATGCCGCTCGAGGGCGACGCGCGCTTCGACGGCCGCGGCGCCGGCTGGCTCGTCTACCCGCCCGGAAGCGCCCACCATCCCACGGTGACCGGCGGGCGCGCGCTGGTCCTCTACCTGCTGCCCGAAGGACGCATCGAGTTCACGCGGCCGTGACGGCCGCGAGGAGCCACGCCATGCCCGCAACTGCAGCCCCGCCCGGCGAGACGTTCAACTTCGCCGCGCACCTGGTCGAGGCGAACCGCGGCCGCGAGTCGCGCGTCGCGTACGTCGACGACGCCGGCACGCTGTCCTACGGCCAGCTCGCCGACGGCATCCGCCGGGTCGCCGCCGCGCTCGCGGCGCTCGACGTGCGGCGCGAGGAGCGCGTGTTCCTCGTGATGCACGACTGCACCGACTGGCCGGTCGCGTTCCTCGGCGCGATGTACGCGGGCGTGGTGCCGGTCGCGGTCAACACGCTGCTCACCGCCGACGACTACGCGTACATGCTGAAGCACAGTCGCGCGCAGGCCGTGATCGTCTCCGACGCGTTGCGAGCGCAGCTCGAGAGCGCGCTGGCCCGCGGCGGCCACGAAGTGAAGCACGTCGTGGTGTCGCGGCCGCAGTCGGCCCCGCCCGCGGGCTGGCACGCGTTCGACCGCTGGATCGCCGCGGCCGCGCCCGCCTCCGCGCCGGCCGCCACCGGCCCCGACGACGTCGGCTTCTGGCTGTACTCGTCGGGCTCGACCGGCCGTCCCAAGGGCACGGTGCACACCCACGCGAATCCGTACTGGACCGCCGTGGCCAACGTGCGCCTGCTCGGATTGCGCGAGGACGACGTGCTGTTCTCGGCGGCGAAGCTCTTCTTCGCCTACGGGCTCGGCAACGCGCTCACGTTCCCGCTCACCATCGGGGCGACGACGATCCTCATGGCCGAGCGCCCCACGCCCGACGCCGTGTTCAAGCGCTGGCTCGAGCGCAAGCCCACGGTGTTCTTCGGCGCGCCGACCGGCTACGCGGGGATGCTCGCCGCGCCGAACGCGCCCGACCGCTCGCAGCTGAAGCTGCGCCTGTGCTCGTCGGCCGGCGAGGCGCTGCCGAAGGAGATCGGCGAGCGCTTCACCGAGCGCTACGGCGTGGCGATCGTCGACGGCATCGGGTCGACCGAGATGCTGCACGTGTTCATCTCCAACCGCCCCGACGACATCCGCTACGGCACCTCGGGCAGGCCGGTCGAGGGCTACGAGGTCGAGCTGCGCGGCGAGGACGGCCGCCTCGTCGCCGACGGGGAGGTCGGCGACCTCTACATCAACGGCCCCACCGCGGCGCTGATGTACTGGGGCAACCGCGAGAAGTCGCGCGACACGTTCCGGGGCGCGTGGACGCGCACCGGCGACAAGTACATCCGCGACGCCGAGGGCTACTTCACGTACTGCGGCCGCAGCGACGACATGCTGAAGGTCTCCGGCCAGTACGTCTCGCCGTTCGAGGTCGAGGCGACGCTGGTGCAGCACCCGGCGGTGCTGGAGGCCGCGGTCATCGGCGTGGCCGACGAGAACGGCCTCACGCGCACCAAGGCCTTCGTCGTGCTGAAGGGCGGAAAGGAAGGCGATGCGAGCACCGAGGCGGCGCTGAAGGCCTTCGTCAAGGAGCGCCTCGCGCCGCACAAGTACCCGCGCGCGATCGAGTTCATCGCCGAGCTGCCGAAGACGGCGACCGGCAAGATCCAGCGCTTCCGGCTGCGTGAGCGCGAAGCCGCTCGCAGCTGACCCCGCGGCGCCGGACGACGCGCCGAGGCTGGTCGAGGTCGACTGGGGCGGCCGGAGCGTCGCCATCGAGCACGCGTGGATCGGCAGCGCCCGCCGCGACGCGCCGCTCTTCGTGTTCCTGCACGAGGGTCTGGGGTCGCTCGCCATGTGGAAGGACTTCCCGCGCGCGTTGTGCGACGCGCTCGGCGTGCGCGGCCTCGTCTACTCGCGCCCCGGTTACGGTGCCTCGACGCCGCGGCCGCCCGACGAGCGCTGGGACGTCGACTTCATGCATCGCCAGGCGCACGAGGTGCTGCCGGCGTTCCTCGCCGCCGTGGGAGTCGGCCCCTCTGCGCCGGCGCCCTGGCTCTTCGGGCACTCCGACGGCGGCTCGATCGCCCTGCTCTACGCCGCGCGCTTCCCCGGCCGGGTCGCCGGCCTGGCGGTGCTGGCGCCGCACGTCTTCGTCGAGGACGTGGGCCTCGCCAGCATCGACGCCGCCCGGCAGACTTTTCTGACCGGCAACCTCAGGGACCGGCTCGCGAGGTACCATCGCGACGTGGATTCGGCATTCTGGGGGTGGAACGACATCTGGCTGCACCCGCCGTTCCGCCGCTGGAACATCGAGGAGGAGATCGCCGCGATCCGCGTCCCCGTGCTCGCCGTGCAGGGACGCGACGACGAGTACGGCACGCTGGCGCAGGTGGAGGGCGTCGCGAAGGCGGTGCCGGGCACCCGCGTGGTCGTGCTCGACGATTGCGGACACTCGCCCCACAAGGACCAACCGGCGCGCCTCGTCGAGGAGGTGGCGCGCTTCCATGCCAACCCGGGTGCCGCAGGCACCGGCTCCTCGCCACACCAAGCACGCCAGGAGGAACCATGAAGTCGAACACCCTGAACCGCCTCAAGCGGCTCGCCCTCGCTTCCGCCGTCGGGCTCGCAGTCGGCGTAGCCGCCGGCCCCGCGGCCGCGCAGCAAAAGCTCAAGGTCGGCCTGATGCTCCCCTACACCGGCACGTTCGCCGCGCTCGGCAACGCGATCGAGAACGGCTTCCGCCTCGCCGTCAGCGAGAACGGCGGCAGGCTCGGCGGCCGCGAGGTCGAGTACTTCAAGGTCGACGACGAATCCGACCCGGCGAAGGCCACCGACAACGCGAACAAGCTGATCAAGCGCGACCAGGTCGACGTGCTGGTCGGCACCGTGCACTCCGGCGTGCAGATGGGCCTTGCCAAGGCGGCCAACGACAACAACGTGCTGCTGATCGTGCCGAACGCGGGCGCGGGCGCGGTCACCGGCCCGATGTGCAGCACGAACATCTACCGCAGCTCGTTCTCGAACTGGCAGCCCGGCTACGCGATGGGCGAGGTGGTCGCCAAGCGCGGCCACAAGAACGTCGTCACCATCACCTGGAAGTACGCGGCCGGCGACGAGTCGGTCGGCGGCTTCAAGGAGGCCTTCGAGAAGGGCGGCGGCAAGATCGTCAAGGAGCTCTCCCTGCCGTTCCCGAACGTCGAGTTCCAGGCGCTGCTGACCGAGATCGCCTCGCTCAAGCCGGACGCGGTCTACACGTTCTTTGCCGGCGGCGGCGCGGTCAAGTTCGTCAAGGACTACGACGCAGCGGGCCTGCGCAAGACGATCCCGCTCTACGGCGCGGGCTTCCTCACCGACGGGACGCTGGAAGCGCAGGGCGCCTCCGCGGAGGGCTTGCTGACGACGCTGCACTACGCCGACGGCATCGACAACCCGAGGGAGAAGGCGTTCCGCGCGGGCTACGCGAAGGCCTTCCCGAGCGCGCCGGCGCCCGACGTGTACGCGGTGCAGGGCTACGACGCGGGGCAGATGCTCGCGACCGCGATGGCAGCGACCAAGGGCGACGCGAAGAAGTTCGACGTGATCCACGCAGAACTCTCCAAGGCCACGATCGACTCGCCGCGCGGCAAGTTCACGCTCTCGAAGTCGGGCAACCCGGTGCAGGACATGTACCTGCGCGAGGTGAAGGGCAAGGAGAACCGCGTGGTCGGCATCGCGTCGAAGGCGCTCTCCGACCCGTCGCGCGGCTGCAAGCTGTAGCGGCTGCGGAGGCTTCGCGCCCCTCGCACATGCCTCGCGCAACGGTCCGTCACGTCGTCATTCCCGCGCAAGCGGGAATCCAGCGTCTTTGCGTTGCAGAGACGCCGGGTCCCCGCCTTCGCGGGGACGACGGCGGGCCCGTTCGCGCGACCCGATAGTCGCAAGGCATGGAGTTCGGCACGTTCCTGGTGCAGTGCCTCAACGCGCTGCAGTACGGGCTCCTGCTGTTCCTGGTCGCCAGCGGCCTCACGCTCATCTTCGGCATCATGGGCGTGATCAACCTGGCGCACGGCAGCTTCTACATGATCGGCGCCTACATGGCGTACGCGCTGGCGCCGTTCGTGGCGAAGTGGACCGGCGGCGGCTTCTTCGCCACGCTCGCCGTCGGCCTCGTGCTCTCGGTCGCCCTGGGCTACGTGCTCGAGTGGGCGTTCTACTCGTTCCTCTACGAGCGCGAGCACCTGCAGCAGGTGCTGATGACCTACGGGCTCATCCTCGTGTTCGAGGAGCTGCGCAGCATCCTCGTCGGCAACGACGTGCACGGTGTCAAGGCGCCGGACTGGCTCGCCGGCAGCATCCCGCTCGGCGACCTGATGACCTACCCGGTCTACCGGCTGTTCATCTCGGCGGTGTGCGTGGCGCTCGCCGCCGCGATGTACCTCGTGCTCACCCGCACGCGGCTCGGCATGATGATCCGCGCCGGCGCCACGAACCGCGAGATGGTGCAGTCGCTGGGCGTGGACATCCAGTTCCTCTACCGCGTGGTGTTCGCGGCTGGCGTCGCGCTCGCCGTGTTCGCCGGCATGATCGCCGCGCCGGTCTCGTCCGTGTACCCGGGGATGGGCAGCCAGGTGCTCATCATCTGCTTCGTCGTCGTCGTCATCGGCGGCATCGGCTCGGTGCGCGGCGCGCTGTTCGCCGCGCTGCTGATCGGGCTGGTCGACACGTTCGGCAAGGTCGTGTTCCCGCACGCCGCCGGAGTGCTCGTCTACGTGATGATGGCGCTGATCCTCCTCTGGAAGCCCGACGGGCTGTTCAAGGCGGGCTGAGTTGGACTTCCGCGGCGGACGCAACGTCGTGCTCGCGGCCGCCGTCGTGGCGGCGCTCGCGCTCTTCCCCCTCGTGGCGGGGAAGTTCGGCATCGACCTCGTCACCAAGATCATGATCTTCGCGGTGCTCGCGCTCTCGCTCGAGCTCCTCGTCGGGCAGACCGGGCTCGTCTGCTTCGGTCAGGCCGCGTTCTTCGGCATCGGCGCGTACGCCGTCGTGCTGGCCACGCCGCAGTACCAGGCGGTGTCGATCTTCTGGCTCGCCCCGCTCGCGGTGGCGTGCGCCACGCTCTACGCGCTGTTCGTCGGCTCGCTGGTGCTGCGCACGCGCGGCGTGTACTTCATCATGGTCACGCTCGCGTTCGCGCAGATGGCCTACTACGTGTTCCACGACACCCCGCTCGGCCGCGGCACCGACGGCGTCTACCTCTACGTCAGGCCGTCCGCCGAGGTGTTCGGCGTGACGCTGGTGAACTTCGAGAAGCCGGTGTCGCTCTACTACGTCGCGCTCGCCGCGCTGGTCGCGACGTTCGCGTTCCTCGCCGTGCTCCTGCGCTCGCGCTTCGGCCGGGCGCTGGCCGGCATCAAGGCCAACGAGCAGCGCATGCGCGCCGCGGGCTTCTCCACCTACGCGTACAAGCTCGCCGCATTCACGCTGTCGGGCGCGATCGCCGGCTTCGCGGGGGTGCTCTTCGCGGTCAAGGACGCGTTCGTCAACCCCGAGCTGCTGGCGTGGCACCTGTCCGGCTCGCTGCTCGTCATGATCATCCTCGGCGGGTTAGGCCGCCTGTGGGGCGCGGTGATCGGCGCCTTCGCCTACGCGCTGCTGCAGGAGTTCTTCCAGTCGCAGGCGATCTTCGGCGATCTCGCGAAGCACTGGCTGCTCGGCCTCGGGCTCACGATCATCGCGATGGTCGCGCTGCTGCCCGAGGGACTCGCCGGCCTGCCGGCCGCCGTCTCGCGCCGCCTGGCGCGCAAGCCCGCGAGGAGCGCCGGTGGCAACGCCTGACGTGCTGATGCGCGGCGAGAAGCTCACGCGCCGCTGGGGCGGTCTCACGGCCGTCGACGAGGTGTCGCTGGAGCTCGCGCGCGGCAGCGTGCACGCGGTGATCGGCACCAACGGCGCCGGCAAGTCGACGCTGATCAACCTGCTCTCCGGCGAGATCCCGCCCTCCTCCGGCCGCGTCGAGCTCAAGGGGGTCGACGTCACTGCCTGGCCGCAACCTGCCCGCGCGCGCGCCGGGCTCGGGCGCAGCTACCAACGCACGACGATCTTCCCGCAGTTCACCGTTTTCGAGAACTGCAGGCTCTCCGCGCAGTCGCGCCTGCAGCGGCCGTGGGCGTGGTGGGAGCGCGCCGATGCCTGCGCGCTCGCCGTCGAGGCCGCGCGCGGCGCGGCGGCGAAGGCCGGCCTGGCCGCCGAGATCGACCGCCCGGCCGGGCTCCTCTCGCACGGCGGCCGGCGCCAGCTCGAGATCGCGATGTGCCTCGCCACCGACCCCGAGGTGCTGCTGCTCGACGAGCCGCTCGCCGGCATGGGCGCCGAGGAGACCGACCGCATGCTCGAGCTTCTTGCAGAGCTGCGCCCCGGCCACGCGATCCTGCTGGTCGAGCACGACATGGACGCCGTGTTCCGCGTCGCCGACCGCATCACCGTGATGGTGAACGGCGCCGTCATCGCCTCCGACGCGCCCCAGGCCGTGCGCGCGAATCCCGAAGTGCAGGCCGCCTACCTCGGACACCACGCGTGAGCCCGCAGGGCCGTCCCAAGGGCGAACAAGCCCCGCAGCGCGCAGCGCGGAGGGAAAACCCAATTCGCCCGCAGGGCCGTCCCAAGGGCGAACAAGCCCCGCAGCGCGCAGCGCGGAGGGAAAACCCAATTCGCCCGCAGGGCCGTCCCAAGGGCGAACAAGCCCCGCAGCGCGCAGCGCGGAGGGTAGTCCAATGAGCGCGGAGAAGCTCATCGAAGCGCGCGGCCTGCACGCGTGGTACGGCAGCAGCCACGTGCTGCACGGCGTCGACCTCCTGCTGGGCCGCGGCGAAACCGTCGGCCTGCTCGGGCGCAACGGGATGGGCAAGTCGACGCTGATCCGCACGCTGCTGGGTCACGTACGCGAGCGCGACGGGCGCATCAGCGTCGCCGGGCGCGACGTGTCGAAGGCGCGCCCGCACGAGGTCGCGAAGCTCGGCGTGGCCTACGTCCCCGAGGGCCGCGGCATCTTCCCCAACCTCACGGTGCGCGAGAACCTGCTCATGGCGGCGCGGCCGTCGCGCGACGGCCGCCGCGAGTGGAACTTCGAGCGCGTGATCGAGACGTTTCCCCGCCTCGGCCAGCGGCTGGACCACTTCGGCGCGCAGCTCTCCGGCGGCGAGCAGCAGATGCTGTCGATCGGCCGGGCGCTCGCCACCAACCCCGACGCGATCATCCTCGACGAGGCGACCGAGGGGCTGGCCCCGCTGATCGTGCAGGAGATCTGGCGCGTCATCGGGACGATCCGCACGGCGGGCATCGCGACGATGGTGGTCGACCGCGACTACCGGCGCGTGGCCGCGGAGTCGGATCGCGTCGTCGTGCTGCAGAAGGGGCGCGTGGTGCTGGAAGGTGCTGCGAAGTCGGTGCGGCACGAGGAGTTGGCGGGTTTCCTCGGCGTCTGACGCGCCAAGACCGCGTTCTGATCAACCAGGCGGCGGCAGCGCCGATCTGCACCAGCGGCGATTGGATGAGGACGGTGCCCCGTCTTGGTTCGACCATGCGGGCGGCCGATTGCGAAGCCCGGAAAGGAAGTGCCACCATTCGGGAGTCGCGATCGACCGGCGGCAGTCGGCCATCTCCTGCCATCCACCTGCTCGTGAGCAGACGTTGACTACGACCGGAATCGAGGCACAGCAGGCTCAGCGTGGCACTGCGCGCGCTGAATCGGATTCCCGGAAGGGGAAGTCAGCGGTAAATTGTCAACAGGTACAGGAACCTGCCCGTTTCGATGGCCCTGGCAAGACGCGCTGCGGTTCGGTCCCACCTTCAAGGCAGACAGTCAACGGCTCCGTTCGCGCGAAGCGGAGGCGAAGCCGTATTTCCCACGGACGAGGCAGGCAAGAGATGAACAAGCTGCTGACCTCATCGGCTCTCTGCATCCTGCTTTGTGCAGGGCAGGCACTTTCGGCCGATCTCAACGCACCGTATTCGCCGACCCGTGCGGAGTGGCTGCGCGTCTACCTGGCGGAGAACATCACGACCAAGACGGACGATTGGCCGCTGCGGCTCAGGGTCATGGTGACGGTCGACAGCAACAATCAGCAGGTCTTGGTCACTCTGAAACCGTCGGGCGGCGAGAAGAAGCCAAGCAAGGAGCAGAGCGACTTCATGATCTCTTCGGTCACCGAAATCGTGACGCGTGCGCTCGGCAGCTACGCATGGTCAAAGGACCTAAGAGTCACCGTCTCGTTTGTGTAATCGCAAGACGTGCCGATCATCTCCGCTGTCGGCCTTCGAGGGCGCGCTGCAGTTGACCCGCGATAGCCGGGCGATGACCGGGAACTTCCGCCCCCGCCGGGTCATCCGCAGGGCCTGATCCGCACGCTGCTCGGTCACGTGCGCGAGCGCGACGGGCGCATCAGGGTCGCCGGGCGCGACGTGTCGAAGGCGCGCCCGCACGAAGTCGCAAAGCTGGGCGTGGCCTACGTCCCCGAGGGCCGCTGCATCTTCCCGAGCCTCACGGTGCGCGAGAACCTGCTCATGGCGGCGCGGCCGTCACGCGACGGCCGCTGCGACCGCCGGCGCGCGTCGCGAACTCCGTGACGCCTGCGCATCACCCGCCTCCACGGCTTCTCCGGGCCGCGCAGCCCACCCATCACCCCGGCTTCGCGTCGGCCCGGACAGGTCGGGGGCGTGTCACGCTGCCTCCCACGTCGCGTCATTGCGTTGGACTTCCCATCCTTGACCCGCTTAGGGTATTACCCTGAACAAGCGTTCCTGACGTGCGACTTGCCCCGCTCATCCGCCTCTCCGGAACCATCTGTATTGCCGCAGACGGCCGCCGGACGCCTCCCGGCGCGCTTGTCCAGCCCGGCCATTGAACCTTCAACGCAGCGGCCGGCCCAATTGACGTCTTCGAGCACACCTGCCCACACCCGACCATGCGCACCGTCGTCACAGGAGGAACCGGACTCATCGGCCGGGTGCTGCTTCGCCGGCTTCCCGATCCTGCCGCCGTCCTGAGTCGCGCCGAAAAGCCCGCGGAACGACCGGCCGGGGCCGGCGAGGTCGTGCGTTGGGACCCGCTGGCGGGTCCGCCGCCGCCGCAGGCGCTGCGAGGTGCCGAGGTCGTGTTCAACCTCATGGGCGAGCCGGCTGCCGAGGGACGCTGGACCGCCGACAGGAAGCGGCGCATCCGCGACAGCCGCGTCGTCGGCACGCGCAACCTCGTCGCGGCGCTGGCTGGGCTCGACAAGCGCCCGCGCGTTCTCGTGTCGGCGTCGGCGGTCGGCTTCTACGGCGATCGCGGCGACGAGCTCCTCGACGAGCGCTCGTCCCGTGGCGAGGGCTTCCTGGCCGACGTCTGCGTCGACTGGGAGGGCGAGGCGATGGCCGCCGAGCGGCTCGGCATCCGCGTCGTGTGCGTCCGCATCGGCCTCGTCATGTCGACCGAGGGCGGCGCGCTCGGCAAGATGCTGCCGGCTTTCCGCCTCGGCGCCGGCGGGCGGCTCGGCAGCGGCCGCCAGTGGATGCCGTGGATCCACGTCGACGACGTCGTCGGCCTGCTGTTGCACGCTGCCGCTCAGGACTCGTTGTGCGGCCCGCTCAACGGCACCGCGCCGACGCCGGTGACCAACGCCGACTTCTCGGCCGCTCTCGGGCGCGCGCTGCATCGTCCGGCGCTGTTGCCGGTGCCGGCGTTCGCGCTGAAGGCGGCCTTCGGCGAAATGAGCGGGATGCTGATGGCCTCCCAGCGCGCGCTGCCGCGGCGCGCGCTCGAATCCGGGTATGCGTTCGCGCACCCCGAGCTCGACGGTGCACTGCGCGCACTGCTCGAGCCGGCCGTCGCGGCGACGGCCGCGTGAGTACGACCGTGGCCACGCTCCATCGCCTCGAGCGCCGGCAGTTGCTGCAGCGCCCGGTCGACGACGTGTTCGCGTTCTACGCCGACGCCGCGAACCTCGAGGCGCTGACGCCGCCGTTCCTTCGCTTCCGGATCCTCTCTCCGATGCCGATCGCGATGCGCGCAGGCACGCGCATCGAGTACTCGCTGTCGCTGTACGGGGTGCCGATCCGCTGGCGCACGCTGATCACCCGCTGGGATCCCGGCGTGGCCTTCGTCGACGAGCAGGAGGCCGGACCCTACGCGTACTGGCGGCACGAGCACGCGTTCGAAGCGCACGGCGGCGCCACGCTGATGCGCGACACCGTGGACTACCGCGAGCCGCTGGGCGCTCTCGGCCAGATCGCTCACGCGATCTTCGTGCGCCGGTCGCTCCAGCGCATCTTCGACTTCCGCCGGGACGCCGTCCACCGGCTGCTCGGGGGGGCGGGCCCGAACGCGGCGGAGGCCGCGGGTCCGACATCGGCGACGCCGGCCGCGAGCCGGCAGGCTGCGTAGCGAGCCGACATGGCCGACTTCGACGTCGAAGTTTTCTACGATGGCGCGTGCCCGATGTGCGCGCGCGAGATCGCGATGCTGCGCCGTCTCGACCGGCGCGGGCGCATCCGCTTCACCGACATCGCCGCCCCGGGCTTCGATGCCGCGACGCTCGGCAAGAGCCACGACGCGCTGATGGCGCGCATCCACGCGCGACTTCCCGACGGCACGATGGTCGACGGTGTCGAGGTGTTCCGGCGGCTCTACGCGGCCGTGGGCTTCGCGCCCGTGGCGGCGCTCACGCGCCTCCCCGGCGTGGCGCAGTTCCTCGATGTCGCCTACGACGCGTTCGCGAAGCGGCGGGTGCGCCTTGGCGGGCGTTGCGAAGCCGGCGCCTGTGCGTCTGGCGTTTCGACGCAGACCGAGGCACCCCGCGCCTGACGGCGCCGCGGCGGATCGCCCGCTTCGCGCGGCACGTCGCCGACGCTGCGGCGAGCCGCGCGCTGGACTCAGTCCGCGAGCCGCATCCTCGCGAGCCACGGCAGCCAGCGAGGATCGTCGTGCAGGCCGCGCAGCAGCGGGTCGACCTTCATCGAGGCCAGGCCCGCGTCGCGCTGCCGGTGCGCACGCTCGAGCCAATCGAAAGCCTCGTTCGCCTCGCCCCGGTACGCGTGGGCCTGTGCGATCTGAAACGCGGCGCCCTGCGCGTACTTGCGCGTCAGCTCGCGCATCGCCGCCGCCGACTCGTCCTTGCTGCCGCGCGCATGCTGCGCGAGCACCCGGCCGAGCAGGACGAACGTCTCGTGAGCCTCGAGCTCGACCTCGCGCAAGGCGTCGTCCGCCCGGCCGCGCGCCAGGTGGACGCGGCCCAGCAGGTAGTGGATCCGCGCGCGCTGCGGGCGGCTCAACTCGATCGCCTTGCGGAACGCCCGCTCGGCCTCGTCCAGCCGGTCGGTGTAGAGGAACAGCAGGCCGGACGTCACGCGGGCCTCGTCGTTCAGCGGATCGAGCTCGAGCGCCCTGCCGACCAGCGCGCCGGCTTCCTCGAACTGGCCGAGGTTCTCGAGCAGGAGGGCGGCGAGGTTCAGCAGTTGCGAATCCTCCGGCGCCAGCTCGAGCGCGCGACGGATGGACGCTTCCGCGCCCCGCCAGTCCCAGTCGTGCCACAGGAGAACCGCGCCGAGCGCCCAGTGGCCTGCCGCGACGCCGGGCCCCACCGCGAGCGCGCGCTTCGCCGCGTCGCGGGCGCGCTGCGCGCCTTCGGCGATCGGGGCCCACGCGTTGACCTCCTGGCGCATGTAGCAGAACGACAGCGCGGCCCAGGCCGTGGCGTACTCCGGGTCGAGCTCCAGCGCGCGCCGGAGGCAGTCGATCGCCTTCTTCGTGTCCTCGTCGCTGTAGCGGTTCAGGTAGAAGGTTCCCTCGAGGTAGAGCCGGTACGCCTCGGCGTTGCTGCTGCGGCCCTGCGCCGCGGCGGTCACTTCGGCACCGACCTCGGCGTTGCCCGGTTGCGTGCCGTGCCCGCCCATCAGCGGCGTGCGGATTTCGTTCACGACGGACCGCGCAATGTCGTCCTGGACCGCGAAGATGTCCTCGAGCTCGCGGTCGTAGGTCTGCGACCAGAGGTGGGAGTCCGTGGCGACGTCGACGAGCTGGACCGTCACGCGCACCCGCGAGCCCGCCTTGCGGACGCTTCCCTCGAGCACGGTCGCCACGTCGAGCTTCTGCGCGACCGTCGGGATGTCGGCCTTCGCGCCCTTGAAGCTGAACGCGGACGTGCGCGACGGGACGCGCAGCCCGCGTATCTTCGACAGGACGTTGATCAGCTCTTCCGAGAGGCCGTCGGCGAAGTACTCGTTCGCGGCCTCGTCGCTCATGTTGACGAAGGGCAGCACGGCGACGGACGGCTTGCGCGTGCCGCCGCGCGCGAGCGGCGGCGAAGTGGACGAGGGCGAGGCGGAAGCAGCGTCCAATGGCAGGTCGAAGCGATAGCCCCGGCCCGGCACCGTCGCGATCGCCGCCGCGCCGAGGATCTTGCGCAGCGCGGACACCTGGACCTGCAGGTTGTTCTCCTCGACGACGAGGCCCGGCCAGGCACGGTCGAGCAGCTCGGCCTTCGGCACCAGCTGGCCAGCGCGCTCGACGAGCGCGGCGAGCAGGTCGAACGCGCGCTGTCCAAGCGCCACGGGTTCGCCGTCCGCGAGCAGCCGCTGGGCGGCGGGCTGCAGGACGAAGCGCCCGAAGCGGTACTCGGGAGAGGAGGCAGTCACGGCCATGCGCCTGGTCGAGCCGGGTCCGGCTGGCCGTAAGTCTAGTCCCACCCGCGAGCGATCGCCGCTGCGCCGCCGCCGACCGGACGTGCCGGCTGCGCCTTCATCACGTTTCAGGCGCGGCTCAGGCAGATTTCAGCGCGGCCAAAGGACGGCGGGTGCTGGCAGGGTAGATGCTGGCGCCGTAGTTCTCGCCAACGCTTCGGAGGACGCCATGAAGACCCTCAGAGCCGTCGCCAACTCCATCCGCACCAGGCTCGACGACGCCGCCTTCACCGTGTGCCTTTCCGGCATCGCCGTCGCGCTCGCCACGCTCGCGGGATCCGCCTAGGACCGCGCGCCTCGACCGGCTGGCGCGCCACCCGTGATCGCCGGCAGGTGCGCGACCGGCGCCGCGCAACCCCGCATGCGCGTCGCCGACCGCGGCGAGCCACAGCCGGCGGCGTGCAGCGGCGTTGCGCTGGGGCTCCTTTCCAGCCGAGGCGTTTGCCGTAAGTGAACCGCACCCACATGTACCAGTAGGGTCGGGGTACGTCGAGCGCCACGGCCGGGTCACATTGCTGAACGTCCGTTTCTCGACCAATGAACGTCGGCTTGATTGGAAGATCCACCGGCCGGTTTGGGTCGGTTTACGACGGTCGCAAGACCGTTGCTGACCGGCCACAACCGGCCATTGCCTGACGGCTACTCGATCACCTGATCGGCGCGAAGCAGGATGGCTTGCGGAATCTTGAGGCCGAGCGCCTTTGCCGTCTTCATGTTGATGACCAGCTCGAAGCGGGTCGGCTGCTCGACGGGGAGATCGCCCGGCTCGGCGCCCTTCAGGATCCGGTCGACGAATGAGGCGGCCCGCCGGTAGACCTCTCGCGGGTCGCCGCCGTAGCACAAGAGGCCGCCCGCTTCCACATAGCCTGGCAGCGTGAACATCGTCGGCAGCCGCGCTTTCAGCGCGAGATCGGCAATGAGGGCGCGATGCACGAAGCTGGAACCCTCGACGACGTAGAGCGTGTCGATGCGCGCGGCCTCCAGGCGAGCGAACGCGCCCTGGATTTCCTCCGGACCGATGGCCGCCGCCGATCGAAACTCCATGCCAAGCTGCTGCGCCGCCGCCTCCATCGTGCTCGTCAGTCGGTCCAGCATCGCAGTCACCGGATCCGATGGATTGCCCGCGGTGCGCGGCCTGAGGAAACCGAGGCGCTTGGCGGCGGGGACCACTTCCTTGAGCAGCTGCAAGCGCTTGGCTGCCAGCTGGACGGAGATCATGGTCACGCCGGTGATGTTGGCCGCCGGCCGTGCAAGGTCCTGGATGAGTCCGGCCTCCTGCACGTCCAGCGTGCCCGCCATGACGATCGGTATCGTGCTGGTCGCTTTCCGCGCCGCGACGGTGGCCGGCGTAGTCGTCGGGAGAATGACGTCCACCTTCTGATCGACGAGTGCATGAGCGAGGCCCTGCAGCCGCCCGGGAACGCCTTCGGCATAGCTGACTTCGATGACGATGTTCCGGCCCTCGATCCAGCCGAACCCACGCAACGCTTCCCTGAAGGCGTCGAGCTGGGGATTGGGTTGCATCGGCGTCCCGACCGACAGGAACGCGACGCGAAAGACTCTTGCCGCCGGCTGGCCAGCCGCGTGCGGCGCCGCCAATACCGCACCGAACGCGACCAGGAACTGCCGACGTGGAACGGGGCCCATGCCGTCGCCTTCTCGGGGAGCACGCCTGCCGATGACTCTATACCGGCATGGCGCGTTTGGAAGGCGTCATGTTGACGCCGGTCAATACTCCAGGCCAAGGGCTGCTCCGGGTCGATAGCGCCCGCCCGTCACTCACCGAGAGGCGTCCGCTTTCCACGCGGCCGACTCCGGTCGGAACGGAAGATATCCGTCCCGGCTGACTCCAGTCCGGATCGCCAGCTTCGTCGCCCCGGCGCAAGCGGGTCCCGGCTCCGTCGTCTCCGCGCGGGCGGAAACGACGATAGCCCCGATCAGGTCTCGGTCGGCAGCGCCACGCCGAACAGCTGCTCCTTCAACTGGTAGAGCCGGTCGCGCAACTCCGCGGCGCGCTCGAACTCGAGGTTCTTCGCAGCGTCCAGCATCTGCTTCTCGAGCGCCTTGAGCTCGCGCTCGAGGTCGCGGCCCCCCATCTCCTCGTACTTCGCCTTCGCCTGCGCCGCCTTCTGCTCTTTCTTCGCCTCGTCGGGGTCGTAGATGCCCTCGATCATGTCCTTGATGCGCTTCTCGATCCCCTTGGGCGTGATCGAGTGCTGCGCATTGAACTCGACCTGCTTGCGCCGGCGCCGGTCGGTCTCCTCCAGCGCCGCCTTCATCGAGTCGGTGACGGTGTCGGCGTAGAGGATCGCCATGCCGTTGATGTGCCGCGCGGCGCGGCCGATCGTCTGGATCAGGCTGCGCTCGGCGCGCAGGAATCCTTCCTTGTCGGCGTCGAGGATTCCCACCAGCGACACCTCGGGAATGTCGAGGCCTTCGCGCAGCAGGTTGATGCCGACCAGCACGTCGAACTCCCCGAGCCGCAGGTCCCGGATGATCTCCACGCGCTCGACCGTGTCGATGTCCGAATGCAGGTAGCGCACCCTGACGCCGTGCTCGCCCAGGTAGTCGGTCAGGTCCTCGGCCATGCGCTTGGTCAGCGTGGTGACGAGCACCCGCTCGTGCTTGCCGACGCGCAGGTGGATCTCGGAGAGCAGGTCGTCGACCTGCGTGCGGGCCGGCCGCACTTCGACCACCGGGTCGATGAGCCCGGTCGGGCGCACGACCTGCTCGACCACCTGCCCGGCGTGCTTGCGCTCGTAGTCGGCCGGCGTGGCCGACACGAAGATCGTCTGCGGCAGCAGCTTCTCGAACTCGTCGAAGCGCAGCGGCCGGTTGTCCAGCGCCGACGGCAGCCGGAAGCCGTAGTCGACGAGGTTCTCCTTGCGCGCGCGGTCGCCCTTGTACATGCCGCCGACCTGCGGGATCGTGACGTGGCTCTCGTCGACGAACATGAGCGCCTTGCGCGGCAGGTAGTCGATGAGCGTGGGCGGCGGCTCGCCCGCGCGCCGTCCGGAGAGGTGCCGCGAGTAGTTCTCGATGCCCTTGCAGAAGCCGATCTCGACCATCATCTCGAGGTCGAAGCGCGTGCGCTGCTCGATGCGTTGCGCCTCGATCAGCTTCATCTGCCCGACGAAGAACTCCTTCTGCTGGTGCAGCTCGACCTTGATCTTCTCCACCGCGTCGAGCACCTTCTGCCGCCCCGTCACGTAGTGGGACGACGGGAAGACGGTGAAGCGCGCGATGCGCTGGCGCACGTGCCCCGTCAGCGGGTCGAACAGCTGCAGCGACTCGACCTCGTCGTCGAACAGCGAGACGCGCACGGCGTTCTCGGCGTGCTCGGCGGGGAAGATGTCGAGCACGTCGCCGCGCACCCGGAACGTGCCGCGCTTGAAGTCGATCTCGGAGCGCTGGTACTGCAGCTCGGTCAGGCGCTTCAGCACCTCGCGCTGCGAGAGGCGGTCGCCCTCGCGCAGGTGCAGGATCATGCTGTGGTACTCGGACGGGTCGCCGATGCCGTAGATCGCCGAGACCGTGGCGACGATCACGCAGTCGGGCCGCTCGAGGATCGCCTTGGTCGCCGACAGGCGCATCTGCTCGATGTGCTCGTTGATCGAGCTGTCCTTCTCGATGTAGAGGTCGCGCGAGGGGACGTAGGCCTCGGGCTGGTAGTAGTCGTAGTAGCTGACGAAGTACTCGACGCAGTTGTTCGGGAAGAACTCGCGGAACTCGCTGTAGAGCTGTGCGGCGAGCGTCTTGTTGGGCGCGAGCACCAGCGCCGGCCGCCCCGTGCGCGCGATGACGTTGGCCATCGTGAACGTCTTGCCCGAGCCGGTGACGCCGAGCAGCGTCTGGAACGCGAGGCCGTCGGAGAGCCCCTCGACCAGCTTCGCGATCGCCTCGGGCTGGTCGCCGGCGGGCTCGAACGTCTGGTGCAGTTCGTAGGGGGATCCGGGGAAGGTGACGACCATGGACGCAGGCATCGTTGACGGGCGAATCGGCCATTCTAGGGCCGAACGTTCGTTCGGCGCAACGGCTTCCCGCCCCTACGCAGCGAACTGCAGCGCCGCCAGCCGCGCGTACAGCGGGCTGTCCGCGACGAGGCGGTCGTGCGTTCCCGCCGCGACGATGCGGCCGGCTTCCAGCACGACGATGCGATCGGCGTGCCGCACGGTGGCCAGCCGGTGCGCGATCGTCAGCACCGTGCGGCCCGTCATCAGCCGCTCCAGCGCCTGCTGCACCGCGCGCTCGCTCTCGGCGTCGAGCGCCGACGTAGCCTCGTCGAGCAGCAGGATCGGCCGGTCGGCGAGGATCGCGCGCGCGATGGCGAGCCGCTGCCTCTGCCCGCCCGACAGGCGCACGCCCCGCTCTCCCAGCTCGCTCGCGTAGCCCTGCGGCAACTGCGCGACGAACCCCGACGCGTGTGCCGCCTCGCACGCGGCGCGCACCTCGTCCTCGGACGCGTCGGGGCGGCCGTAGCGCACGTTCTCCAGCACGCTCGCGGCGAAGATCACGGGATCCTGCGGCACCAGTGCGATGCGCCCGCGCACGGCGGCGGGATCGGCGCGCGCGACGTCCACGCCGTCGACGCGCACGGTGCCCGCCTGCGGGTCGTAGAAGCGCAGCAGCAGCTGGAAGAACGTCGTCTTGCCCGCCCCGGAGGGCCCGACGAGCGCGACGCGCTCGCCTGCCGCCACGGCGAGGTCGATCTCGGCGAGCGCCGGCGTGCCCGGCCGCGACGGGTAGGAAAACGTCACGCGCTCGAAGTCGAGCGTGCCGCGCGGCGGCACGGGAAGCGAAAGCGGTTCCGACGGCGCGCGGATCGCGGGCTCGAGCGAGAGCAGCTCGAACAGCCGCTCCGTCGCCCCGGCCGCACGCTGCAGGTCGCCCACGACCTCGCTGATCGTGCCCACCGCGCTCGCGACGATCACCGCATAGAACACGAATGCCGAGAGCTCGCCCGGCGAGATGCGCCCGGCCAGCACGTCGCGGCCGCCGATCCAGAGGATCAGCCCGACCGCGCCGAATGCGAGCAGGATGACCAGCGCCACCAGCATCGCGCGCTGCGCGATGCGGCGCTTGCCCGCTGCGAACGCCGCCTCGACACGTTCGCCGAAGCGCGCGCGGTCCACGCCCTCGTGGCCGTAGGCCTGCACGGTGCGGATCTCGTGCAGCGCCTCGTCGACGTAGGCGCCGACGTCGCCGACGCGGTCCTGGCTCGCGCGCGCGAGGCGCCGCACGCGCCGGCCGAACAGCAGGATCGGCGCGACGACCAGCGGGACGCCGGCCAGCACCAGCAGCGTCAGCTTGACGCTCGTCAGCGCGAGCATCGCCAGGCCGCCGACGAGCAGCAGCCCGTTGCGCGCGGCCATCGACGCCGACGAGCCGATCACCGTCTCCAGCATCGTCGTGTCGTTGGCGAGCCGCGCAATCACCTCGCCGGTGCGCGTGTCCTCGAAGAACGCGGGCGACTGCGCGAGCAGGCGGGAGAACACGTCGCGACGCAGGTCCGCGGTGACGCGCTCGCCCAGCCACGACACGAAGTAGAAGCGCGTGTAGGTGGCCAGCGCCATGACGACGATGACGCCGGCGGACAGCGCGAGCGCGCGGTCGAGCTCCGCGGCGCTGCTCGCCGCGAAGCCGCGGTCGATCACGAAGCGCAGCCCCTGCCCGATGGCGAGCACCGCGGCGGCGGCGACCACCAGCGCCGCCGCCGCGATGGTCACCTGGCGCAGGTAGGGCCGCAGGTAGCGGCCGACGCGCGCGAGCGTGCGCGCGGCGGTCGCCGGCGGGAGCTTCGGCGCGTCCAGGGGAATGCGTTCGGCGCGGGCCATGGACCGGCACCATGCGCGAGCGGCGGAGCGATTGCAAGCCTGCGGTAAAATCCGCCGTTCCCCCGCCCGAGGTCGCGTCCCATGAACGCCCCCCAGCCCGCCTCGCTGTTCGGCGCCGTCGAGCTCGCTCCGCGCGATCCGATCCTCGGCGTCTCCGAGGCCTTCGTCGCCGACACGAACCCGGACAAGGTCAACCTCGGCGTGGGCGTCTACTGCGACGACAACGGCAAGGTGCCGCTGCTCGAGTGCGTGCGCCGCGCCGAGCGCGCGCTGACCGACAAGGGCGCGCCGCACCCCTACGTGCCGATCGACGGCATCCCCGCGTACGACAAGGCGGTGCGCGCGATGCTGCTCGGCGAGGACAGCGAGATCGTGCAGTCGGGCCGCGCGTTCACGGTCCAGGCGCTCGGCGGCACCGGCGGCCTGCGCGTGGGCGCGGACTTCCTGCGCCGCTTCGCGCCCGGCAGCAAGGTGTGGATCAGCGACCCGTCGTGGGAGAACCACCGCGCGCTGTTCGAGGCCGCCGGCTTCGAGGTCGGCACCTATACCTACTACGACGCGGCCACGCGCGGGCTGGACTTCCCCGGCATGATCGCCTCGCTGGAGAAGCTCCCCGCCGGCGCGATCGTCGTTCTGCACGCCTGCTGCCACAACCCGACCGGCGTGGACCCCACGCCAGAGCAGTGGCAGCGCGTGCTCGGCGTCGTGCGCGACCGCGGGCTGGTGCCGTTCCTCGACATGGCCTACCAGGGCTTCGCCGAAGGGGTGGTCGCGGACGGCGCGATCGTTCGCCGCTTCGCCGCGACGCCCGGCCCGCTGCTCGTCGCCAGCTCGTTCTCGAAGTCGTTCTCGCTCTACGGCGAGCGCGTGGGCGCGCTGACGGTCGTCGCGGGGGACAAGGACGAGGCCGCGCGCGTGCTCTCGCAGGTCAAGCGCATCGTGCGCGCCAACTACTCGAACCCGCCGTCCTGGGGCGGGCAGATCGTCACCGCGGTGCTGACTTCGCCGGAGCTCATCGAGCTGTGGGACCGCGAGCTCGGGCAGATGCGCGAGCGCATCAAGACCGTGCGCGCCGAGCTCGTCAAGCGCGTCGGGGCAAAGCTCCCCGGCCGCGACTTCAGCTACGTCACGCGCCAGCGGGGCATGTTCTCCTACTCCGGCCTCACGAAGGAGCAGGTCGCCCGGCTGCGCGCCGAGTACTCGGTCTATGCGATCGACTCCGGGCGCATCTGCGTGGCCGCGGTCAACTCGCGCAACGTCGCCTACGTCGCCGACGCGCTCGCCGCCGTGCTGGCGTGACGGCGGCCTGCCGTTTTGACAGCGGATGGCCTTCCGCTATAATGTGCGACTTGCCAGCGCGGGAATAGCTCAGTTGGTAGAGCGCAACCTTGCCAAGGTTGAGGTCGCGAGTTCGAGACTCGTTTCCCGCTCCACATCCTGACGGGGAGAGCAGCGCAGCGCTCTCCCTTGTCGTTTCCGGCCCCGGATCGACGCGGCCGGCACCCCTGGGCGGGGTGGCAGAGTGGTCATGCAGCGGCCTGCAAAGCCGTGTACGCCGGTTCGATTCCGACCCCCGCCTCCAATCCCCGCAGCGATCGCCGGCGCCTCGCCGGCCGGCCGACCGCGCCTCGCCAGCCGGCCTCCGTTTGGCTAGGATCGCGAAGCCGGTTCAGACTACAGTCGAATCTTCCCCCATCGGAGGTCGTGATGTCCCACTCGTCGATGTTGAAAGCCAGGCGGCAGCACCAGAAGACCAGGAAGCTCATCGCCGGCGCAGCCAAGGAGGCCAAGCGGCTGGCGAAGCTCGCACTGGCGGGGCCGGCCGTGAAGAAGGAGAAGGTGAAGAAGGAAAAGGTGAAGAAGGAGAAGGTCAAGACCGAGAAGGTGAAGAAGGTCAAGCCGACCAAGGAAGAGCTCGGCAGGCAGGAATCGAAGAAGAGCAGCGCACCTGCCGGGAAGAAGAAGGGCGCAGCCTGACCGCTCCCCGGGCGCCGTTCCGCGGCTCCGCACGGTAGTCCGGGAGCGGTCGAGCGCTGCCGGGGAGCGGGCGTCTCTCTCCCCGCCGGCGAATTCTGCGGGACGCCGATGCGCCCCGCCGGAAGTCAGGAAGCGCCGGGGCCGCCGGAGCCCGCAGGCTTGTCGAGGGCCTGGAAGCGCTCGATCGCCGCGCGCGCGTTGAACAGCATGCGCTCGCGTCCCAGGCGCCGGTCGAGCCCGGCGTTGCGCGCAACCTCGAGTACGCCGGGGTTGAGCCCCGCCAGCCAGACCACCGTGCCGCCCTCGGCCATGCGCTGCTCGCCCTCCACGAGCGCGGCAAGCGCCGAGTACTCGACATCGGGCACGCGGCTCATGTCCAGCGTCACCACGCGCGGCTTGTGCTCCGCCACCAGCGCGCGGATGCGGTCGGCCACGTACTGCGCGTTGACGAAGAACAGGCGCCCCTCCGGCCGCAGGATCAGCAGGCCTTCGAACGTCTCGTCGTCGGGGTGCTCCGCCGTCAGCGGGCGCAGCACATCGGCGCCGCGCTTGCGGCCGATGATCGACACCCGCGGGTGCGCGGTCTGGCTCGCGAGGCCGATCATCGACACGATGATCGCCACGACGATGCCTTTCAGCGTGCCGAACAGGAGGACGCCGACGCAGGCGATCAGCGCCCAGCGGAACTCCATCGTGCGCACGCTGCGGATGGCGCGGAACTCGCCGGGCTGGATCAATCCGACCGAATAGACGATGACCACCGCCGCCAGCGTCGCGTGCGGCATCAGGCCGAGCACGGGCGCGAGCAGAAGCATCGTCGCCAGCGCGGTACCCGCGGTCACCAGCGACGCCTTCTGCGATTGGCCGCCGACGGAGCGCACCACGGCTGTCTGCGACGTGCCGCCGCCGGCCGGCATGGCTCCGAAGAGTGCCCCGCCCAGATTGGAAGCACCGGTGGCGACCAGCTCGCGATTGGCGTTGATCGGCGGGTCCGCCGGACGGGCGAAGGCGCGCCCCGCCGCGATCGTCTCCGTGAAGCTCATCAGCGCCATGCCCAGCGCGCCCGGCGCCAGCTCCGCCACGAGCGCGAGATCAGGCAGCGTGAGAGCGGGGAATCCCTGCGGTATCAGGCCGACGGTCGACACGCCCATCGCCTTCAGCCCGAAGAGCCACGAGGCGGCGATGCCGCCGCCCACGGCGACCAGCGGCGCCGGGGAGTGCGGCCACAGCCTCTCCATGCCGATCAGGACCGAGAACGTGGCCACGGCCACGGCGAGCGTCAGCAACGAAGTGTCGGGAAGGTGTTGCGCGACGCTGACGACATCGCGGAAGAACCCGGACTTGTCGATGTGGATGCCGAGGAGCTTCGGGACCTGGTCCAGCACGATCACCAGCCCGATGCCCGCCTTGAAGCCGGTCAGCACCGGAGTCGAGATGAAGTTCGCCGCGAAGCCCAGGTTGAGCAGCCGCGCCGCGATCAACATCACGCCCACCAGCGCCGCCAGCGTGGCGGTCGCCGTGACGAGCTTCGCGGGATCGCCGTCCGGCACGGCCAGCCCGAGCTGCGTTCCGGCGAGGATCGCCAGCGTCGTCGTGGAGCTGACGCTGAGCACGCGCGACGAGCCGAGCAGCGCGTAGATCACCATCGGGACGAACGCCGTGTAGAGCCCCACCGCCACGGGCAGTCCCGCCACGGTCGCGTAGGCCATCGCCTTGGGGAGGACGACTGCTGCCGCCGTGAGGCCGGCGACGATGTCGAGGCGCAGTGCCGGCTTGCCGGCTTCGCCGGCGTTGGTTGCCGTCATGGGCGAAGTCATGGGGCGCTGCTCCTTGCGGGGGGCGACACTAGAACGAGGCGCCGATCGACCCGACGAAGACCTGGTCGTCCGATCCCGGATTGAACCAGTAGCCGCCGATCGTGAAGTTGCCGAAGGTCAGCTGGAGGAACGGACCACGCTGGATGTCGCGCTCGCCGCCGTAGGCTCGGGTACGCTGGCCCGCGAACCCGACGCGCAGCCACTCGACCGGCTGGAAGCCCAGCTCGCTCCACGCGTACAGGTAGCTGTCGGTGCGCTCCGCGTTGTCGCGCACGTACTCCGCCTCGACGTAGAAGTCGAACCTCTCCCAGGCCAGGCTTGCCTCGAAGCCGGGCACGAAAGCCTTGGTCGCGCCCCAGGCGCCGCCAAGCAGAGGCGTGAACTCCCACGTGAGCGTCTCCCCGCCCGAGAACTTCCACCCGACGAACGCCGAACGCGCGCCGATCGACTCGTAGTTGTATCGCGCCTCCAGGTGGAGGGGACCACGATCGGCTGCGGCGATGGCCGAGGTGTAATTCTCGCCTCCGCGCACCACGGTGGGATAAGCGGTGACGGTGAACTCCCACGCTGGGCTCTCCTTGGAAGCGTCCCCGGCCGCGCCCGGCGGGCCTTGGGCCAGCGCCGGTACGTTCGCCAGCGCCCAGGCCACCACGACCAGGCGCGGCAGCACGCTCATCCGCCGAGCGCGATGATCGCGCCCACCAGCAACGTGCCCAGACCGGCCATCATGAGTCCGGCCTTCCAGCCGCCGTATCCCGCGAACCGGCCGAGCGCAAAGCCCCCGAAGAAGAGCATCGCAAGCGCGACGGTGCGCGAAACCGCCTTGGCCGTCCCGATGTCCTGGAAGATCATGTACGGCAGCGCCACCGGAAACGTCGACCCGACCACGATCAGGAAGACGGCGAAGGCCGCGAGGAAGTCGCCCGCCCTCAGGGTGGGCCGCTCCGGCACGTCGCGCAGAGCGACGACCCGCCCGCGAATGGCCTCGATCTCGACATCGGAGACCAGGCGCGTCATCACCCGCCGCAGCGACGACTCGATGAGTCGGCGTCCCGCCTCCGGGCTGGCGGCCGCCTGAACTCCGCGGATGAGCGTGAGCGCCTTGCCCCGAGCGGTGATCGTGCGGACCAGGTACATGACCGCATCGGCGAGGCCCCACGCGAGGTTGCAGCCCAGCGCAGCGTGCAGCGCCGCGCGCACCTCGTCCCGACCGGACTCCGCCACCGCCACGGCGCCCACGAACGTGAGCGCCATGAACAGCCCGAACAGCATCTCGGACACCCGATCGACGACGTCGAGGACGGGCTCGCGCGCCTCTCCGGCCACAGACTGCTCGACGTTCATCGTGCGCCTGCGCGACGCCCGGATGCAGCGCGACGGGCGCGGCGAATCGTCCGGCGAGTCACGACCGCGTCTTCCCCGCTCAGTACCGCTCCGGGACGAACTTGAACGGATGGTCGGCCGCCTTGTACCGGCCGATCCTGCGGCTCGGGAGCTTGACCTTCTTCGTCTCGATGCCCTTGTGGGGGACGTGCTTCAGGATGTGCCTGATCACGTTCAGGCGGACCCGCTTCTTGTCCTCCGAGCGGGCGACGAACCACGGCGCCCAGGGGGTGTCCGTCGCGGCGAACATCTCGTCGCGCGCCCTCGTGTAGTCGTCCCAGCGATCGTAGGACTTGAGGTCCATCGGCGAGAGCTTCCACGTCTTGCGGCCGTCCTCGATGCGCGAGGCGAGCCGTCGCGTCTGTTCCTCCGGGCTCACTTCCAGCCAGTACTTGAGCAGGATGATCCCCGAGTCGACCATCGCCCTCTCGACCAGCGGCGCCGCCTTGAGGAACTTCCGCGCCGCCTCCTCGGAGCAGAAACCCATCACCCGCTCCACGCCCGCGCGGTTGTACCAGCTGCGGTCGAAGATCACGATCTCGCCGGCGGCCGGGAAGTGCGGCAAGTAACGCTGGACGTACATCTGGCTCTTCTCGCGCTCGGTCGGCGCCGGCAGGGCGATCACACGGAACACCCGCGGGCTCACACGCTCGGTGATGGCCTTGATCGTGCCGCCCTTGCCCGCGCCGTCGCGGCCCTCGAACACGATGCAGACCTTGAGCCCCTCCTTCTTCACCCACTCCTGCAGCTTCACCAGCTCCACGTGGAGCTTCCTGAGCTCGCGTTCGTACTGCTTTCCCGAGAGCTTGCCGCCGGCTGCTGCCGCGCCGTCCTCCGTCGCACCGGCCGTGCCGGCGGTCCCGTCCGCTGCCTTGCGTGCAGCGGCGCCCTTCCTGCGTTCGCTCTTCGTCGCGATGCTGTCTCCCGTGATTCCGAACGCCGCATTCACCACTCCGATGCCGGCGTACCAACGCGCACAACATAGCGTGCGCGGCCGCTATCTGCTGCGCGCCAAACCGCTCCGAGCTGTCGAGAAAAGCCAGTCGCGCGACGAAAACCCTGCGGCCCGTCACCTCCCGCGCACCCACGACCACGCCCGCGCCGCGAACGACTCGCGCGGCTTCGGCGAAACCTGCGACCGCTCAGCGATCGCGGCTTCCGGCAAGCGCACCGGTCCGGCGTAGAGAAGCGCGCTCTCGCCCGCGGCGGTCTCCGCACTCACCTCGACGAACACCTCCGGCCTGGCGACCGGGTGCGCGAACGACCAGCCCGACGTGCGCAGGCGCGCGTCGCGCAGCACCGCGGCGACGTCGTCGCGCGCGAGCCCCGTCGTGCACGCAAGCGGCGCGCCGCCGTCGAGGCGGACCGTCACCCTGTCGACGGGCCCGTCGTCGAGCGACGCCGCCCAGCCCAGCATCGTGAAGTTGCCTCCCGCGTCGCGGGCAAGGCGGTCGACGAAGCCCCACGCGCCCTTGCGAAAGGACCGCAGCGGCGCCAGGTCGCGCGCGGCGTCCTTCGCCACGACGTAGAGGTCCTGCTCGTTGGCCAACCCGCGCCGCAAGCGCACGTAATTCGGCCGCGCTTGCCCGAACGCCTCGCCGATCGCCCGCGCGACGAAGGCCTCGCCGACGTGCGTCGTGCCGTAGGCGCGGCTGTCGAGCTCCTCGATCTCGCTCGTCGGCACGTACTTGATCCCGCCCTCGCCCAGCAGCTCGTCAGGCGCCAGCAGGCACTCGTCGTGCACGCTGAAGCACACGACGCCCTGCGGCGGGAGCACGCTCGCCAGTTGCCGCAGCCACGCGAGGAACAGGCGCTCGGGCAGGTGCGAGAACAGCGAGGCCACCCACACGAAGTCGAACGTCCGGTCCGGACGGAACTCGCCCGGCTCGTAGGCCGAGTAGATGCCGTGCACGCCGAACTCGCGCACGACGAAGTCGACCGCTTCGCGCTGCACGTCGGAGGCCCAGATGCGCCCGCGCACCGCCGACTGCGTGAGGAAGCGCAGCGAGCGGCCGAAGCCGCAGGCGAAGTCGAGGATGTCGATCGCGCCGGCACGCTCGCCGAACGCGAGGCGCAGCAGCTGCTGCTGGGCCTCGTGCTGCTGCAGCGCGACGGCGAAGTACTGGCTGACCGAGTAGTTGACCTCGTTCCAGTACCGCAGCGAGTGCCGCAGCATCTGGTCGTCGGGGTGGATGCGCGTGGAGAGCGCCTCCGGCGACGCGTCGCCCGCCCGGTGGCGGTGGTGGCGCCACAGCGCCGCGCGGAACGCGTCGCTGCGGCAGAGTTCGCCGGCCTTTGCCAGCAGCGCGTCGTCGTTTTCGCCCAACGCCCGCATCCTGTGCGACCGCGGGAGAGCCCGCGACTGCGTGCATTCTACGCGCGAGGCGCACGGCCGTCGGCTGGCCGGGCCCGCGAAGTTGTCAAGCGAAGCGGCAGTGCGACCTCCCGGCAGACGGGCGACGGGAAGCGGACGCGGCCGCGCAACCCCGGTTCGTCAGGATCTCCGACGTTTGCCCGCACGCGCCGCGGTTGTGGTCTGCAGGCGTCGACCGGCGCCCGCGCGAGGAGTTGCACCGTCCCGTGCGAAAGTGTGTATCTTTGGCGCACTGATCGCGCTGCACGAAAGCCAGGCATGTCGGACGCCGCCTACGGCGAGGATACGGGGATGCGCATGGACGCCCTGCGACGGCAGTTCCAGCTGCCGCCGCTCGAGCCGCCCGCGGGGGTGACCGTGCGCTACCTGCGCGGCGCGACCGAGTACCGCGGGTCGCGCGAGTGCCTCGTCGCATCGGGTCGCGTGCAGCCGCAGTGGCTGCCGCTCGAGCGCCAGCCCGGCATGCGCACGCGCGCCACGCTGCGCGCGCGCGACGGCGGCCGCGACGTGTTCGCGCGCCGCCTCGACGACGGCCGCTACTGCGTGCTCGTTGTGCAGACGCCGAACGAGCGCGCTGCGCACGAGCGCATCGCCTTCGAGCTCTTCATGCGCCGGATCGTTCGCCGCCGCTGAAGGCGGCGCGCGTCGACCCTCCGCTCAGCCGGACGCGCGCGCCGCCGCGAGAGCCGCCTCGGCGTCCGCGACCAGCCGGTCGAGCGGCACGCGCGCTTCCGTCTGCGCGACGCCGATCGCGAGCCGAAGCGGCTCCTCGGCGCCTTTCACGACGATCGGCCGGCCGAGCAGCTCCTGCGCGTCGGGCATGGCGTCGGGCATTCCCGACTCGACGAGCAGGAACGCGTCCCCGCCCCAGCGCGCCGCGACCGCGCCTTCGCCGGCCACGCGCGCGATGCGCGATGCGATCACCTTGAGCATCGCGTCGCCGCGCCCGTTGCCGTGGATTGCGTTGAACGCCGCGAAGCCCACGACGTCGCCGACGACGACACGCACGCAGCGCCCGCGGCGCGTCTCGCCGTCGATCATCTGCTGCGCGCGCTCGCGGCCGGCGGCGCGGGTGAGGAGGCCGGTGAGCTCGTCGCGCTCGCCGCGCACGCGCGAGTCCCGCGCTTCGCGCTCGACGCGCTGCGCGAGCCCCTGCACGCCGCGCAGCACCTGCGCGGCCGTGTCGCTGCCCGGCACGTCGACGCGGCCCACCGCGCGCCCGAAGGCAAGGTCGTCCACCACCGCCTCCGCCGCGTCGAGCGGCGCCAGCAGCCCGTCGATCGCGCGCACGGCGAGCGCGAAGCCCAGCACCGCGAACAGCGCGACGAGCGCGACGAGCGTCAGCAGCCCGAGGCGGCCGGCGCCGAGCACGACGACGAGCACCAGCAGGAATGCGGGCACGAAGAAGCCTGCGGCGAGGACGGCGACGAACTTCGCCCGGTAGCTGCCCAGCGCCGGGAAGCTCGCGAGGAGCCGATAGAACCCGAGGCGATCGGCGGCACCCGCCGCGTCTTGCGCGGCGGAGGCCTCCTGCGGTTGCGGTGGCTTGCTCATCGTGTCGGCGGCTCGTAGAGGTGGCGGCATCCTACTCCAGGGCGCGCGTAGAATCGGGCCGGCCCGGGTGGCGGAACGGTAGACGCAGCGGACTTAAAATCCGCGGCCGCAAGGCGTGCGGGTTCGAGCCCCGCCCCGGGTACCCGCAAACCCGCCGCTACTCCGTCCGCGCTGCCTCCACGGTGCGGCGCTCGCGCGAGGACGCGAGCATCGCGTCGATCAGCGCCTGAACGCGCAGGCCGCTGCGCGCGCTCGCCTGCGGCTGCGTGCCCGCGTCCACCGCGTCGAGGAACTCGCCGATCAGGCGCTGGTGGGCGGCGTGCGAGAACGCCATCGGGTCGGCGCCGCCGCCGCCGGACTTCGAGCCTTCCACCGCGAACGTGCGCCCGTCCTGCCAGGCCATCGCCAGGCTCTCCGCTTCCACGACCGCCGTTCCCTTCGCCCCGGCGAGGTCGATGCGCTCCGGGTAGCCGGGATAGGCCACCGTGGTCGCGTCGATCACGCCGACGGCGCCGTTCGCGTACTCGACGGTCGCGCAGGCGATGTCCTCGGTGTCGATGGCACGCAGAGGGCTGGTGCGCGTCAGCGCCGTGACGCGCGCCACCGGGCCGACCAGGTCGAGCAGGAGGTCGAGCGTGTGGATCGCCTGGGTGAGCAGCACGCCGCCCGCGTCGCGCGCGAGCGTCCCGCGCCCGGGCTCGGCGAAGTACTCGCGCGAGCGCCACCAGCGCACCGACGCCGACACCGACAGGAGCTCGCCGAGCTCGCGCTCGCGCAGCCGCTTGCGCAGCGCGATCGAGGCCTCGCGGAAGCGGTGCTGGAACACGACGCCGAACGTGCGGCCCATGCCCTCGACGGCGTCGACCAGCGACTTCGCGTGCGCGTGGTCGACGTCGAGCGGCTTCTCGAGCAGCACGTGCTTGCCTGCCCGCGCGGCGGCCAGCGTCACCTCCGTGTGCGTGCGCGGCGGCGTCAGCACCAGCACCGCGTCGACTCGCGGGTTGCGCAGCAGCGCGTCGAGCGAGTCCGCCGCCGGCCACGACCACTTCGCGGCGAACTGCGCGCGGCGCTCGGTCGACGGCGAGTAGCCGGCCACGACCTCCGCCCGGGCCGCGAGCTCCTTCAGCGCCGCCGCGTGCGGCTTGACCGCGTTGCCCAATCCGACGATGCCCATTCCGATCGTTCGCATCCTGCAGCCTCTCCCTGTTGGCTCCCGCGAATGTCGCCGCTCGCGCGCGAGCCGTCAACCGTGCGCGCGGTCGCGGGCGCGCAGCGCCGCCTTGAGGCCCTCGCTCGCCACGAGCACCGACAGCGCGACGGCCAGGCAGACGCACCAGTCGCTCGCCGACAGCGGCGCCGTCCCGAAGCCGCGCTGCAGCGGCGGCAGGTAGATCACCGCCGCCTGCAGCGCCAGCGCGGCCGCGAGCGACGCCCACAGCCAGCCGCCGGGGAACGGCCGAGCGAACGCGCTCGTCTCGTCGGAACGCATGCACAGCGCGTCGACGAGCTGGTAGAGCACGAGCACGTTGAACGCCATCGTGCGCCCGTGGCGGACCTCGCCCTCGCCCTCGATCAGCCCGCCCGGCAGCGCGGCGTCGAGCAACGCGAGTGTGCCGACGGCCATGACGGACGCGGCCGCACCGATGCCGATCCACATGCGCCGCGTGATCACGCGCTCTCCCGGCGCGCGGGGCGGCGCGTCCATGAGGCGGCCGACGGGAGCGTCGACGCCGAGTGCGAGCGCAGGCAATCCGTCCGTGGAGAGGTTGATCCACAGGATCATCGCGGCAGTCAGCGGCAGCACGAGGGCCTCGCCGGGCGCGCTCGCCAGGCCCAGCATCCCCGCCAGCACGACGCCGCCGAACATCACCAGCACCTCGCCCAGGTTCGTCGCCAGCAGGTAGCGGAGGAACTTGCGCAGGTTCGCGTAGATCGCGCGGCCCTCCTCGATCGCCGCGACGATGGTCACGAAGTTGTCGTCGGCGAGCACCATGTCCGCGGCCTCCCGCGACACGTCGGTGCCGCTCACCCCCATCGCGATGCCGATGTCGGCGGCCTTGAGGGCGGGGGCGTCGTTGACCCCGTCGCCCGTCATCGCCACCACGTGCCCGGCCGCCTGCAGCGCGCGCACGATGGCGAGCTTCTGCTCCGGGGCGATGCGCGCGAACACGCTCGTGCGCGCCACGGCTTCCGCGAGGCGCGCGTCGTCGAGGACGGCAAGCTCGCTGCCGGTCAACGCTTGCTCGCCATGCGCCGCGATGCCGAGTTCGGCGGCGATCGCCGCGGCAGCGACCGGGTGGTCGCCGGTGACCATCAGCACGCGCACGCCGGCGCGATGCGCCGCGGCGACGGCGGCGCGCGCCTCCGGCCGCGGCGGGTCGGTCATGCCGACCGCGCCCAGCCAGACCAGGCCCTCCTCGTCCGCTTCCCGCGGCGGCTCGCGGCCCGGCAGCCGGCGGTACGCCACGCCGAGCATGCGCAGCGCCTCCGCGGCGAGCGCATCGACGTCGGCGCGGATCGCCGCGCGGCGCGCGTCGTCGAGCGCCGCCTCCGCGGTCCCGACGCGCTGCGCGATGCAGCGCGCCAGCAGCATGTCGGGCGCCCCCTTGACGAACAGCACGTGCGCACCCTCGAGCCCGGCGTCCGCCAGCGCGGTGCTCATCATCCGCCGCTCGGCCGAGAATGGCAGCTCGCCCACGCGCTCGAAGCGGCCCTGCAGGCGCTCCCTGCTCAGGCCTGCCTTCCGCGCCGCGACGACGAGCGCACCCTCCGTCGGGTCGCCCTGCACGCACCACTGGCCGTCCGACTCGCGCAGCTCCGCGTTGCTCGCAAGGGCTGCGGCGGCGAGCAGGCGGCGTGCCTCGACGTACTGCGCGCCGGCCCGCAGCGGCACGCCGCCCCCGCGCAATTCGCCGGACGGCGCGTAGCCCGTGCCGGTGACGTCCGTGCGCCCCGCGGCGGTGACGATCGCCCTCACCGTCATCTCGTTGCGGGTGAGCGTCCCCGTCTTGTCGCTGGCTATCACCGTCGCGGAGCCCAGCGTCTCGACGGCGGAGAGGCGCCGCACGATGGCGTTGCGCTTCGCCATGCGCTGCATGCCGAGCGAGAGCACGACGGTGGTCACGGCGGCCAGCCCCTCGGGCACCGCCGACACCGCGAGGGACACCGTGTAGAGCAGCACGCCGGCGAGGACCGCAGTGGTGATCGAGCCCTGCATCGCGAGGATCGTCGCGCCGACCAGGACCGCGATGGCGATCACCACGATGCCGAGGATCCGGCCGAGCGAGGCGAGCTGGCGCTGCAGCGGAGTCGCCTCCTGCCCGGTCGCCGCGAGCAACCCGGCGATGCGGCCGAACTCGGTCGCCGGCCCGGTGGACACGACGACGGCCAGTCCGCGGCCGGCGACCGCGACCGTGCCCGCATAGGTCATCGACGCGCGCTCGGCGAGAGGCGTCGCGGGCGCGACGGCCGCCGCGAACTTGCTCACGGCGACGCTCTCGCCGGTCAGCGCCGCCTCGTTCGCCCGCAGCGCGACGGCCTCGGCCACGCGCGCGTCCGCAGGGACCGTCATGCCCTCCTCGAGCACGACGAGGTCGCCGGGCACGAGCTCGGCGGCGTGGATCGTCGCGCGCTCGCCGTCGCGCACCACGCAGGCGGTCGCGGCGCTCATCTGCCGCAGGCTCGCCATCGCGCGCTCGGCGCGCGCCTCCTGCGCGTAGCCCAGCAGTCCGTTCAGCAAGACGATCGCCAGGATCGCCATCGCCTCGAACGGCGGCCCGGCGTGGCGCTCGAGCCACCAGACGCCGATGGACACCGCCGCTGCGGCGAGCAGCAGCAGGACCAGCGGGTTCGCGAACTGTGCCGCCAGCCGGCGCCACCACGGCAGCGGCGGCGCCTGCGGCAACTCGTTGCGGCCGAACGTCGCGAGACGCGCTGCAGCCTCGGGCTTCGTCAACCCGTTCCGCTCGTGAGTGGCGAGCGCTGCGACCACCTCCGCGACCGATCGGGCGTGGGTGTCGGGCAAGGCGTCGCGAACCGGCGGCATCGATGCGGCCGGCGCCGGGCGGGCCGGGCCGGGCCCCCATTAGACCGCCCGGGTCAGGCGCGCTCGATGACGTGCGTCAACGGGGCTTCCGGCGCCTGGCGGGCGCCCTCACCCCTGCCCTCTCCCGCAAGCGGGAGAGGGGGGGCGCGAGTTCGCTCTCCCGCAAGCGGGAGAGGGGGGCGCGAGTTCGCTCTCCCGCAAGCGGGAGAGGGGGGGCGCGAGTTCGCTCTCCCGCAAGCGGGAGAGGGGGGGGCGCGAGTTCGCTCTCCCGCGAGCGGGAGAGGAAGAATTCCAGCGTGGCTCAGCGCCGCCCGGGCAACGACGACTGCGCCATCTGCGCCATGTCCTGCATGACCTTCTGCATCGACGTGAACGCGCTGCCGCCGGATCCGACGAGGCCCTGCATCGCGTCGACGACGTTCTTCATCGGCCCGAGGTCCGGCATCATCTGCATGGCTGCCTTCGCGTGCTTGTATCCGGGCATTCCCTGCGCCTGGTCCTCGATCAGGTTGAACAGGCGCTTCTGGATCTCGACGATCAGCTCGAACATGTCCTGCCAGTAGGCGAGGCTCGCTTCCATCGCCTCGCGGCCGGTCTCCTGGCTCAGCGACACCAGCGACTGCGCGTCCTTCGCCGCCGCCGCGCCGCGCGCAGCCTTGCGGCCGAACTCGCGCGCCGACTCCTCGCCGGCGAACTGCAGCTTGCGCACCCGCGCGGTGCTGTCGATCGCCGCGTTGATGACGTCGAGCGCCATCTTCGCGTTCGCCTTGTAGAGCTCGATCGCCTGGTCGGGCGTCATCAGGTCGGCCATGCGGGCCATCTGCCCCTGGAGCTCGCGCGGCCCCGGCGCGGCGGCGCGCTTCGGCGCGCTCGCGGCCTTCTTCGCGGCCACCTTGCGTGGAGCGCGGCGCGACTTCGACTTGGGGGATGCGGCGGGCGCTGCGGGCTTGCGTGCGGCCATGGCGGGCTCCTCGGTGGGCGAACGGACTGCGTTCAGGATGGATTCGACGCCCGAACCGCGGGCATCGTCAAGACGGCGGCGCCGTCGACGCGCCCGTGGCGGACGTCGTCGAGCGCGGCGTTGGCTTCGGCGAGCGGGTAGGCGCGCGCGTGCACGGCGAGCGGCACACGCGCTGCCAGGGTGAGGAACGCGCGCGCGTCCTCGCGCGTGAGGTTGGCGACCGAGCGCACGCAGCGCTCTTCCCACAGCAGGCGGTAGGGAAACGCCGGGATGTCGCTCATGTGGATGCCGGCGCAGACGACCGCGCCGCCCGGCCGGACGGCTGCGAGCGCCGCGGGCACCAGGGCGCCGACCGGCGCGAACAGCAGCGCGGCGTCGAGCGGCTCCGGCGGCGCCTCCGTGCTGTCGCCTGCCCAGTGCGCGCCGAGGCGGCGCGCGAAGGCCTGGCTCGCCGCGTCGCCGGGCCGCGTGAGCGCGTGCACGCGCCTGCCCTCGTGGAGCGCGACCTGCGCGATCAGGTGCGCGGCGGCGCCGAAGCCGTACAGGCCGAGCACACGGGCGTCGCCCGCCATCGCGTAGGCGCGGTAGCCGATGAGGCCGGCGCAAAGGAGCGGCGCGGCGCGCAGGTCGTCATAGCGCTCAGGCAGCGGGAAGACGTAGCGCGCGTCGGCGACGGCGTACTCGGCGTAGCCGCCGTCGTGCGTGCAGCCGGTGAAGCGCGCGTTGGCGCACAGGTTCTCGAGCCCGCGACGGCAGGAGTCGCACTGCCCGCAGGTTCCGCCCAGCCAGGGAATGCCGACCCGCATGCCCGGCGCGAGGTCGCCCGCGCCTGCCCCGCACGCGACGATCCTGCCGACGACCTCGTGGCCGGGCACGACCGGCAACCGTGCCTGCGGCAGCTCGCCGTCGACGAGGTGCAGGTCGGTGCGGCACACCCCACAGGCGGCGACGGCCACGAGCACCTCGCCTGCCCGCGGCGCCGGACGCTCGCGCTCGCGCGCCGCCAGCGGCCTGCCGGCCGCCTCGCACACCATCGCGCGCATCGTCGCCACCGCGGCACCTCCAAGCCGGCGATGCTATCAGCGCCCCTGGCGCCGGACCTTGTTGCAGCGCAGGGACCGGTCGGTTCGTGGCCATGGAACAATCGCGCGCCCTGGCCTGTTGCCCGTCGGGGCGCCGGCCGGCGTCACGTCCCCTCCATGGAGAGCCCATGCGCCTTGCCGCTGCCTGCCTCGCCGCCCTCGCCCTTGCCACGCCACCCGCGCTTGCCCAGCAGGCGCCGGCGGCGGCACCGCCGCAGTTCGCGACCACGAAGGTCACCGACAACGTCTACGTCTTCCGGATGATGGGCCACCAGGCGATGTTCGTGGTGACGCCGGAGGGCGTGATCGCGACCGACCCGGTCGGGTTCGTCAACAAGAAGGGGGGCGAGATCTTCCTTGCCGAGATCCGCAAGATCACGCAGGCGCCGGTCAAGTACGTCGTCTACAGCCACCACCACTACGACCACATCGCCGGCGGCAAGCCGTTCAAGGACGCGGGCGCGACGTTCGTCGCTCACCGCAACGCGCAGAAGCAGCTCGCCGCTCTGAAGAACCCGGAGATCGTGCTGCCCGACCAGGTGGTCGACGAGCGCAGCACGATCGAGCTCGGCGGCACGCGGCTGGACCTCGTGTACGTGGGCCGCAACCACTCGGACAACACGCTGGTCATCCACCTGCCGAAGGAGAAGATCATCTTCACCGTCGACTGGATCCCGATCCAGGCGGTGCAGTTCCGCGACCTGCCGGACGGCTTCCTGCCCGACTGGTTCGAGGGATTCGACCGCGTGCTGGCGATGGACTGGGAGCGCATGATTCCCGGCCACCCCGGTCCGGGCGGGCGGCTCGGCACCAAGGACGACGTGCGCGCGGCCAAGCAATACATGACCGACGTGTCGGACGCGGCGAAGCAGCTCGCCGCCGAGGGCAAGTGCCTCAACGACGAGGCGATGAACGCGGTGAAGCTGCCCAAGTACGAAGGCTGGGGCGCCTACGCGATGTTCCTGCCGCGCAACGTCGAGCGCTTCTGCGAGTACTGGGGGCGCGGCTACTGACCCGCAAGGGTCGGATCCCAAGCCACTTGTGGCGTCGGGCTCCGACCCCGTTGGATGGCGACGGGATCCCGCCTCCGCTTACCCGCGGTGGCGCTGGCGCGCGAAGGCCGAACGCCCCAGGCGCTCCGCCTCGGGGTCGAGGATCTGGATGCGCTTGGCTGCGGAGTCGAGCGACTGGAGTGTCGGCGGCGCCTTGACGAACAGCCCGGAGAGCGCCGCCGTGGCGACTGCCGCGACGAGCGCGACGCCCAGCGCCACCCAGGTCCGGATGCGCACGCGCTGACCGGAAACCGGCGGAGGCGAAGGCCGCGGGGCGCTGGACAGATGGAACGGCGTGTAGGCGGACGGGCGCGTCTCCGCGCCGATGCGGCCGAACCCCGCGCTGTGCCCTGCCACCGTGCCCATCGCCTCGCTCCGCGGCGACAACTCGCCGTATTTCCTTATCCCACCAACGCGGCGCGCCGCGCAAGTGGACAAGACAGTAAACGCGGATCGGGCGATGGACGGTTGACAAGCGCGCCACAACCGCGCCCAACGCGCAGCTTCAGGCGGCGGCGAGCGCGGCGGCGAGCGTGGCCGGCGTGAGCGAGGTGGCCTGCGCAAAGCCGAGTACGACCCGCACCGACTCTGGCTCGATCGCGAACAGGCGGAAGTCCCCGAGGCCGAAGAGTCCGGTCATGTCCGGGAAGCGCCCGGAGTAGCACGCGCGCGCGGCAGCGTAGGCGGCATCGTCCACGTCGAGAGCCCTCGCCCGGCCCTGCAGCGCCACGCGGGCGAGCGCGTGCGGCGGCGCGCCGCCGCCTTCGCCCTCGACGACCAGCAGCGCGACGCGCGGGTCGGCGAGCATGTCGCGCGTGTGCGAGGCCAGCCCCGACACGAGCACGACGAACGCGAACGGCTCGGGCAGCACCGCGTAGGGCGTCATCGTCACGCTCGGCGCGCCGTCGTGCAGCGTCCCGAGCGAAGCGGTCATCGTGCGCGCGACCAGCGCGGCGGCGCGGGCGGCGGCGGCGTCCTTCACTTGGCGGCTCCCTGGCGCACCCGCGCGGTGGCCTTCTTCGCCGGCGGACGCCTGGCCGGGACCCGCTCCGCCGCCGCCGGTTCGCGCTGCGCCGGCAGCTCCTCGACGTACGCCGCCACGCTCGTCGCCTTGCTCTGCGCCATCCTGCCTCCGTCCGCCGGCGGCGCGTTACTGCAAGCCTTCGACCACGACGAGGTCGGTGCGCGCGGAGCGCTGGCGCATCTCGAGCAGCGGCCGGTAGCCCGGCGATTCCCACCACGCCTTCGCGCGCCCGTAGTCGGGAAACTCGATGATGACCATGCGCTTGACCGCGTACGACCCCTCGAGCGCCTCGGCGCGACCGCCGCGGGCGAGGAAGCGCCCGCCGAACGGATCGAGGCTCGCCTGCACGCCCTTGCGGTACTCGGCGAAGGTCTCCGGGTCGGTGATGTCGACGTTGGCGATGACGTAGGCGGACATGGCGGCTCGCGGGGGACGAAGCCGTGACTCTACCTCGCCTGCCGCCCGACGCGCGACCCTACCCCCTCGCGGCCGCGAATTCGCCCAGACGCCGCTGCAGCGCGAGGACGTCCGCCGCCGTCGCGAGGCGCGTCGCGTAGTAGTGCGATGCCCCGCGCTCGCCGGTCAGCAGCGGGAACTTCGCGCGGAAGCGGTCGGCGTAGCGCGCCCAGGCATCGTCGAAGCGGCCCTTCGACGCGTGCACGACGCCGAGATCGCAGGCGACGCCGAGTGCCAGCCCCGCCCGGTGAGCGCGATAGCTGAAGTCGAGGTCGTAGAGGTGGAAGCCGTCGAAGGTGGCGGCGTCGAAGCCGACGCGCGCGACCGCGTCGCGCCGGCAGGCCATCAGCACGCCGTCGATCGCCTCGATGCCGCCGACCGCGGCATGCGCGCCGGCAAAGCTCGAGAACGACGGCTGGTAGTCGCCTTCGCCGGGCAGGCGGTGCGTGACCCAGCCGTGCACGTGCGGATGGCCGGACCAGAACACCGCCGGGCCGGTGACGTGCGTCGTCCCGGCGACGCCGACGACGTCGAAGCGCGCGAGGTGGGCAACGAGGCGCGCCGCGGCGTCCGGCGCGAGCAGGTCGATGTCGTCGTGGCAGAACACGACCGCGTCGCCGGCCGTGCGCGCGAAGCCGCGCGCGTAGCCCTCGCACAGCGAGCGCGCGTCGTCGATGCGGATCAGTTCGTGGGCCACGCCCGCGAAGCACCGCGCGATCGTCGCTGCCACGGCCGCGTACTTCGCCGCGTCGATGCTGCAGACGACGAAGGAGAGGGACGGGGCGCCGGCGGGCAGCGGCACCAGCGCCGGCGGGCGGGCGGCGCCGCGGTCGGCCGCCGCGAGGTCGACGAGCGCCTGGTGCGCGTCGAAGTCGCGCGCATCGAGCGCGATGCGCTCGCGCAGCACGCGCGCGGCCGTCTCGACGTCGCCCGCCTCGCCCAGCCGGCGCGCGAGGACGACGGCCTTCGACTTCAGCGCCGGCGCGCCGCGCGCCGCGCGCCGCCAGGCGTCGAGCGCGCGCGCGGGATCGCCGGCCGCGCGCCACGCCTGGCCGGCGTTGAACGCGCAGGCCGCCGCCTGGCCGAACGCCTCGGCGCGCTCGTAGGCGAGCGCGGCCGCGCGCGGATCGCCGCGCGCGAGCGCGGCCGCGGCCTCCTGCAGCGCAGCGCGCGGGTCGGGGCTGCGCTCGCCGCTCACGGCGCGCCCACGCGCGCGAGGAAGCGCCCGCCGGGCGGTTCGAGGCGCGCCGGCTCGCCCTTGCCGTGCTCGGCGAAGGTCTCCCGGCCGGCGATCTCGACGTTGGCGGTGACGTGGGCGGACACGGCGGCACGCTGGGCTAGTGTCGCGTCCCGGAAGTTCCTTGCACAAGGACGAGCGAGAAATGACGCGCTGCATTGTTGCCGGTCTTGCGGGTATTCACGATACCCGCTGCGACCGGCGTCGCGCAGCGCGCCATTTTC